>CAMCYK010000318.1 GCA_945883695.1 Akkermansia muciniphila | reverse complement strand
TCCCACCCCTCGCCGAACAAACCGCCATCGTGCGCTTTCTCGACCACTGGAACGGGCGCTTGGAGAAGGCGATCCGGTCGAAGCGGCGGGTCATCGCCCTGCTCCAGGAGCAGAAGCAGGCCATCATCCACCGCGCCGTCACCCGCGGCTTGTCCGGCGTAGCTTCAGCGAAGACGGGCCTCGACCCAAAGGTCAAACTCAAGGACTCCGGGATTCCATGGCTGGGGGAGATTCCGGAACATTGGGAGGCTCGACGCATTAAGCAGGTCACTAAGATCCTTCGAGGGAAATTTTCTCACCGACCCCGCAATGATCCGTCTCTTTACGATGGCCCATACCCATTCATTCAGACTGGTTCGGTGGCACGCGCAGCGAAGTTCATAACGGAATATAAGCAGACTCTCAATGAGCGTGGGCTTTTGGTTAGCAAATTGTTTCCAAAAGGAACACTGTGCATGACTATTGCTGCGAACATCGGCGATGTTGCTATTCTCGATTTTGAAGCGTGTTTTCCTGACTCAGTAGTAGGCTTCGTTCCTCATGTAGATTTGGATCGGGACTTCCTCTTCTATGTTTTTCGCTGCTTGAAAAACGAGTTCCTTCTCGATGCACCGGTCAACACCCAAGGTAATCTCAACGTAGAGCGCATCGGCGTGAAAGGGATTCCGCGTCCAAACATTGAGGAGCAACGGAAGATCGTCACGTATATCGAAAACGAAACAGCAGCTTTCACCACCGCCATCGCCCGTTTCGAGCGCGAGATCACCCTGTTACGCGAATACCGCACGCGCCTGACGGCGGACGTGGTGACCGGCAAGCTCGACGTCCGCGCCGCCGCCGCCCAACTGCCGGAGCAAGCGGAAGACGAGCCGATGGCCGACCCCGAAATCCCCGAGGAAGAAATCGAACTGGAGGAGGCGGAGGGATGAATGCGGGGCAAACGTTCCCGAGGAAGCCGGGAATCCTATTTGATTGGCTCGGGGCAGGTTGATGGAACTCATTGATTTGAAGCTGTTTCTTATTTGAGTGGAAAACGTCCGCATGAAAACCTGGATGACCAAAGCCCTGCACGCCATGGTCCGGCTGGAGAAATCGCTGCGGCCCTACTTCAAGCTGCTGAAAATCAACGCATGAGATCGAGTCACACCATGGCCTTAGTCGATGCCCGTGGGCTGCCGGAGATCGTCGAGCCCGGGAGCGTGTTTTTCGGAAGCAATGCCGTGGGTCAGGATTTTGTGTTTATAGCGTTTAATGCGTTTGTGGCGTTGACAGATTGCCGGCGCGGGGGGATTTTGCCGTTGCCATGACCACTCAAGAAAACCGCCTCGATCCTTCCCAGCTCGATCCCGCGGAGCTGGACCGCCTGATGGCGTTGATCGGCCGCGAGGAGCGCCCAGCCCTGATCGGTAGGGAAGGGGTGCGGATCGATCTGCCCGAACCGATCTTCCACGTGCTGGTGAGCCTGGTCCGCCAGATGCGCGAGGGCCGCGCTGTGGTGCTGATGCCGGAAGACGAGACCTTCACCACCCAGGCGGCCGCCAGCTTCCTGGGCGTGTCCCGCCAGCACCTGGTGGACCTGATGGAGAAGGGGGAAATCCCGCACCACCGGGTGGGCACCCACCGTCGGGTGACGCTCAAGGACCTCCTCGTTTACCAGAAGGTTCGGGACGTCAAACGCCGCGAGGCGCTCGGCGGGCTGTTCCGGAAGCTGAAAGACGAGGGCTATTACGAATCCGACTACAAGGGAAATGCAGGCTGACTTCAAAGTCGTGCTGGATGCCTGCGTGCTCGCCAATGCCGGCGTGTGCGATCTCTTCCTCCGCTTGGCGGAGCCGCCCCGTCTCTACTTGCCGCTGTGGTCGGCGGACATCCTCGACGAAGTCCACCGGACCCAGACCACCAAGCTCAAGCGCCCGTATCCGCCCGAACTCGCGGACTACTGGCGCGAGCAGGTGACCTGCGCATTCCCCGAAGCGGAGGTGAAGGGCTATGCCAAGCTGGTGGGCCTGATGACCAATCACGAGAAGGACCGGCACGTCGTGGCCGCCGCCGTGAAAGGCGGTGCCTCGCTGGTCGTCACCTTCAATCTGAGGGATTTCGGCGATGCCGATCTTCAGCCCTGGGAAATCACCGCCTGCCACCCGCAGGACTACCTGCTGACCCTGCACTCGATGAATCCCGGAGTGGTCGTCGGGAAACTTGCCGCCATCGCCCAGGATGACGGCAGGGATCTCCAGGACCTGCTCCTTCACCTCGGAAAAAGCGTCCCTGCTTTCGCGTCCCGACTCCTGGAAACCCTCGGCTGCTGATTGCCATGCCCACCGACACCTCCGAAAAAGGCCTCGAAACGCTCATCATCCGCCACCTGACCGGCAGCGACGGGGTATTCGCCGGCGGCGCCAGCGCGGTGGGGGAAACCCCCGCGGAGGTCGCCGCGGTAAAGGCCGGTGGAATTGGCTGGATCGCCGGAAGTGCGGCTGACTACGACCGGGGACACGCCCTCGACGTGGTGCAGCTGTTCGCCTTTCTCGAAGCCACCCAGCCGGAAAAGCTGAAGAAGCTGGCCATCGGGGACTACCGCGACACCCGGGACAGCGCCCGCCAGAAGTTCCTTTCCCGCCTCTCCTCCGAGATCGGCCGGCGCGGGGTCATCGATGTCCTGCGGAACGGGATCCAGGATGGGCCGCTGCACTTCGACCTGTTCTACGGTACCCCTTCCCCCGGCAATGAAACCGCCGCGAAGCGCTTCGCCCTCAATCGCTTCAGCATCACGCGTCAGCTCCGCTACAGCCTGGATGAGACCCAGCGCTCGCTGGACCTCGCGGCCTTCATCAACGGGCTACCGCTTGCCACCTTCGAGCTGAAAAACAGCCTGACCAAGCAGACGGTCGGGGATGCTGTCGCCCAGTATCAACGCGACCGGGACCCGCGGGAGAAGTTGTTCCAGTTCGGCCGCTGCGCCGTTCACTTCGCGGTGGATGACGCGGAGGTCCGGATGTGCACGGAGCTCAAGGGCAAGGCCTCGTGGTTCCTGCCCTTCAACAAGGGCTGGAACGATGGCGCGGGCAATCCCCCCAACCCGGACGGCCTGAAGACCGATTACCTGTGGAAGGAGGTGCTCAGCCCGGCCAGCCTCACCAACATCCTGGAGAACTACGCCCAGATCGTGGAGGTGAAACACCCGAAGACCGGCAAGAAGAAGCTGGTCCAGATCTTCCCCCGCTACCACCAGCTCGGCGTGGTCCGGCAACTGTTGGCGGACGTGGAGAACCATGGCGTCGGCAAACGCTACCTGGTCCAGCAGTCGGCCGGCAGCGGCAAGTCGAACTCCATCGCCTGGCTGTCCCACCAGCTGGTGCGGGTCCGGCACGCGGAGAAGGAGGTCTTCGACTCGGTGATCGTGGTGACCGACCGGCGCATCCTCGATGACCAGCTCCAGAAGACCGTCCGGCAGTTCATGCAGGTCCGGGCGACCGTCGGCCATGCCCAGCGCTCCGGCGACCTCCGCAAGTTCATCGCCGAGGGCAAGAAGATCATCATCACCACGGTCCAGAAGTTCCCCTTCATCCTCGATGAGCTGGAGGGCGAAGGCACCGGCAAGAACTTCGCCATCGTCATCGACGAAGCCCATAGCAGCCAAGGCGGCAAGACGGCCTCCGCCATGAGCAAGGCGCTGGGTGAGGCCGATCCCGAAGACGAGATCAACGACGCGATCGAGAAGCGGATCAAGTCCCGCCGGCTGCTGTCCAACGCGAGCTACTTCGCCTTCACCGCCACCCCGAAGAACAAGACCCTCGAGCTTTTTGGAACGGCGCTGCCAGCCGACGCCGACGGCAAGGTGAAACACGTGCCCTTCAACACCTACACGATGAAGCAGGCGATCCAGGAGGGCTTCATCCTCGATGTCCTGCGCTCCTACACCCCGGTGGAGAGCTATTACCGGCTGGTGAAGAAGGTGGAGGACGACCCGGAATTCGACTCGAAGCGGGCGCGCAAGAAGCTCCGGCGCTATGTCGAAAGCCATGACCACGCGATCCGACTCAAGGCCGAGATCATGGTGGACCACTTCCACGACCACGTGCTGGCACCCGGCAAGATCGGCGGCAAGGCCCGCGCCATGGTCGTATGCAGCGGCATCGAGCGGGCGATCCAGTATTACCACGCCTTCAAGACCTACCTGATCGAACGCAGGAGCCCCTACCAGGCCATCGTCGCCTTCTCGGGCGAGCAGGAATTCAACGGGGAGAAGGTGACGGAAAGCACCATGAACGGCTTCGCCAGCAACGACATCGCCGACAAGATCCAGGACGATCCCTACCGCTTCCTGATCTGCGCCGACAAGTTCCAGACCGGCTACGACGAGCCGCTGCTCCACACGATGTATGTGGACAAGGTCCTCTCCGGCATCAAGGCGGTGCAGACCCTGTCCCGCCTCAACCGCGCCCATCCGGACAAGCGGGATGTCTTCGTGTTGGATTTCCAGAACAGCATCGACCCGATCACCCAGGCCTTCTCCGACTACTACCGCACCACGATCCTAAGCGAGGAAACGGATCCCAACAAGCTCCACGACCTTAAGCTGGCGCTCGATGACGCGGACGTTTACACGTCGGAGCAGGTGGATGCGGTCGTCGACCTGTTCCTCGCCGGAGCCAGCCGCGACAAGCTGGACCCCCTGCTCGATGCCTGTGTCGCGACCTACCTGGAGCACCTCGACGAGGACGCGCAGGTGGAGTTCAAAGGCAAGGCCAAGGCATTTACCCGTACCTACGATTTCCTCGGTTCCATCCTCCCTTACGGCAACAAGGAATGGGAAAAGCTCTCGATCCTGCTGAACTTGCTGATCCCCAAGCTGCCGGCCCCCAAGGAGGAAGACCTCGCCAAGGGCATCCTGGAGTCCATCGACATGGACAGCTATCGCGTCGAGAAGAAGCAAGCCCTCCAACTCGCCGCCACCGATGCCGACGCGGAGATTGCGCCGGTGCCGGTGGACGGACCGGGCCGCAAGCCGGAACCTCAGCTCGACCGCCTCAGCGCCATCCTCGCGGCCTTCAACGAGCAATTCGGCACGCTCTTCCAGGACACCGACCGGATCCTGCGCCGGATCAAGGATGACATCGCCCCCCAGGTCGCCGCGGACCAATCCTACCGCAACGCCCGCGAGAATACCCCCGCCGCCGCCCGGATGGAGCACGAGAAAGCGCTGCACCGGGTGATGCTGACGCTCTTGAAGGACGACACCGAGGTCTACAAGCAGTTCGTCGAGAACGACGCGTTCCGCCGGGCGGTCAGTGATTTCGTGTATTCGTTGAGCGCGGCGTGATGGCGACCGCAGTGGTAAAGGGGCCAAATCCATTGCGCAAAACCCCGCCGATCAGCTCTTTTGAACGGAGAGTGGAGTAAATCCCTTCCGCCATGGTCCCGGGACGAAGGTCCGGAATCAGCCATTCCGTGGCGCTTTCCAAATTTAGTGCCTACACTTGGTGCCTACACCACCCCTTCGCCCCGAAAAAGCGAAAGCCCCAATCCGTTGAGGATCCGGGCCTTCAAGAAGCTCCGGCGCTAGGGCTCGAACCTAGTGCACCGTCCTGCAAATAACTAGGCATTTGGCAGGAGATTTACTTTGGAATATCGCATGTCTCGGACGACGAAGCCCCTTGTATTGGATTTAGATCAGACCGCCCACCTTCAGGGCTTGCTGCGACAGAGCAAACTCCAGCAGCGAGTG
>CAMCYK010000317.1 GCA_945883695.1 Akkermansia muciniphila | reverse complement strand
TGACTTCAAGCGGAGGCAGGGGCGGAGGAGGATCTGGCAGGCCGGGGTCGGCGACCGTGTGGACCTTGATCGTGATCCGACCCTCGACCGGCGGCAGTTCCGGCAATTCCGGGGCCTCGACCACCTCCACCCGCTTGACCTGGGTGCTTTCGACCTGGAATTCCGGCTTCACCACGGGGCCAGGAGGCAACGAAGGGGCGCCTTCAGTAATCCGATCCGGAATGGTCGCGTCCGTGGCTTCCGGGGCGGTTCTGACCTCGGAGCCCGCGATTTCGTCGCCACGAAGTGCCGAAGCGGGGAGGGCGGCGGTCCAGGTCGCCAAGAGGGAAAGCAGCGTTCGTCTCATGATCTGGAGTTGGATAGAGGCTTCCTCCCATCGACGTCAATCCGACAGCAAGAAAATGCGGAAAAGTTGTCATTCCCACATCCTTGTCCCTTTCCTCGGCCCTTGAAACTCAGCGTCGCTTCGCATCCCCAAGAACAAGCTGATACACTCGCCCGAGATTCTTGGGCGACAGCTCGGTGAGCCAGTGTTCGCGCTGGATCTCCCGGTAAATGATGGCGAGCCAGTGCGCGCCGAGCGCGGCCCAGTCGCAGAGGGTCTTGCGGTCGAACCTGACTCCCTCGCGGGCGAAGATCTCGGCCTGCCGGTAGTAGGGCAGGTGGCAGACGAAACGGTTGTCGATGATCTCGGCGATCAGACCGGGAGTGGCGATGCAGCGGTCCTGCAAGGACGGCGGCAGCGGGGCCCTGCGACATGCGAAAGAGCTTCCACGGCCTCTCCGCCATGGTGCGCAACCATCTCGACCTCGATCCCCTCAGCGGCGCGGCTTACCTCTTCACCAACAGAGCGCGGAATCGTATTTCATAATGTATCCTTCCTATTGGAAGCCGGGTAGTTTGAGGGTCTTCTCATCTTGTAAAACCTCGAAATTCCGTGGCCGGCGTTCGATTACCGCCCGCACGCCTATCTTGACCGGCTCGGTGTCCAGTGCGGCGACGGGCACTTGCCAGGGTGCGGAGGGCATGAGCTGCTTCGCCGGCAGGATCCCTTCCCGGATCAGGCGCAGGACCGAAGCGACACAGATCTTCAAGCGGCGGGCCGTTTCATCGACGCTGATCGTTGTCTCACGGGGCTGGGCGGGATCAAAAGGTGCGATCCCCATTCGCTCGCGCAACTCCCGCACACGGACAGCCGTCCAGGTCGTTCCTTCGGCTGACCGGCATCGCATGCGGCCTGCTTCTGGCTCTCGATGGTCTGGACGATCCACCCGGAGGCGTCGCGCATCACCTCTAGACAGGTCTGGGCGGAGAGCATGGAGGCCAGGGCGAACGGGAGAAGGGCAGGGAGGAAGAGCATCTTCATGGTGGCTGAAACCGGCGATGGCGGCGGTTCATTCGATCCGAGAATTAGCAGACCTACCCCCCGCGCTTGTCCCACCCTGCTGCGTAGGCATCAGGTTGAGAATCGCATGGACGCATCCGGAGCGCCCTGCCACTTTTGTTAGATCCGATCACCCGATGCTACCGACCTTCCTTCAAACCGCCGATTGGCACTGCGCAGAGCCAATCGCGCGAATCGCCGGAGAATCGAATCTTACCCGCCTCCGGCAGTCACGGAACGACCGCCCAAGGCGAGATTCCCGACTTGTCCTTCCCGGACGCTCGCGGGTAGAGCAAGGAACCCCCGCGGTCACAGACCTGACCCTGATCCTGCCGCCAAGATCAGGCTTTTCACCCGGGTGCGGAGGGGGTGGAATGGAGTTGCGGGCAACTTAGCGTCGGCCCGTGCCGCCACCCGCCTCCGATCACCGTTAGTTCCACGCCGTTCCAGCCCCTTCGACCCTTTCATGCCTCGTTCAAGCCCAAGAATTCCCGGTTCCTCACCTGGCCTCCCCGCGGCTTCCCCCGGGCTGCTGGAGTTCGGACTCAAGTTCACCGGGGGCGGCACGCACATCAGCCGCACGATCATGCTGGCGGAGCTTGAAGTCGTGCTGTCCGCGGTTCCGCAGGGCTCCCAGGCCAGCGAATACCGCGACGCGATCCTTCTGCGCAACATCCTCGGCAAGACGACCGACAGCACCCGCCAGAAGACCTTGCGCCATCTCCGGGAACTCTACGTGCTGGATGAAGAAGTCCCTCTTTTCAGACTGTTGCGAACCCTCCACGCCTTGGATCCGGCGAGCCTGCCGCTCCTGGCGATGCAGGTCGCCTGGTCGCGGGATCACCTGCTCCGTTCCACCACCCCGGCGGTGCTGGAGGCTGCCGAGGGGGATCTCGTTGAGGCGAAGTCCCTGGCCCAGGCGGCGTTGGACATTTTTGGGGACCAATATTCGGAACTGAACATCAACAAGATCGGCCGCAATACCGCGTCGTCCTGGACCCAATCCGGCCACCTCGCCGGCCGGGCGAAGAAGATCCGCAGCCGGATCAAGCCGACGGTGGTGGCCGTCACGCTGGCCCTGTTCCTGGGAGACGCCACCGGCTACCACGGCGCGGCGGTCTTTTCCAATCCTTGGTGCCGCCTGCTCGATCTCAACCCCGACCGCGCCAAGTCCATGGCCTTCGAGGCCCATCGCGCCGGCCTTCTCAACCTGCGCGCGGTGGGCGAGGTGGTCGAACTGAGCTTCCCGATGTTCGCCGAGTTCCAAATCCCGCAATCATGAGCGCCATCGACCGACTACTCGCCAACTACGCCCGGCAGGTCCGCCTGCCCTGGTCCGCCCACGCGGCCGGGAAACAGCGGGTATGGTTCGCGGTCTATCACCCGGCGGAAGAGCGGCGGGTGCGGGCGCGCCTGCCCCAGTTCGAGGAAGTCACCCTCGGGGCCGGTCACGGCTGGAGCGCCGTGGATCTCACCGGCCTGCTTCCCGAGTTCCTGGCCACCCACAAGTATCGCGAGGCGATCTTCGAGAAACCCCAGCACCTCAAGGCCGGCACCCAGCTGGAACTCCGCGCCGCCGCCATGGTGGACGCCGCCTGCGCCCAGTCCGATGCGGACAGCGTGGTGGTCATCACCGGCCTCGCCTCGCTCTTCGACTTCATGCGCGTCTCCACCCTGATCGACCGCGTCGAAGACAGCGTGCGCGGGCGCTTGCTGGTGATGTTCCCCGGCGAGTTCCAAGGCACCCTCTACCGGTTCATGGATGCCCGGGATGGCTTCAACTACATGGCCACGCCGATCACCTCCACCGAAAGCTTTCTCACCCCATGACCAACCGCGAACTCTACTTCCGCGACCCCACCACCCTGGAGTTGCTCAACAACGGCGTCTCGAAAGTTTCCGAGATCGGTCACGACGAACGGCAGATCCAGACGCTCCGCTTCGAGTTGGAAACCTTCGTCTGCGATGGCGAATACGCCCGCGGCCTGGAGCGGATCCTCAAGGCCTACCTCGCCGGGCTGGGTCAGCCGGAACAGAAGGCCGTCTGGGTCAGCGGCTTCTTCGGCAGTGGTAAATCCCACCTCGTCAAGGTGCTGCGCTATCTCTGGGAGGATTTTCGCTTTGCCGACGGAGCCACCGCGCGGTCCCTGGTGAAGCTGCCGTCCGAAATCTCGGATCTGCTGAAGGAACTGAGCACCCGCAGCAAGCCACTGGGCGGACTGCGCGCGGCGGCCGGCACGCTCGGCGCGGGTTCGATGGACAATGTCCGCCTCGCCTTCGTCCAGCTCGTTTTGCGCTCCGCCGGGCTCCCGGAGGATCTCGCCCACGCGAAATTCATCCTGTGGCTCCGCTCTTCGGGCCTGGAAGCTGCCGTCACGGCGGCCTTGAAGGCAAACGATTGCAGCCTGATGGAGGAGGTGGAGAGCATGAACTACTCGGTGCCCCTGGCCGAGGCACTGCTCGCTGCCGACCCCAAATACGGAACCTTGCCGAACGTCCAGGAAGTCATCCGCACCGGCTGGCCGGAGATCACCTCACCCACGATTCTCCAGACGCTCGAGATCATGAAGCAGGTCTATGGCGATGGCGACCAGCTCCCCTGCACCTTGCTGGTGGTGGATGAAGTCCAGCAGTTCATCGGTGAGAAGATCCCGCGGGCGAACGACGTGCAGGAGATCGCCGAGCATTGCAGCGCGGACCTCGGCAGCCGCCTGCTCATCGTCGGCACCGGGCAGTCCGCGCTCAACACCACTCCCAGCTTGCAGCGCCTCCAGGCCCGCTTCTTCGTCCGCGTCCAGCTGTCCGACACCGATGTCGAGAGCGTCATCCGCAAGACGGTCCTCCGCAAGAAGCCCGAGCAGGAAGCGGCGATCTCCCGGTGCATGGAAGCCAACCAAGGCGAACTCGCCCGCCACCTCCAGGATACCCGGCTCGCGGCAAATCATGACGACGAGAAATACTTCGTCGCCGACTACCCGCTGCTCCCCACGCGCCGGCGGTTCTGGGAGAAGGTGCTGCGCAATACCGACCACTCCGGGACCAAGGCCCAGTTGCGCTCGCAGATGCAGGTCGTCTTCGAGGCGACCCGCGAAACGGCCGCCGCGGCCGTCGGCTGCGTGGTGCCGGCGGACTTCATCTACGACCAGATCTCCACCGACCTGCTCAACTCCGGGGAACTGGAGCGCGAATACGATGAGATCATCCGCAAGCAGCGCGACGGCACGCCCGAGGGCACGCTCCGCTCCAGCCTCTGCGCCCTGATCTTCCTGATCGGCAAGCTGCCGCGAACCCCCGGTGCCGACGATGGCGTCCGCGCCAATGCCGAGACGCTGGTGGACCTCCTGGTGGGCGATCTCAAGACCGACCGACCGAAGCTGGAACAGAAGGTGCCGGCGCTGCTGGAGGATCTCGTCAAGACCGGCCAGCTCATGGCCGTCGAAAAGGAATTCCGCCTTCAGACCAAGGAAGGCGCGCGCTGGACGCATGACTTCAACCGCCGACGTGCCTCCGCGCTGAGCGACGAGGAACGCATCAACTCCAAGCGGGCCGAACTTCTCCGCACGGGTGCCAAGCAGGCCCTCAAGCCGGTGACCCTGAAGCAGGGCACCTCCAACCAGGCTCGCAAGCTGGCGTTCGAGTTGTCGTCCAGCCGCCCGGGCTCCAACAGTGACGAAGTTTCCCTCTGGCTGCGGGATGGCTGGAGCGACGACGAAAAATCCATCCTCAACGATGCCCGGGCCGCCGGCGTCGATAGCCCGATGCTCTTCGGCTACCTGCCGCGGCTGCACCATGAGGAATTGCGCCAGGCCATCGCTTCGCAGATCGCCGCGCAGGAAACGCTGGATGCCCACGGCACCGCGGCCACCCCGGAGGCCATCGAGGCGCGGAAGGCGGTGGAGACCCATCTGGAAGTGGCCGCTCACCGGATTCAGGATCTGCTGGGCCAGATCATGGGCGGCTCCAAGGTCTTCCTCGGCGGCGGCCAGGAGGCCAATGGCATCGAGCTGGCGGACAAGGTGCAGGACTCGGCGGACAATGCGCTGGAGCGGCTCTTCCCGCAGTTCTCGGAAGCGGATCACGGCAACTGGGGCCTCGTGGTCACGAAGGCCCGCGGCGGCGATGTCGGCGCGCTCGCCCAGGTCGGCTATCCGGGCGATGTCACCAAGCACCCGGTCTGCCGCCGGGTCCTCGACCTCATCGCGGCCGGGAAGAAGGGCAAGGACATCCGCGAGTTCTTCAAGTCCGCCCCCTACGGCTGGCCGCAGGACGCCATCGATGGCGCGCTCTATCTCATGCTCGTGGCCGGCAACCTGCGCGCCACCGTCAATGGCAACCCGGCGCAGGCCCAG
>CAMCYK010000316.1 GCA_945883695.1 Akkermansia muciniphila | reverse complement strand
GCCAACATCCTCAACGCCCACCCGCGCGAAACCGAAGCCTTGATGGAGCGCCTCGACATCCACCGGATCGCCGCGCCGCACACCCGCCAGCACATCGACTGGCAGGCGCTGGACGGCCTGCGCCGCGAAAGCCCTGAGATCGACCAACTGATCCACTGGCTGAACTCCTGCATCGAAAAGGGCCGCGCCGAGCCCTACCGGGACGATGCCTGAGATCTCCGGACTTGCGCTGCCACCGATCCGCTCCGAATTCTTTCCGATGAACCCGACCCTCCGACTCCTCGCCCTCGCGGCCCTCACCCTTTCCTGCGCCCCGGCCCAGGACGAAAAGTGGACCTCCATTTTCAACGGCAAGGACCTCGACGGCTGGACGCCAAAAATCCAGGGCCTGGCCCTCGGCGAGGACCCGAAGAAGACCTTCATTGTCGAGAACGGTGCGATCAAGGTCAGCTACGCCAACTACAGCGAGTGGGGCGACGCTTTCGGCCACCTGTTCTACAAGACCAAGTTCTCCCATTACCGGATCCGCCTCGAATACCGCGTGGTCGGGGAGCAGGTGAAGAACGGCCCCGGCTGGGCGATCCAGAACTCCGGGATCATGCTGCACTGCCAGGACCCCAAGACCATGGGCAAGGACCAGAGCTTCCCGGCCTCGCTCGAGTTCCAGCTCCTCGGGGCCGGCAACGGCGTCAAGACCACCGGCAACCTCTGCACGCCCGGCACCTTCGTCACCATCGACGGCAAGGAGAACAAGGCCCACTGCATCAACTCGACCGAGCCCACCAGGCCGGCCGGCGAGTGGGTCAAGGCCGAAGCCGAAGTCCACGGCGGCAAGCTCGTGAAGCACCTGATCAACGGCAAGGTGGTGTTCGAATACACCGACACCAAGCTCAACCCCGCCGAGGCGGAAGCCAAGCCGCTGATCGAGGCCCAGGGCCACAACACTCTGACCGAGGGCTACATCAGCCTCCAGTCCGAGAGCCATCCCTACGAATTCCGCAACATCGAGGTCCTCGAGCTCAAGCCCTGATCCCGTCGACTCTCCACGGGGCACCTGCAATCGGGTGCCCCTTTTTTCTTCCCACTGATCACTGCTCGCTGATCACTCGGCACTTCCGGTTCCATTCCTGGCACCCGGTCTCCCTCGCTCCCAAACTCCCGCCATGCGCATCGTCCACGCGGCCAACCTCCAGTTCGACAAGGACGGGGCGCATCTGTGGAACCAGGACCAGAAGATCCACCACGGCCTGGTCCGGCTGGGGCATTTCGTCTATCCCTTCTCGATCAACGACCGCGCCCGGATGCTCTCGCCGGTCAAGAGCAAGACCTTCGGCAAGGGCCGCGCCAACAAGGCGCTGGTGGAAACCTGCCGCAACGTCCATCCCGACCTGCTGATCCTCGGCCACGCCCAGTACATCACCGCCGACACCCTGCGCGAGATCCGGCGGATCCTGCCGCGGATCCGGATCGGCCTGTGGTATGTCGACCCGCTGTGGGACGAAGCGGAGATCCGCCACCTGCGCGAGCGGACCGGCGTGCTCGATGCCTTGTTCTGCTCGACCGGCGGACCGCTGTTGGAGTCGCTGGCGACGGCGGAATGCCCCGCCGCCTTCATCCCGAGCGCGGTCGACGCGGGCATCGAGTGCCACCGCGCCTTCGAGACCCCGGACGACGAGATCCTCCACGACCTCCTCTTCTTCGGCCGCGACAAGGGCGAGCCCGGACGCCGCGAATTCCTGCGCGAGCTCAAGGCCCTGCTGCCCGATCTGCGGGTCGGCTACTACGGCTGCCTCGACCAGCCGGGGATCTTCGGCTGGGAGAAAGAACAAGTCATCCGCCGGTCCAAGATGGCGCTCAACCTTTCCCGCCGCTCGGATGTCCCGCTCTACTCGTCATCGCGGATCGCCGAGCTGATGGGCAACGGCATCCTCACCCTCACCCCGCGCGGCGCGGGGCTGGAAACGTTGTATGCCGCCGACGAGCTGGTCTATTTCGACCAGCCGGCCGATCTCGCCGACAAGGTCCGCCATTTCGCGACCCACGCCGCGGAACGGATCGCCGTGGCGAGGAAAGGCTGGGAGCGCAACCACCGCGACTACAACGGCACCGAGATCGCCCGCTTCATCGTCGATGGGACACGCGGCGACGACGCTTGGAAAAGCGCCCCGTGGGCGGGAGCGTCCACGTTCCGGTAGAAGCCCCCCGATCGCGGGTTCATTCCGACGGCGCAGCCGGTCGGATCATCAGCGGGCACCGGTCTGGATAGATTCCGTTGCCACGTCGATCCTTCCAGGCACGGGCGGCTGGCGGCCGCGGCCCATCACCCCTTCAACCCGCTTCCGGCGCCTCATCAGCCGCCTTCTTCACCCGGTGTCCGGGCTTTGCCAGGATCTCCACATACACCCCGGCGCTGCCGGCCTGCTGCGCTTCCTCGATCGCCTTCTCGACATCGCCCGGGTGCTTCGCCACCGCCTCGCCGGCCACCGGCCCGACCTTGCAATCGAAGTCCCAGAAGTCGATGCCCTCCGGCAAGGGCTTGCGCCGCTCGCGTTTCAGATACTTGCGGATCTCGTGCTTGACCGCGTCCAGCACCAGCCCCGGCTGGCGGTCCGCGACCTCGAGGGGAAATGTCTTCTTCATCGGGAGTCCTTGTGCCCCCCGCCACCGCCCTTGTCCACTGCGATCCGGCCCGCCGCGGTCCTCCCTCGATCCGCGTAAGTCGATCTTCCGCGATCCCGTAATTTCAACAGCCGTGATTCCCGCGCATGGTGACGCCAGATGAAATACCCGCTGCTCGCCGCCCTGCTTCTCTCCGCCCTGCCCTTGGCCGCCCAATCCCACCGGCCCCTCACCGCCGCCCCGCTCCCCGAAAACGAGCAACGCCAGGTGCTTGCCGCCAGCGAACCCCTGCTCGCCGCCGCGATCGACCTCCGTCCCGACGGCAGGGCCCTCACCACCCACCGGATCGGTGATTTCACCACCCGCATCGAACTGGCCGGCGTCACGATCCGCCACGTCGTGCCGGCTTCGCTGACCGACGAAGATCGCCGGCAAGGGGTTAGCCGGCGTTACCAGGTGAAGATCGAATGCCTGGCCCATCGCATCTGGGACGGCCCGCGGGAAGCGTGGTCGGAGTGGCGCAAGAGCGGTTACGGCTTTTTCCCCGCCACCGTCGATGTCATCGAGCGCGAAGGCGAGCTCACCGCCTCCGCGCGGCGGCTCGAAAATTTCAGTCCGGACCTCGACGGGGTCATGACCGCCTCGCTCCGTTGATTGTTCTCGGGGTCGCCGGCAACGGCGGCGGCGCCTTGCATCCGGGTCGCCTGCTGGAGGAGAAGGACGCGAGGTCCCGCGGGCCGCCCCCCTTGGACTGCGGCAGCCCGCTGCCGCTTTCCCTCCGTCAGCCTGCTGACGGGTTCGGTCCTGACTCCACAGCGGGCTGTGGCAACAAAGCGGCAGCAGGCTGCACGCAGTCCACGATCACTCCCGCGCTCCGTCCTTGCACCCTTCCCCTTCCCCGTCCCACGCTCCGCCCGTGCCGACCGTCCGCCTCAAATACTTCAGCTACCACCCCGCGATCTGGCCCCGCATGATCGGCGAGGTCACCCGCGATGCCAAACCGGGCTCGCTGGTTGAAGTCCTCGACAAGGAGGGCAAACCCTTCGGCAGCGGCTTCTGGAACCCGAAGGCCGGCATGCCGCTGCGGGTGTTCGACCACGGCGGCGAGGTCGTCGGCGAGGACTTCTTCCTCGGCGCCATCCGGCGCGCCGCCGAACTCCGCCGCGAGATCCTGAAGCTCGACGAGACCACGGAAGCCTACCGCGCGATCCACGGCGACGCCGACCAGATGCCCGGGCTGGTCGCCGACAAGTTCGGCAAGGTCCTTTCGCTCGAAGTCACCAACCTCGCCGCCTACCAGCGGCTCGACGCCTGGATCCCCGCGCTGCACGAGGCCTTCGACACCGACAAGGTCCACGTCCGCGTCGATCCCGACCTCGCCCGGATCGAGGGCATCCCCTCGCTGACCCACCACCTGTCACAGGAAATCCGCCCGCTGAAAATCCGCGAAAACGGCGTGACCTTCCAGATCGACCCCGCCGGCGGCCACAAGACCGGCTTCTTCTGCGACCAGCGCGAGAACCGGAAGAAATTCGCCGCGATGGCCGAAGGCCGCAGCGTGCTCGACCTCTGCTGCTACACCGGCGGCTTCTCGGTCAGCGCCGCCCTCGCCGGGGCCAGCGAGGTCACCGCGGTCGATCTCGACGAGGTCTCGATCGAGATGGCCAAGCGCAACGGCAACCTCAACCAGCAGCGGATCAAGTTCACCCACGCCGACGCCTTCACCTGGGGCCGCACGATGATCGAGAACGGCCGCCAGTGGGACCTCGTGATCGCCGACCCGCCGAAGTTCATCCACGGCAAGGAGGACCAGCTCGGCCACAACAAGTACCACGACCTCAACAAGCTCGCGCTCAAGATGGTCAAGCCCGGCGGCTTGTTCGTCACCTGCTCCTGCTCCGGCATGCTGACGGCCGACGAATTCGAGAAGATCGTCGTCTCCGCCGCCCACCGCCAGGACCGCCGCTTGCAGATTTTCGACCGGACCGGCGCCGGCCCCGATCACCCGACGCTCTCGAACTACCCGGAGTCTCGCTACCTCAAGCTGCTCTGGTGCCGGGTGATCTGACCGTCACTCCACCGTCACGCTTTTCGCCAGATTCCTTGGCTGGTCGATCTCGCAGCCGCGGGCGTTGGCGATGTGGTAGGCCAGCAACTGCAGGGCGACCACCGTCGGGATGGTGCTGACCAAGGGATGGCAGGCGGGGACCTCGATCACGTCGTCCATCGCTTCCATCGCCTCGTGGTCGCCTTCGGTGACGATGCCCAGGATCCTCGCGCCGCGGGCACGGCATTCCTCGACGTTGCCGAGGGTCTTGTCCTTGCCGGGAATGTCGTTGGCCAACGCGATGACCGGCGTGCCTTCCTGCAAAAGCGCGATCGGTCCGTGCTTGAGTTCGGCGGCGTGGTAGCCCTCGGCGTGGATGTACGAGATCTCCTTGAGTTTGAGCGCGCCTTCGAGGGCCACCGGATAAAGCGGGCCGCGGCCGATGAAGAAGGCGTGTTCGTCGTTCGCATACTTCGCGGCGATGGCGGCGATGCTTTCGCTGCGCTCGATGACTTTTTGCACCAGCTCCGGGATCGACTCGATTCCCCGCGCGAACTTCATCCCCTCGTCGCGCGAGAAGCGGCGGCCGCGGCCGAGCTTGAGCGCCATCATCAGCATCACGGCGACCTGGCAGGTGAAGGCCTTGGTCGAGGCGACCGAAATCTCGGGACCGGCGTGGAGATAGACGCCGCGG
This sequence comes from Akkermansia muciniphila, assembly GCA_945883695.1. GTDB lineage: Bacteria > Verrucomicrobiota > Verrucomicrobiia > Verrucomicrobiales > Akkermansiaceae > Haloferula > Haloferula muciniphila_A. The sequence continues at coordinate 428 of CAMCYK010000316.1, read as the reverse complement.
CCGGTTTCGCGGGCGATGGTCGAACCGACGACGTTGCACAGGCCGATCACGAAGGCCCCTTTCTGGTTCGCCTCGCGCACCGCCGCCAGGGTGTCGGCGGTTTCGCCGGACTGCGAGATGGCGACCACCAGGTCGCGGCTGCCGATGATCGGATTGCGGTAGCGGAACTCCGCCGCCTGCTGGACCTCAGCGTGGAGGTCAGCCATGTCCTCGATCGCGTATTCGCCGACCAGGCCGGCGTGCAGCGAGGTGCCGCAACCGACGAACACCACGCGCTGGATGTCCGCAAGGTCGCGCGGGGAGGTCCCCATGCCGGACAGCACGGAAGAGCCGAGGTTGAAATCGAGCCGGCCGCGGATCGCGTTGCGCAGGGAGTCGGGCTGCTCGTGGATTTCCTTGAGCATGAAGTGGGCGAAGCCGCCTTTCTC
>CAMCYK010000315.1 GCA_945883695.1 Akkermansia muciniphila | reverse complement strand
GCGATGGTGCGCGAAGCGAAGTAGCACAACGTTGCACGTTGTGATCGGGGGCGGCCCGGCGAACCCAGGAACTTCGAAGCTGCCTGGAGCAGCCCGCCGAGCCCCATCGCAACTTCCAAAGTCGCGCTACATCGCTCCCGCCCGGAATCTCCCCCGCCAACTTGTAATCGCCGGAATCACGAACTTTTGCATGATCGCCCCGATGAAGCCCTCCCGACTCCTCGCCCTCACCCTACTGCTCGCCGCGACCGCCCCCGCCGCGGAGCCGGCGCTGAAGCTCGACCTCGGCGGCGGTGCCACCCTCGACCTCATCCTCGTCCCCGCCGGCGAATTCACCCAGGGCTCTCCCGAAACCGAACCCGGCCGTGGCACGGACGAGTCCGCCCGGCCGGTCAAGCTGACGAGCGACTACTATCTCGGCCGCAGCGCGGTCACCCGCGGCCAGTGGGAGCGCTTCATCGCCGAAACCGGCTACCGCACCGAAGCCGAGACCGGCACCAGCGGCGGCTACGGCTGGGACGGCGCGGTCCTCGCCCAGCGCAAGGAGTTCACCTGGCGCAATCCCGGCTTCGCGCAAACGGCCGATCATCCGGTCTGCCTCATCACCTTCCCCGATGCCCAGGCCTTTTGCGGGTGGCTTGCCAAGAAGGCCCGCCGCGCGATCACCCTGCCGACCGAGGCGCAGTGGGAATACGCCTGCCGCGCCGGAACCACCACCCCGTGGCATGGCGAGGACATTGCCTGGCACCAGGGCAACGCCGGCAATGGCACACGTCCCGTTGATTCAAAGCCCGCCAACGCCTGGGGCTTCTGGATCGGCGGCAATCTCTCCGAATGGTGCCTCGATTGGTATGCGCCCTATCCCGCCGGTCCCGCGGTCGACCCGCGCCAGGACAATCCCAACCTCAGCGACAAGCCGCGCCGCGTCCTCCGCGGCGGCTCGTGGATCCGCGACGCGAAGAACACCCGCAGCGCCGCCCGCTACCGCGCCGACCCGCGCAGCAGGAACGCCGACATCGGCTTCCGCATCGTCGCCGCGCTGGAGCCGGATGAGACACTCCGAGCCTTGCCAATCGACGAGGATGAGTGGCCGCCGGTTGAAGCCGAGTCCCGCCCGGTCGAAACCACCCCGCCGGCCCGGCCAAGCCAGGCCCCTCCCTCCGATCCGCCCGCGCGACCTGCCAAACCCTCCAATCCCTTCGGCGGACTGCTTTGCCTCCTGATCCCGCTGGCCATTGCGGGCATGCTGGTCCACTGGATTCGCAAGTCGCGAGCCACCCCACCCGCCCGGGCCTTCCTCGACCCCTCGCACATGCCGCCGGGCCGGGCACCCATCCGCAAGGTGGACGACGGCTTCTGGATCGACGGCAACTGGCCCGAAGGCACCTTGCTGAAAGTCCGCTACGTTGTCGCCGGCGTCGCCGCCGAACAAGAGCTGCTCTATCGCCCCGGCGTCGAAGGCCAGTTCGTGTTCACCGGAGGCTTCCCCGAATCGGTCAGCGTCGTCGCGGTCGATGGCGGCGAAGAACTCGCCTCGACAAGGGAGGAATACGTGAGCACCCCGCCACCTTTCCCCCGCGACGACGACGACGACCGCCGCGAAGAACGCCGCCGCCCCCCGATCTTCCCCTCGGCCTACTGACCCGCGGTGTCGCATTCACGATCAATCCCAAAAAGTGGCTGCGGCATCCTGCCGCAAGCCTCCTCAACGCGCGGCGGAAGCGCAAAGCTCCCCGTCGCCCGCATCCTCGCCCCCGACCCCCGCCGCCCCTGGCTCGCCGCCCGCACCCGCCGCAGCCTCGACGCCGCCGGCTTCACGACTCATCCCACCTCCGATCCCGGCTCCCCCTGCCTGCTCATCCGCGCCGGCCAGGTCCTCCGCACCCCCGAGTCCTTCCGCCCGCCGCCTCTGTTAGAAGGCCGGCCGCTCGTCGCCATCGGCCTTCCCACGTCCGGCGACTGGTGCGACTTCCACGCGAAACACGGCGGCGACTACCCGCCCGATCTCCCGCCGCCGGTCTGCGAATGGCACGCGTCCCCGCTCACCGCGGCGGCCCGCTTGAACGGCGGCCCGCTCCCGGAGAACACCCGCGTCATCCACTGGTCGCCGCTCGATCTGGCCGCCACCGACGAGCGACTCGCCGTCTATCAGATCGTCACCAGCCTCCAGCACGGCGGCGCGGAAAAGATCGCGCTCGAGCTCGCGCTGTCCCTCCCCGGCCACGACATCGCCTCCCGCCTGGTCGTCCTCGGCAAGCCCCATCGCAGGCCCTTCGACGCCCCGCCCGGCAACCTCGATCTTTCCCATCTGCCACGCGCCGAACGCGCCGCCTTCCTCGCCCGCCTCGCGATCCGCGGCGGTGCCGATGTCCTCCACGTCCATCTCACCGATGCCGACCAAACAAGGGCACTTTCAAAGTCCGGCATTCCCGTCATGGCCACCGTCCACAACGCCCGCGCCGGCTGGCCCCGCGATTGGGAATCGCTGGAAACCGGCGACGTCTCGCTGCTCCTCGCCTGCTCGCAAGCCGCCGGGGCGGAACTCCGCGAGTCCCTGCCGCATCTTCCATCGCGCACCGTCTGGAACGGCATCCGGCCGAACCAGTTTCCCGAAACGCCGCTCCCTCCCGCCGACGACGGCTTCACCCTCGCCTGCGTCGCCAACCCGCGGCCGCAGAAACGACTCGATCTTCTGCCCGCGATCGTCGCCGCGACCCGCAATGAACTCGCCGCGAGGGGCATCGACCGGCCGCTGCGGCTGGTGATCGCCGGGGAAGCCTCGCCCGCCCTCACCGACGCGATCGAATGCCGTGCCGCGGTCGATCGCGAGGCGGCGGAGCACCGGATCGAGCTCACGTGGACCGACGGCAAGGTGCCGGTGCGAGACGTGCTGGCTGCGGCCCACGCCCTCGTTTCGTGCAGCGCCCACGAAGGCCTCAGCCTCGCCCATCTCGAAGCCCTGTCCTCCGGCCGCCCGGTGATCGCCTGCGACAGCGGCGGCACCCGCGAGCTCGCCTGGCGCAATCCCGCGGTCACCTTGATCGAGCCCCTAAGGAGACACGACACTCCTGCCGTGAGCCCGGCCGGGCGGGGACAGGAGTGTCCCCACTCCTTGACGGCCTTCGCCAAAGCCATCGCCAACGCCCTGCTCTCTCCCCCGCCCTCCGCCCACCGCCTCGTCTGGCGCGACTTCGCCACCGACCGCATGGCCTCACGCGTCGCCCGCTTCGCCCGGCAAGCCGCCTGCCAACCCGCGACCAAGCCCACCACGCTGTGGTTCGTCTCCAACAACCTCTCGATGGGCGGCGCTCAGTCATCCCTCCGCCGCCTCGCCAAGTCCATCCACGCCCGCGGCCACCGGGTCCGCATCGCCTTGCTCCAGGAATACCCGGAACACCCGACCGCGGGCCGGACTGATCTGTTAGAGCGTGGCATCGAGGTCTTCGTCCCGCCGCCCTGCGGCCTGATCGAGGCCCAGGAAGCCGTCGACCTCATCCTCGCCGAAATGACCGCCGACCCGCCCGCCGCGGTGTTCTTCTGGAACGCGATCACCCTTCACAAGCTGCTGCTCGCCGACGCCCTGCCTTTCACCCCGGTGTACGACATTTCACCCGGCGAGATGTGGTTCGGCTCCTTCGAGCGCGCGATGGAGAATCCTCCGCCCGGACTGCCCTGCCGCGTGCCGGCGGACTACGGCCGGCAGTTGACGAGCTTCGTCGTGAAGTACCGCGCCGAAGCCAAGCGGGCGGAAGCGATCGGCGCGCCGGTGAAGGTGATCCCCAACGGCATCTTCCTGCCCGAAACCTCGCGCCGCCGACCTGCGGTCAGCGGTGCCTTCGTCTTCGGCACCGCGGCACGGATCAGCCCGCAAAAGCGGCTCGATGAATTGATCGAGGCCTTCCGCCTCGCCCTGCCGGCCTTGCCCGAAAGCGTCCTGCGCATCGCCGGCGGCGTGGAAACCGGCGCGGAAGAATGCGCCGCGGATTTGCGGCAGCTCGCCGAAGGCCTGCCGGTCGAGTGGCTCGGCGAGACCCGCGACATCGGCGGCTTCCACGAGGGCTGCGATGTTTTCGCGATGATCTCCGATCCCGCCGGCTGCCCGAACGCCTCGCTCGAAGCCCTCGCCTCCGGCTTGCCGGTGATCGCGACCGATGTCGGCGGTGCCTCCGAACAGGTGGTCGATGGCGTCAACGGCTTCCTCGTCCCCGCCCGGAACGTCCCCGCCCTCGCCGCGGCGATGATCGAAATCACCACCGACCCCGCCCGCCGCGACGCGATGAGCCAGGCCGCCCGCGAGCACATCCGCCGGCACTTCACGCTGGAGCGGATGACCCACGACTACCTCCAACTCTTCCTGCCGGATGCCGTCTAACATGCCCACCGTCCTCATCACCGGTGCCTCCGGATTCATCGGCCGCCACGTCGTCCGCCACCTGCTGGCCGCGGGGCACCCCGTCACGGCGATGGATCACCGCCTGTCGTCGACCCCGCATCCGGAACCCGTGCGGGAAATCGTGTGCGACCTCCGCCACGGGCAACTCCCGCGGAGTCGCTTCGACGCCATCGTGCACCTCGGCGCGCTCGGCGGGGTGCGGCCGTCCATCGAGCGGCCGCTCGACTACCTCGAGACGAATCTCGCGGGAACGCTTCGCTTGTTGGAGCACGCGCGGCAGCACGACACCCCGCGCTTCATCTTCGCCTCCTCGTCGAGCGTCTACGGTCCGACCGATGGCAAACCAAGCGCCGAGGACGATCCCCTTTCGCCGTGCAGCCCCTACGCCCTGACGAAGCAGCAGGGCGAGCAGTGGGGCCGGCTTTATGCGCGGCTCCACGGTCTCGACTTCATCGCGCTCCGGCTCTTCGCGGTGTGGGGAGATGGCCAGCGGCCGGACCTCGCGCTGGAGTCGTTCCGGCGGAAGATCCTCGCCGGGGAAACCATCACGATCCACGGCGACGGCCGCCAGCGGCGCGACCTCACCCACGTGTCCGACGTGGCCCGGGCGGTGGAAGCGGCGGTCGGGTGGAGCGGCAGCGGCTTCGAGGTGTTCAACATCGGCACCGGGACGAACCATTCGGTGATCGACATGCTGCGCGCCGCCGAGCGGTGGACCGGGCTCGCGGCGAAGGTGGAATACGGCCCCGAACATCCCGCCGACGTGCCCGCGACCCTGGCGGATGTCAGGAAAGCCAAGGAGCTGTTAGACTGGGAACCGCGGACGCGGTTCCCGAAGTAGCGCGACTTTGCAAGTTGCGTGCTTCTCGCGGCCGTCCGTTCGCCCGGCCACGAAGCTCTCCGGTGAAGCGGTCCGCACCCCTATCGCAACGTGCAACGTTACGCTACATCGCTACATCGCTACAACGCCTCCGCCACCCGCATCCCGTCCAGCGCCGCGCTGACGATCCCGCCGGCGAATCCCGCGCCCTCCCCGCAGGGATAAAGCCCCTTCAGTTCGGGATGCTCCAGCGTGTCATCCCGCCGCGGGATCCGCACCGGCGAACTGGTGCGGGTCTCGAACCCTAACAGCAGCGCCTCTTTCCCCGCCTAACCGCGGCTCTTCCGGTCGAACAAGCGCAAGCCGGTCTGCATCCGCCGCACGATCCCCTGCGGCAGAATCTCATGCAGCGGCGCGGACTTGCCGCCGGGAAAGTAGCTCATCTTCGGCAGATCGGCCGAAATCCTGCCCACCAGGAAATCCGCCACCCGCTGTCCCGGCGCCACCTGCCCGCCGCCGCCGGCCTGCTTCGCCGCGACCTCCAGCGCCTTCTGATAGGCGATGCCCGACAGCACGCCATGCTCCTTGGCA
>CAMCYK010000314.1 GCA_945883695.1 Akkermansia muciniphila | reverse complement strand
CGGCTCCTTCCTCTGCCACGTCTCCTACTGCATGCGCTACCGCCCCGCCGCACGCCACTCCCAGGACAGCGAGTCGCCGACCAACCACACCGGCTTCCGCTGCGCGAAGTAGCACAACTTTGCAAGTTGTGTGCTTCTCACGGCCGTCCGTCCACCCGCCCCCGAAGCAACCCCCGGCCTCTCCCACCGCGCGCCGCTCCGCGAAGCAGCAAACCCTTGCAAGTTTCCCTCCTCCGCCGGCGGTAGAATCACAAACCCGCCCGGCCATGACCCGCCCCCTTCGGTTTCTCCTCGCCCCGTTCCTCCTCGCCCCCTTTCTCCACGCTGCGGAACCCTGCCGCGTCGAGATCGTCGACAAGGAAAACGGCTGGCCGGTCCCGCTGGTCGAACTCCGCACCACCCACGAGCTGCGCCTGGTCAGCGACAACGCGGGATTGATCGCGATCGACGACCCCGACCTGCTCGACCGCAACGTCTGGTTCCATGTCAAAGGCCACGGCTACGGCGTGAAGAAGGACGGCTTCGGCTACGAGGGAATCCGTGCTTCACCCGTCGCCGGCGGCAGCATCCGGATCGAGGTCGAGCGCCGGAACATCGCCAAACGCCTCGGCCGCCTGACCGGCGGCGGGCTTTTCGCGGAGTCATTGAAACTGGGCATCGAGTCCCCCGCCCACGAAAGCGGGATCTTCGGCTGCGACTCCGTCCTGATGGCGAACGACGGCAAGGATCTGTTCTGGCTGTGGGGCGACACCACCCTGCCCGGCTACCCGCTCGGCATCTTCCACTCGACGGCCGCGACGACGCCCGACCGCCTCCGCATGAAGTTCGAGCCGCCGTTCTTCATGCACTTCCAGCACTTCCGCGACCCGACCGGGAAAATCCGTGGCGTCGCCCAGATCGAGGGCGAGGGCCCCACCTGGCTCACCGGCATGATCGGGCTACCCTCCGCGTCCGGCGGCATCAGGCGGCTGGTCGCCACCTATTCGAAGATCAAGGCTCCCCTCGAGGAATACGAAGTCGGCCTCTGCGTGTGGAACCCGGAAGTGAAATCCTTCAACCGCCACCGCGTGCTCTGGACCAAGGGAACGGGCGACAAGGGACTGCTCCCAAAAGGCCATCCGGTCTTCTGGCAAGACCCCGCGGGGAAGGAGTGGGCGCTCTTCGGCGATCCCTTCCCGACCCTGCGCTGCCCCGCAACCTTCGAAGCCTGGGAGAATCGCACCACCTGGGAAAAAGTCCCCGAACCCGCCGCCCCGCGCTCGGCCGAGGACGGCAACGAGGTCAAACCCCACCGCGGCTCCATCGCCTGGAATCCCTTCCGCAAAAAGTGGATCACCGTCTTCACCCAGCACTTCGGCAAGCCCTCCGCCTTCGGCGAGATCTGGTATGCCGAGGCCGCTTCGCCGACGGGTCCCTGGGGCAAGGCGGTGAAGATCCTGACCCACGACAACTACACCTTCTACAACCCGCGCATCCATCCCGAGCTCGTTCCGGCCGATGCAAGTTTCATCGTCTTCGAAGGCACCTACACCGCCGAGTTCGCCGACCGCCCGCCGCCGACCCCGCGCTACAACTACAACCAGATCCTCTACCGCCTCGACCTCGACGACCCGAAACTCGCGGGAGCGAAGTAGCACGATTCAGCCGGTGAATTGACAGCAATGCTAGCAATGCTTATTCTCCACGCATGAGCAGCACGCTGACCATCCGCAACCTGTCGGAACCCGTGAAGCAAAAGCTACGGATCCAGGCCGCCCGCCATGGCCGCTCGATGGAGGCCGAAGCCCGCGAGATCCTGAGTCGTGCGGTCGAGGACCCCAAGCCCGCGCCTCCGCGGACCGTCGAGGAAATGCGCGAACGCCTGCAAGCCGTCACCGGCATCTGGAAGGATCGCCACGCGGCAAAAACCACCGACGAGGTGATGCATGAGCTCCGCGGCGATGACTGACTCCGACAAGGTCATCGTCGATACCAACGTCATCCTCGACGTGACGGGAGCGGATCCCGTGTGGCTGGAATGGTCGCGGGAACAGATGAGCCGCTTCCCGGGCCGCCTGATCGTCAATCCGCTGGTTTACACCGAGCTTTGCTACCAGACGGACGGCATCGAGGAGGTCGAAGCCACCCTCGAATACCTCGGCCTGATCTATCAGGACTTGCCGCGCGAGGCCCTCTTCCTCACCGCCCGGGCGTTCAAGGCTTACCGGCAACAAGGGGGCAACCGGACTTCACCGCTCGCGGACTTCTACATCGGGGCCCATGCCCAGGCATCGGGACTTCCGATCCTGACGCGCGACAAGGGACGCTACCAAACCTACTTCCCGGAAGTGCCGCTCATCTGCCCGTGAGAAGTAGCACAACTTTGCAAGTTGTGTGCTTCTGGCGGCGCTCCGTTCAACCGGCTTGAAGTCGCCTGGCCCGTGTACTGGACCGCGGATCTTTAGTCCGCGCGAACCCACTCCATGCTTTCGAACGGACCAATAATCCGCGGTCATCTGGCCAAGCCTCAATGAAAATCATGCGACCGCGCCGCGTGACCCGGCTCGCAGCCCGGCAGCGGGAAGACCTCGTTCACATACACCGTCCGCTGCCCGCCCTCGGACATCTGCACCCTTCCCTCCGCCATCAGGAAAGGCTCGCTGACGATCACCCGCCGCAGCCGCTGGAAAGTCTTCCTCGGCACGAACAGATTCGCGATCCCCGTCTCGTCCTCCAGCGAGATGAAGCAATGCCCCTTCGCCGTGCCCGGCCGCTGGCGGCAGATCACCAGTCCGCCGACCTTCACCGGCAATCCATGCGGCAGATCCTGCAAATCACTCGCCCGCCTCAAGAGGGGCGCGGGCGGCTCGCCCGCGGCCCCTCGCCGCTCCCGCCACAACTTCATCGGATGCGGACCCGTCGACGCCCCCTGCGTCTCCAGATCCGAAGCCACCCGCTCCGGCATCGTCATCTCCGGCAGCACCTGCTCCGCCGGCTTCTCCACCCCGTCTAACAAATCATCGAACAGCGGCAGCTCGACCTGCCACATCGCCTGCCGCCGGTGGCCGGTTTCCGGCAGCCCGTTCAGCGCGCCCGACTTCGCCAGCAGCCGCCGCTCCTTCACGTTCGGCGCGACCCGGCCGAGGAAGTCCGCCAGCGAACCGAACGCCGCCCTTTCCCGCTCCGCCACGATCCGCTCCCGCGTCGCCGCCGCGACGCCTAACAGCCGGTGCAGGCCCAGCCGGATCGTCCGCGTGTCGATCGCCTCCGTCGCCAGCCCGCTCCGCGCGCAACACACCGGCAGCACCCGGATCTCGTGGCGCTTCGCGTCCTGGATCAGCGAGTGCGCCGAGTAAAAGCCCATCGGCTGGTGGTTGATCAGCCCGGTGTAAAACGCCGCCGGGTGATGGACCTTGAACCAGCACGACCAGTAGGCGATCGACGCGAAGGACAGCGCGTGGCTCTCCGGGAATCCGTAGAGCGCGAAGTTGCCGGTCGACTGCACCACCTTCTCCTGCACCTCCTCCGACACCCCTCGCTCGCTCATCCGCCGGCGCAGCTTGGCGACCACCCGCTGCATCCGCTCGTCGCTGCGGTTGAAGGCCATCGCCCGCCGCAGTTCGGTCGCCTCGCCGCCGTCGAAACCGGCGAGGATCATCGACATCTTCAGCACCTGCTCCTGGAACAAGGGCACGCCCAGCGTGCGGCCGAGCACCTCGCGCAAGTCATCGTGGATGTAGTCCGGCCGCTCCAGCCCGTTGCGCCGCCGCAGGTAGGGGTGCAGCAACTCGCCGACGATCGGCCCGGGCCGCACGATCGCCACCTGGATCGCCACTTCGTAAAAGGTGTTCGGCCGCAGGATCGACAGCGTCGCCATCTGCGCCCGCGACTCGACCTGGAAGGTGCCGACCGTGTCCGCGCGATGCAGCATTTCGAACACCGCGGGATCGGCCAGGTCGATCGCCGCGATGTCGACCTTCTCCCCCAGCTTGCCGGTGATCTCGATCATGTTCTCCATCGCCGCCAGCATCCCCAGGCCTAACAGGTCGATCTTGACGATGCCCAGGTCCTCGCAGTCATCCTTGTCCCACTGCACCACCGTCCGCCCCGGCATCGTCGCCGGCTGGATCGGCACCACCTCGTCCAGCCCGCGGTCGCAGATCACCATCCCGCCCGAATGCTGGCCCAGGTGGCGCGGCATCCCGAGCACCGCGTGATAGAGCTTTTCCAAAGCCGGCAGCCGCGGGTGCGACGGTGGCAACAGGCTCGCCATGCTGTTCTCAAAAGCCTCGCGCCGGTCCTGCTCCTTTTCTTCCCGCGGCTTCCGCCGGTCCTCTTCCTCCCAACGGCTCTCCGCCGTGCCGCCCAGCATGGAAAAGCGGTCCGCCAGCGATGGAGGGAAGCCCAGCACCTTCGACATCTCGCGGAACGCCGACTTCGGCCGGTAGGTGATCACGTTCGCGGTCATCGCCGCGCCGCGCGCCCCATACTTGCCGAAGACATACTGGATCACCTTCTCCCGCTGCTCGCCGGACGGGAAGTCGATGTCGATGTCCGGCCAGCTCTTGTGCTGCTTGTTGCCCGCCAGGTGATCGGACAGGAAGCGCTCGAACACCAGCTTCTGCTTCACCGTGTCGACGTTCGTGATGCCGAGCACGAAGCACACCAGCGAGTTCGCCGCCGAGCCGCGGCCCTGGCAGAGGATGCCTTCCGCACGGGCGAACTCGACGAGGTCGCGGACGATCAGGAAGTAGCCGGAAAGCTCCAGCCGCCCGATCAGCTCGATCTCCTTTTCGATCTGCGCCCGCACCTCGCCGCGATAGCTGCCGTAGCGCCGGACCGCTCCCTCGCGGCTCACCGTTCGCAGATAGTCCGTCTGCTCGGCCATCGACAAAACGCGGCCGTCGTCCATCCGGAAATCGGGGAACTCATAACCCAGGTTCTCCAACGTGAAGCCGATCCGCTCCGCCAGCCGCCGCGTGTTCGCGAGCGCTTCCGGCAAGTCGGCAAACAACGCCGCCATCTCGCGCGGCGACTTCAGATGGCGCTCGCTGTTCGGGGCGAGCAGCAGGCCCGCGGCATCGAGCGGCACGTGATGGCGCAGGCAGGTGAAGGCATCAGCCAGCGGACGATCCTCGCGGGTCGCATGGAGCGGCGCGTTGCTGGCCAGCAGCGGCAGTTTCAAGTGCGCCGCGAGGTCGATCAGATGCCGGTTCAGCCGCGCGTCGTCGCGCAAGTCGTGGCGCTGGAGCTCCACGAACAGGTTGTCCCGCCCGAACATCGCGACCAGCCCGCGCAGTGCGGTGAGAGCGGCCTCCTTGTCGTCCTTCAGCAAGTGGCGCAGCACCGGCCCCTCGCGATCGCCGCTCAGCGCGACGAGGTCGCCGGCGTCCAGCGGCGACTCTAACAACGCCGTCTTCAAATGCCGGTCGGCCAGGTGGCGCGACAGCGTCCGGTAGCCCCGCCGCGTCGCGCAGAGCACCGGCACATGGGCGCCATCGATCTCCAGCGTCGCCCCGGCGATCGCCCGGATCCCGCATTCCCGCGCCGCCTTGTGCGCCCGGGCGGAGCCGTAAAAGCCCTCGTGATCGGTGATCGCGATCGCCTCCAACCCCAGTTCCGCCGCCCGCGCCACCATCGCCTCCGGCGGACTCGATCCGCGCAAAAACGAGAACGCCGAGCGGGCGTGGAGTTCGGAGTAAGGACTGGCGTTCATCACGAAGCGGAGGGAAAGGCAGAGTGCCGAGTGATCAGTGAGCAGGGATCAGTGGGTGAGTAGAGGAGGCGGAGTGTGGGGGTGGTGCGGAGCGTTCGAACTAGCGGGGAAGTGCCGAGC
>CAMCYK010000313.1 GCA_945883695.1 Akkermansia muciniphila | reverse complement strand
CCGCGGCCAGCTTGAGCAGGCCCGGGGTGATCTTGCGCTGCGGTTCCAGGCCGTGGTCGTGGATTTCCACGTAGAGGTTCTCCTTGCCGAAGATCTCGACCAGCTCGGCCATCGTCTCGCGCGCCTTGCCTTCGTCGCCGAGCAGCAGCCACTCGTTGACCGGGCCGGAAATGCAGCCGCTGAGGCAGATGATGCCCTTGGCGAACTTGCGCAGCGCGGCGCGGTCGACCCGCGGCTTGCCGTAGTAGAGGCCCTCGAGGTGGCCGAGCGAGACGAGTTTCTGCAAGTTGCTCCAGCCCTCGTCGGTTTCGGCCAGCAAGGTCATGTGGCAGGCCCGCTTGCGGCCGGGGATGTCCTTCTTGTCCTCCAGGCTGCCGGGGGCGAGGTAGATCTCGCAGCCGAAGATCGGCTTCACCCCGGCCTTCTGGCAGGCCTGGTAGAACTCAATGGCGCCGAACAGGTTGCCGTGGTCGGTCATCGCCACCGCGGGCATCCCGAGTTCCTTCGCCTTGGCGGCGACCTCCTTGGTCCGGGCCATCCCGTCGAGGAGCGAGTATTCGGTGTGCAGGTGGAGGTGGACGAAGGAGTCGGACATCGGGCGCGGGGGAACTTTGGACGCGGAGGCGGGGGAGGGCAAGCAAGAGGGGTGAGCAAGCGAAGTCGCACGACGCCGCACGCAGCCTTGGACTGCGGCAGCCCGCTGCCGCTTTCGATTCGTCAGCCTGCTGACGAATCAAGCCCGTCTCCACAGCAGGCTGTGGCAACAAAGCGGCAGCGGGCTGCCGCAGTCCAAGGTCAGCGCTTGCGCGCGGCCGCGGTGAGCTCGGCGACCAGGCGGTGCAGGACCAGCCGGTGGTCGAGGCCGGTGGTGACCAGCGAGCGGTCGGCATGCAGCGCGGATTCCATCGCGCCGCGCAGGCCGGCCATCGTGAACTGCCCGGCACCCTTCAAGCACAGGAACAGCGGATAGACGTTCACCCCGCCGGCCTTTTTGTCGCTCTTTGTCTCGGTCTCTTTCTTGTTCGACCCGCCGGTTTTTTTGTCGTTCGGACCACCAGTCTTTTTCTGCGGAAGCCACATCCGCTCGACGGCCGTAAGGCGATCGACCGCAGCTGCGAAGGCGTTGTAATTGTGGGTCGGCAGCTTCTTCTCAGAAAGCACCTTTGCCATGAACAGATTCCGCACCGTCGGGATGATCGACGCGCGCATCAGGCCGATCGCGCTCTCGCCGCGCTCGAGCTGCTGGTCGATCAGCTCCAGCGCGCGCGACGCGTTGCCGTTCTGCAAGGCGTTGCCAATCTCGAACACGACGCCGGCCCGGCTCAGCGGGACCATCTTGCGGACATCGTCGGGCGTCACCTCGCGGCGCTCGGGGCCCAGAAAAAGGTCGATCTTTTCCAGCTCGTTGCCGATCTGGCGGGTCGCCTCGCCGGCGAGCATCACGAAGAGTTCCAGCGCCTCGCCCTCGAAGCGCAGGCCGAGGTCCTTGGCGCGCTTGGACACCAGGCCGGCCACCTCCTCCTGCCAGCCGTCCCTCGAGGTGTCGATCTTGTCGAAAATCCGCACCGCGGCGTTCTTCTCGAGGAACTTCCAGAAGGCCCGGCGCTTGTCGATGCCGGTGGCGCTGAGCAGGAACACCACGCCTTTGCCGAGGCCGGCCTGGAGGCAGTCTTTCAAGGACTCGACCCCGGACTGGGTGCGCTCGGATTTGCCGGTGATGTCGTCGACCAGAAAGCTGGCGTTTTTCAGCCACACCACCTTGCCGTCGCCGAAAAAGGGCATCGTCTGCAAGGCCTCGACCACCGATCGGCAGATCCGGAAAGCGCCTTCGGAGTTGTCCGCGGTGCCCTCGATCGTCTCATGGGTGAAGCCGTCGTCATTGCCGCCGGTCAGCTCGCGGTGCAGCCGCAAGGCTTCCTCTTTCACGCGCCCGTCGTCGCTGCCGACGATGGCGTAGATGTTCGGCGTGGCGGCCACGGCGGAGGTGTAGACGGCGGGTTTGGGCGGTGCAAGCCGCGAGCGGGGAAACGGCAGGGCGCCGCAGCGGCAAGGCGGCTCGAACCGGACTGAAGATTGTCGGCAGAGGAGGAGTGAAATTGGCCGACCATCTCCGCTGCGCCCCGGCTGGTGGTCTCGGGGGCACTCAGGCCGGTGGCGTCAGGCCCCATTCCGCGCGCGAAATCAAGTCGTCGTCATTCTTGTCGAGCCGGTCAAAGCCCTTGGCAATGCTGCCCGGGATTGCCGCGCGCTGGACCCGGGTGGCGGGAAATTCGGCGGGGTCGATGAAGCCGTCCAGATCGTCGTCGGCAATCGTGAAAAGATCCGCCGGGGTCGGGCGGATGTTTCGTCCGCCATTGGCTTCGATGAAATCCCCGAGGAAAACGCCGCGGTCCACGAACTGGACGCCGCGGGTCGACAACACCGGGGTCGCCACCGCTTTGAAGCGGAACTCGGTCACCGCCGGACGCGGGCTGGCACCGTAGGAATTGGCGAACTCCGCCTCGTCGAGATACTCGTTGCCGTCGGCATTCGCCGCGTTGAACAGCTGGGTGAAGACGACTTCCCGGGCGGACAAGGGGGCCGCGGGAGCAACGGCGAAGGCGGGTGCTGCGGCCAGGGCCAGACTGAGCCCGGGGAAGAGGATTCTTTTCATCGTGAGGACATTAACACCGGGAAGGGGGATGCCTGTCAAACGGCAAGTCGGCCGGAGCGCCCGCCTTCAATCGTGGATCCGCGGCTTTTCGTCGCCCGCCTTTTTCCGCTCCCGCGCCTCACGAAAGAAGCCCTGGATCAGCGCCAGGCTCTCCTCGCCGCGGACCCCGGAAACGACCTCGCAGCGGTGGTTGAGCGGCGGGCAGGCATCGAGCAGGTTGATCCACCCGCCCGCCGCGCCGGCTTTCGGGTCCGGGCAGCCGAAGACCACCCGCTCCGGCCGGCAATGGACGATCGCCCCGGCGCACATCGGGCAGGGCTCCTTGGTCACGTAAAGCGTGCATTTCTCCAGCCGCCAGTCGCCGAGCGCGCTCTGGGCCGCGGTCAAGGCGAGCATTTCGGCATGGGCGGTGGCGTCCCGCAGCGTCTCGACCTGGTTCCAGGCGCGGGCGATGATTTTCCCTTCATGCGCGATCACGCAGCCGACCGGCACCTCGGTCGCCGCATAGGCCTTGCGCGCCTCCCGCAGGGCCTGGCCCATGAAGAAGTCGTCGCCGCCGAGGTCGATGATCGGATCCACGGGGGGAGAAGGAAGTTCCAAGTAAAAAGTGCCAAGTGCCAAATTTCAGATCCTGCCTTTCTTGGCACTTGGAACTTCTCCACTTGGACCTGCTCCCCCCTTGGCACTTGGAACTTCGAAACTTGGAACTTCTCCGCTTGGAACTTCTCTCCCTTGGCACTTGGAACTTCTCCACTTGGAACTTAAACCTCCCGCGTGATCCCGCCGACCTGCCGCGACCGAGTCGTCGCCCCCTCCCTGCTTGCCGCCGACTTTTCGAAGATCCGCGAGGAAACCACCCGCGCGATCGCGGCCGGGGCCGACTGGCTGCACCTCGACGTGATGGACGGCCACTTCGTCGACAACATTTCCTTCGGCCCGGCGGTGGTGCAGGCGGTCCACGAGACCAACGACATCTTCCTCGACGTCCACCTGATGATCTCGCGGCCGGACCATTTCCTGCCGCGCTTCATCGCCGCCGGCTCGGACCTGATCACGGTCCATGTCGAGGCCGAACACGACGTCGCCGACACCCTGCGGCGGATCCGCGAGGCGGGCTGCCGGGCCGGGCTGGCGCTCAATCCGGCGACGCCGGCCGAAGCCGCGCTGCCCTACCTCGACCAGATCGACCTGCTGCTGTGCATGACCGTGGTGCCGGGCTTCGGCGGGCAGGCTTTCATGGACGAGGTGCTGCCGAAGATCGAGACCGTCGCCCGCTGGCGCGACGAGCGCGGGCTGTCCTACCACATCGAGGTCGACGGCGGGATCGGTGCCCCGACCGCGGCCCGCTGCGCGAAAGCGGGGGCCAACGTGATGGTCGCCGGCTCGTCCACCTTCAGCGCGCCGGACATGGCGGCGGCGGTGAAGGCGATCCGCGACGCCTGAGAACCGACGAAAGCGCCCGTCGGCGGCGCTTTACTCCTGTCCGCAGCATGAAACCAAGCACTCTCATCGCCACCGCCGCCGCCCTGACCGGCTTCGCCACCGGCTGGCTGCTCAAGCCGGCGGGAGAGCCGGTGGCGGCCGCGCCAGGCACGCCGGAAAGCGCCGCCAACCGGCCCGCCTCGCCCGCCGGCAAATCGCGCAAACGCGACGATCGCCCGCTGATTCTCAAGGCGCGCGGCAGCGGGGAAGCGGCGGCTGACCCGGAACGGACCAGCGCCCAGGTGGCTTTCCAACGCGGGTTCGGCAGCGCCACCGAGCGCGCCGAGAGCGCCCGTCTGTCGCGGCTCACCGAGGCGCTCGGCCTCAGCCCCGAGCAGCAGGCGACCATGGAGGTGTTGCTGGCCAACCGCCGCGACGGCTTCCGCGAACTCAACGGCGGCGGCTTGAGTCCGTCGGAGATGGTCGCCCAGGCGGCCCGCGCCGAGCAGCGCTTCGAGCAACAGGTCGCGAAACTGCTCGATCCCGAGCAAGCCGGCGCCTTCGCCGCCCTGCGCGAACGGGAGAAAGCAAACAACATCGAATCCAAAGCCCAGCGCGACCTTGCCGACCTGATCGGCCAGATCGACCTGTCGGCCGACCAGCGCGACCAGGCGCTCGAAGCCCTGCGCGGCGGCAGCGCGGAAGCCATCGACAAGCTCCCGGCCGGCTGGAGCCTGATGAACGAGGCGTTCAGCAAGCTCGGCGGGGCGCACGCCGCGGTGCTCGAGGAAATGGGTGAATTCATGGGTGACGACGCCGTGATGGGTGACACGCAGGAATTCCACCGCCGGCTGGTCCAATCGAAGCGCGAGGCGATGGAGCGCAGCCTCGCCAAGCTCGCCCCGATCCTCACTCCCGGCCAACTGGCCCAATACCGGTCGGCCCTCGAGGCCCGCCTTACCTTCATCGAGCAGGTCACCCCGCCGAAATTCGAGAAACGCTGACATGCTGCGGATCAATGGAGAAAACGTCGACCCGGCGCTGATCGAGGACACCTTCGTCCGGCTGAAGGCCGAGGCGGAATTGCTCAGCGAGGTTTCCTGCTGCGAGCGCGACGCGGAGTTCCGCGACCAGGCCGAGGAGGAAGTCATCGACGGCATCCTGCTCGCCCAGGAGGCCGAGCGGAGCGTCCCGGATCCGCCGGCCGACGAGGTCCGCGGCGCGTTCGAGGACACCCTGCGCCAGTGGCGGCAGCACGGGGCGTCGTGGGATTTGCTCGATGCCCAGCGCGAGTCGCTGCGCGCCGAGACCGTGTCGCGCCTGCGGATGGACCGCTTCACCCGGGGCCTCTGGGACGGCCTGCCGGAACTGACCTACGAGGACCTTCGTACTTGGTACGATGCCAACGCCGTCCGCTTCCGCACGCCGCCGGCCGCGCGGGTGCTGCATCTGGCGCGTTTCCCGGAAGCGCCGGATCCATGGGATGACTACACGGTGATGCTCGGCCTGCGCGCGCGCGCCCTCGACGGCGAGGATTTCGCGGCGCTGGCGACGGAGCACACGCGGAAGCGCGGCGGGGAGATCGACATGGGCTGGATCGAGCAGGAGCGCGTCTTCAACCCCTTCGAAGCCATGCTATTCTCGCTGCGCGAAGGCGAGATCAGCCCGGTGTTCTTTTACGAACAGGCGCTGCACCTGGTGAAGGCCGTGGAAGTGCGGCCCGCGGCGGTAAAGCCCTTCGAAGAGGTGGCCGACAGCATCCGCGACGAGGTGGAACACGCGCGCCGCCGGCAGGTGCTGGTGGACCTGGCCGCCAAGCTCCG
>CAMCYK010000312.1 GCA_945883695.1 Akkermansia muciniphila | reverse complement strand
ACGCCTTCCCACTTCGCCAGCACTTCCGGCACCCGTTCCTTCAGCCGGGCTCGATACCAGCCGTTGAGGGCGCGCGCACGGGCGTCGGGGTCGGTGCCGCCGGGGATGCCGAGTTCGAGGGTGGCGCGGCCTTTGACGGCGATCCTCGGCGCGCCGTCGCGCTCGACCACCCGTAGCCGGTAGCGGCGGCCGAGGTAGTAGTGGCTTTCGCCGCCGACCATCTCGCGCGGGGATTGCCGTTCCTGGCCCGCGAAAGAGGCCCGCTGGCGCTTGATCCAACCCAGGCGGCCGACGACCGCCAGACGCACCGCCTCGTCGCTCACGGCCAGCGGAGCGGCCACGCGGACCCTGCCGTCCGGCGGATAGACCCCGAGGTGCAGGTTCTTGATCCCCTTGCGCTCGATCTTCACCGGGATGCCGCTGACGACGATCTGGCGGGGCTCAATACTCATGCTGGCGACTGACAAGTTCGATCAGTGACTCGACCTCCACGCGCCCGGCGGGGCTGGCATCGGCTTCGTCCTCGTGAATGCCGCCCGTGGCCGGCTTCGGGGCGGGTTCGGCCAGCCGGCCGAAGTCTTTCAGCACGCCCTCGATCGCCAGCCGCACCGTGCGTTTCTTGACCGGGTTTTCGCGGAAACCGTCCTGGCGGTTTGCCCGCACCGCGGCATCGACCGCCAGCGCGAGGTCCTCGTCCCGGCCGAGATTGTCGAACAGGGCGCGCTGGGCGGAGGTCGCCACCGCCTTCGGGTAGCCGCCCGCGCCGGTGGGATTCCGGATATCGGCGGCCAGTCGCTCGATCTCCCGCAGGTATGCCCGGTAGTCCAGGGCCTGCTGCTTGCGCTGGAGGATCAGCGCGTCCAGCAACTCCGACATCCGGTCGTAGTATTTCGGGTTCACCGGCGTCTCGTCGATGATCAGCTTGCGGACGTTGTTCTCGATGGTCTCCGCCACGGCTTCCTGCTTCTTGCGGAGGGCCGGCGGCAGTTCCTCGACCGCGCCATCGATCCCCCGCTTCAGGATCAGGTCCACCAGCGAAAGGTCGTCGAGCGCGGACACTTTTTTGCTGTCGTCGGCGCGGACGTAGGTGTCGATGAGGTGCCGCATGCCGGGCTCGAAGCGTTTCAGGTCGATGAAATCCCCGCTCTTCACCTTGACCGCGTCCCTCAGCAGCTCGAAGCGCGCGACCTCCTCGCGGACGGCGGTAATCTCGCCGGGGCGATAGCCGGCGTCGGCCAGCTCGTTGGCGATGTTGGCATAGGCGCGCAGCAAGGCAGCGACCATCTTGTAGAGGGCCAGGCGCGCCGGCTCGGTCTCCTTGAGCTGCGCGGCATTCCCGGAATCCGGGCCGCAGAAGTAGCGGAGGTGGGCGTCCTCGTCGCGCGGAGGTGGCACCGGTTCGCACAGGGCCTTCACGACTTCCCGGGCTTGCTCCAGGTCTTCCCGGGCTTTGCCCAGCCGGTCCTTCAGCAGGCCGCTGACGTCCTCCTTGTCGTAGCCCTCCAGCGCGCCGGAGGTGTAGTCTTTCACCGCGCCCTCGATGCTGTGGAAAAGGTCGCGGTAGTCGATGATGTAGCCGTAGTCCTTGTCGTCGCCATCGAGCCGATTCACCCGGCAGATCGCCTGAAAGAGCCCGTGGTCCTGCATCTTCTTGTCGATGTAGAGGTAGGTGGCCGAGGGCGCGTCAAAGCCGGTCAGCAGCTTGTCCACAACGATGAGCAGCTTCATCTGCCCGGGCTCGGCGATGAATTTCTTCTTCACCTCCCGCTCGAAGTCCTCCACGCGGACCATCGCTTTCTCCTCGGGCTCGCCGAACCAGTCGGCCAGCATCCGGCGGTAGGTGGCATACTGGCGCAGCTTCTCGGTCATGCCCTCGCCGCTGTCCTCGCCCTTGATGTCGTTCGCCGAAGGCTTGTAGGAGGTGATGATGGCGCACTTGCCCTTCAGCTCGGTCTTCTCCAGCAGTTCGTAGAAGCCGCAGGCGTTGCGGATGCTGTCGGAGACCAGCATGGCATTGCCGTGACCATTGGACAGCCGCGGCCGCTGGATCATGTTCATCAGGATGTCGGCCACGATTCTCTCGAGGCGGTCCTTGCAGCTCAGCACCTGGCGCAGGGTGCCCCAGCGCTGCTTGAGCTGCGCCTTGGCCAGATCGGTCAGCCCGCTGGTCTGCGCCTCGAACCACTGGTCGATCTTCTCCTGCGAGCCCAGCCGCTGGTCGATGTCGCGGGCCTCGTAGCGCAGGTCCAGCACCACCTTGTCCTCCACCGCCTCGTCGAATCTGTAGGTGTGGATGAAGGAGCCGAATGTCTCGATGCTCGGCTTCTTGTCGTCCTTCAGCAGCGGCGTGCCGGTGAAGCCGATGAAGATCGCGCCGGGCAGCAGGACCTTCATCGCGTCGTGCAACTTGCCGGACTGGGTGCGGTGGCACTCGTCCACGAAGACGTGGATATCGCCCTTGGCGCGGAAGCCCGCCGGCAGGGCCTTCTTCAGCTCGTCGAGGTAGCCGGCGACGTCGCCCTCCTCGTCGTCGCTGTCCTTGCCGCCGAATTTGTGGACCAGCGAGCAAAGCAGCCACGGGTCGGTGTCGTTGAGCACCTGCACGAGGTCGCGGCCGCTGCGGGTGCGGCGGATCTCCTCGTTGACCCCCTTGAAAACCGTTTCGATCTGCTGGTCGAGTTCGGTGCGGTCGGTGACGATCAGCACGCGGGAGCCCGGACGGTTCTCGCGGATCCACTTGGCCAGCCAGACCATGGTGAGGCTCTTGCCGGAGCCTTGGGTGTGCCAGACGATGCCGCCGGTGCGGGTGGCGATCCGCTCCTGCGCGGCGCGCACGCCGAAATACTGGTTGTGCCGGCAGAATTTCCGGATACCCGCGTCGAAGGCCGTGAAGTCGTGGATCAGCTCGAGGAAGCGTTCCGGCGTGCAGAGCTGGCCGAGGGCGCGGTGCAGGGCGTTGCCCTCGCCGCCGTCCTCCTTCCAGGTCAGGAAATACTTCTCGGTGGTCTGGATGGTCCCGTAGCGCAGGCCCTCGCTCTCGTTGCCGGCCATCACGAACTGGACGGTGCTGAAGAAGTGCTCGATGAACTCCTTCTTCTGGCTGTCCATGCTTTGCCGGATGCCGTGGCTGACCGAGACGGTCGAGCGCTTCAGCTCCTGCACCCCGAGGGCGATGCCGTTGACGTAGAGCACCAGGTCCGGGCGCTTGTCGTAGGCTTTCGGGTTGGACGCACCCACCGTCACCTCCTCGGCCACCGCGAAATGATTGTTGCGGGGATTCTTCCAGTCGATCAGCCAGACGGTCTCGTTCGCCTCGCCGGCCCCCGGCTTCACCTTCACCCCGTAGCGGAGGAGATCGTAGACCGCGCGGTTGCGGTCGTAGAGGCCGCGGCTGGTGTCAGAGGCGGCCAGGTCGAGCTGGTGGCCGGCGCGCACGATCAGCGCCTCCGGCACGCCGCGGGATTCGAGGAAGGCCCGCAGCATCCCGGACTCGATGTTCCGGTTGCCCGCCCGCTGCTTCCAGTTTCCGGCGTAGGTCCAGCCCAGCTTGCCGAGCCGGGCGATCACGCGTTTCTGGGTCTCGATCTCCTTTTGGCCGATTTCAGTCATGGGGGCGGGTCATGATTAGCGGGTTTGATCAGTCGGATCAGTCGGATCGGTCGATGGGCAGAGTGCCTTTGCAATCGGGGTAGGCGGTGCAGCCCAAGAACTGCGAGCCGCTGTTTTTTCCCTGACGCGCCTTGCGCAGAGCCATGAGCTTGCCGCAAAGCGGGCACGGGGGGAATTGGTGATCTGTCGGATCGGAGGGATCGGACGGATCGGACGGATCATTTTTCTGGCGCTGGCGCTCGGCGATGCGGGCGGCAGCCAGTTGTTCGGAATAGCCGCCACCCTCGATGAAGTCCTGCTCCAGCCCGAGGAGTTGCTGGTCGAGCAGGTAGTTCGCCTGGTGGATGAGGCACAGCATGGTATTGGCCCTGATCGTGGGCTCTTCATGCTCCAGCCACCGGGCGTAAAGCGCCCAGCGTGCGTAATCGCCGGGGGTGGCGGGATCGGTCGGATCTGCTGGATCTGCTGGATCGGTCGGATCTTTCTGGTGCCAGGCGATGCTGCGGATCTCGCGGGCTTCGGGGGAGTCTTTGAGCCATTGCGGGAGTCGGCGGTGACGAAGGAAATCCTCGAAGTCCAGCAGCAGCTCTTCCAAGCTGGCGCGGGCGATATTGGTGAGGTGAATCTCTGATTTGCTGCTGGTGGCTCCGGCGCGGTTGCCCTCCGCGATGTTCTGCCTGCCGCTGCGGGCAGCTTGCACCATCTGGTCGCGGGTGCGGCTGTAACGGTCGATGAAGCGGTCACAGAAGAACACGGTGCCATCATAAATGAGCGTGGCCACCTGGAAACTGCGCAACTGGCGGTAACCGCCAGACACCCGCAAGCGCCTGCGGCGAGGCACCGGATCGGACTGATCCGACCGATCGGACCGATCGGACGGATCATTGGAAGACGAAGAGCTGCTCATGCCCGGCCTCCTTGCTGCGGCGATGCCAGCAGCCGCGTCCGGCCGGTGAGGAGTTCCTGCATCATGCCCTGCTTGAGGGCGCGGGTCTTGTCGCGGCGCTGCCCGAGGGCCGCCAGCTCGGCGTCCATGTCGGTGAGGACGGCGGCGATGGCGGTTTGTTCGGCCAGAGTCGCAGGCATTGTGAGCTCAATCGCCGCAAGCGCGGCGGCCCCGATGTGAACGACTGCATCGCCCTGGCCGCGGCTCGCCTTCTGAATTTGGATTGGTGGCGTATTGAGATAGTAGCCCAGGAAGGTCGGGTCCCCAGATTCAGGGCGAAGGATGACGATGTCACCGCCTGCATAGGCTTCACACTCCTCAACGAACGCGACGGTCTTGCCGATCTCGGTCTTGGTTTCACCGGAGCCAGCGAAGAGGATGTCGCCTTTCTTCAGCCGCGTCGCTTGCGCTGCCACGGATCGCGAGATGCGCGAGCTGAAGTCCCGGACAATGTCGTGGTGGCGGGTGTAGATTTCGCCGTAGCGGACGCAGGGTATGTCCCCGCTTGCCGTTTCGTCCTTCTTGATGCCGGCGCCTTTCAGGAAGGATCCAAGGCTGCCCAGCCGCTTCACCTCCCACTGCCCCTCGAAGCCCGGGAGGCGGGTTTGGCCGGTGAGGAGTTGCTGCATGGCGGCCTGCTTGAGGTCGCGCTTCTTGGCGAGGAGCCGGTCGAGCGCGGCGAGCAAGGCATCCACGTCCGACAAGGCGGTGGCGATGGCGCGTTGTTCGGGGAGGCTTGTTGGAAGAGCAACACGGAAGGCTGCAATCGGCGAACGAACGATCTGCGGCTGGCCGGTTCCAGTGATGCAGTCAGACAAGTCTTGACCGAGTAGGAGGTAATAGAAAAAATCTTTGCTGAGGCTCTTGTTCTGATCGCAGTTCAGAACCATTGCGTTTCCGGTGATCCAGCATTCATCAACGGTTCTGTTCACCGTTCCGCACGTCGATCCTCGGCAGGTGACGGTGACTTGCCATGTATAGTGGTTCGCAGCGTGGTAAAATCCGACAATGCCGTTCGCGCCATAAACCGGGAAACCTGCTTCTTTGAACTGTTTAGCCGAGATAGTAATCGGCTGGTAGAGTAGCGCGAGGTCGCTTAATCGCTTCACCTCCCACTCCTCCGGGATCACCCCGACCTCGGTCTGCTTGTAGCCGGGTTTCATGGGGTTTCGCCTCCTTCGAGTTCGTGGGTGATTTGTTCGAGGCGGGCTTTGAGCTCTTCCTTGGACGGGAGGTAGAGCTCGTACTTGGAGGCGAAGATGTTGGCGTTTTCCGGCAGGGTGAGTTCGACGAGGGCGTCGTTCTTGCGGTGGCAGAGGACGATGCCGATGGTGGGCAGCTCGTCCGGCA
>CAMCYK010000311.1 GCA_945883695.1 Akkermansia muciniphila | reverse complement strand
GCAGGACGGCCTGGTTGCCCGACATGCCGGTGAGGCGCTGGCCGCGGCGGACTTCATCCGGAAGCTGCCGGCCGTTGAGCTCGTTGAGCTTCGGCTTGTAGTCGAAAAGATCCTGCTGCGCGGGGCCGCCGGACATGAAGAGATAGATCACCCGCTTCGCCTTCGGCGCGTGGTCGGTGAGGAGCTTCTCCCCGAGGGCGGACGCGCCGGAAAGCCGTTCCGGCAGCATCGACCCGAGCGCGGCTCCGCCGATGCCGGTGGAGAGCTTTGACAGGAAATGGCGGCGGGTGATCTGGAACATCAAGGTCGGTGGTCAGAGCTTGGGGAGGATCGTTTCGAGCGTGAATGTTTTGTTGCCGAAGGTTCCCTCCTGAACTTCCACGGCGGATTCCCGGACGAAGGCGCCCTGGTCATCGTAGTGCCGGATGGCACAGGCGTGGAGCATGCCGGTGGTGTCGCTTTTCTCCGCGCAACTGAAGCTCAGGAAAAGGCGGCCCTCGCCCGCGTGGTCGGGGCCCAGCTTGTCGAGCAATGGCGTGAGATCGATGCCGACTTCGAGCGGGCTGTCATCTCCGGGTCCGGCCAGAGGGACTTCGCCGACGTTGTTCTTTCGCTCGCCGAAGAGCGGCCAGCCGTTGAGGACCTGCGGGGCGAGTTCGTGTTCGGGTTTCGTGGCGTCCTTGTCGCCGGCGATGCCGATGGTCATCCGCAGGTCCGAGCGCTTGTTGCAGGCGAGCTTCAGTTTCAGCGTGCGTTCGGGGACATGCCGGCACACCTCGGTCCGGCCGAGGTAGTTTCCGCGTTCCCAGGTGGGATCGACCATCGCGCTGTAGAGCAGGTAGATTTTGCCGTCCTTCGACCAGGTTTTGCCCCATGAGTTGACCACGATGAAGGCGCCGCGCTCCCGATCCGCGAGGGTGACCTTGCCGTCGCCATTGATATCGATGTCGTGGGTGACTTTCCCATCGGCATTCACATCGAATCCAACCTGATCATCGTATCCCACACACGTGATGCCGTGACCGTAACCGTCGGGGCCCCAGCGGATCCACAGGTCTTCGCCGGCCAGATACTCGCCTTCGGGAATCGTCCTTGTGACTTCTTCCAGCTTGCCCATCCGTCCGTCCAGCGCCAGCAGTCCGCCGATGGATTCCTTTCCCTTTTGGGGTTGGTTGCGGTCGAAGAGCCAGCCGCGGGCTTCGTCAACCTGCGCGACGGTGGCGACCGGGGTGTAGCGATAGCCGGCGATGCGATACTCCATCGCTTCCCGCCAGATGGGGTAACCGTTCGCCCACAAGCCGATCTTGTCCTTGTCACCTTCCACGCGTCCGTAAGATTTGACGGTGGGAATCCCGATTTGCTTGGCCGTTTCCCAACCGTGATGCGCTTCCGATCCTTGCGCGCTATTGGCCGCATTGCACATGTTCCAGGAAAAATCGGCGGGAAACTGGGTGGCGGTCGTGCTGGCCTCGGTGCCATTCAGGACATTCATTTCGTAGGTGAAAATCGAGGCGATCGCCGTGAACTGGCCACAGGCTCCTCCCTTCTGTTTGTAAATCGGGGGGAACTGCGGGCGGGTGGAATTATCGACGCGCGACGGCAAGCGGCTGATGTCAACGGGCGTCTCGCCGATGTCAGGGCCGGTCGCGTCACGCCAGGTGTCGTAATCTTTTCCCGTCGAAGGCGGCCGGGAAAACGGACCGGGATAAGCGGCGCGAGCAGGGCTGTCGGCATCGTCCGCCATCACCGGGGTGATGGAGCCGGAACTGAAGATGAAGGCGGCGAGGGTGAAATATCGAGGAAATGAAGTCATGGGGAAAGTTTGATTTGGTAAGATAGGGAAACAGGTGGTTTTATCAGCCCGCGGTTCAGCGGAGGGTGATGTTGGCGTCGAGGTTGAGGAGAGCTTGGGCGAGCGTGGCGAAGGTGGCGGCTTCGGCCGGGTCGAGGGCGGGATCGGCGGGTGAGTCACCGATCTTCAGGAGGGCCGCGGCGTCGGAGGATTTGGAGGCGAAGAAGCCGCGTTGTTCGATGATCAGTTCTGTTAGAAGGGCGGCCTGCTCCGGGGTGGGCGGGGTTCCGATGACTTCGCGGTAGGCCCATTTCGCGCGGGCCTCGTCGGTGGCGCCGCCGTGTTTCAGGATGCGCTCGCCGAGCTTGCGGGCGGCCTCGACGAACTGCGGGTCGTTGAGCATGACGAGCGGCTGGAGCGGGGTGTTGGTGGTCTGACGGCGGGTCGAGCAGACCTCGCGGGTGGAGGTGTCGAAGATCATCATGTTCGGCGGCGTGGTGGTGCGGCGCCAGAAAGTGTAGAGCGAGCGGCGGTAGAGGCCGGGGCCCTTGTCGGGGACGTATTCGGGAAGGAAATTGTTGAGGGTTGTCCACATCGAGCCGGGTGCCTGGTAGGGCTTGGCGGGCGGGCCGCCGACGGCTTCCGAAAGAAGGCCGGAATGGGCGAGGGCGGAGTCCCGCAGCATCTCGGCGGTGAGTCGGCGGGCGGGGCCGCGGGCGAGCAGGGCGTTGGCGGGATCGCGTTCGCGGAGTTCCGGCGAGGCCTTGGAATCCTGGCCGTAGGCGGCGGTGAGCACCATCTGCCGGACCGCGCGTTTGAAATCCCAGCCGGAGTTGATGAAATCGCGGGCGAGCCAATCGAGCAGCTCCGGATGCGTCGGTTGCGCGCCTTGAAGGCCGAAGTTGTCCGAGGTCTCCACGATCCCGGTGCCGAAGATGTCCTGCCAGATACGGTTGATGGTCACGCGCGCGGTGAGCGGATGATCCGGCGAGGTGAGCCAGCGGGCGTAGCCGAGGCGGTTGCGCGGCTGGTCGTCGGGAAACGGGGGCAGCCAGTCCGGGGTCTCGCGCTCCACCTTTTCCGCCGGCGAGGTGTAGTCGCCGCGGGCGAGGATGTAGGCCGGGACGGGCTGTTCGGATTCGCGCATGGTGACGATCTCGCGGACCTTCTCCTCGGCATCCCGGTAGGCTGCCCGGGCGGCGGAGAGGTTCTTGGAAAGGGCGCGTGCGTCCGGGTCGACGGCGGAGTGGAAGTATTCGCGGAGCTGGGCGGGCGTCGCCCCGTCTTCCGCGAGGGGCTTGCCGGCGGCGAGGGCGCGGACTTCGAGGGAAGAGAGGGCGCGGAGATGAACGTGGACCTCATCGATCATGCCCCCGCGGAGGCCGATGTCGCGGCCGCGGGCGGTGAAATAGAGGGCCTTCCCGATCAGGTAGTCGCGGGTCAGATTGTCCCTTTCGACGGTGGCTTCGGCGGGTTGGCCGTTGATGAAGATCTTGAGTCCGCTGGCCTTCCGGGAGCCGTCGTTGGTGACGCTCACGTGGGTCCAATCGCCGGTGGGGATGGTGGACGTGGAGGTGATGGAGGCCCCGCAGCCGGGGAGTTCGCGGGCGAGGGTCCAGGTCAGGCGGCCTTCTTTGAGGAGGAGCTCGTAGCCGGAAAACGGCGTGTCGAACGAGGAGGTGTTGGCGAAGACGACGGCGCGCTTGTAGTCCTCGCCGGGCTTGAGCCAGAGGGAAATGGAGAGCGGCTGGTCGGCGTGTTTGATTCCGAAGTCGGGGAGTTGGGTGAGGCTGTCGCCGTTGGCCAGGATGCCGTTTCCGTGCTTGCCGGGGGCGAGCTTGTTCCCGCCGGTCTTGGCGGGCTTTTTGGGGGCGGCTTCGTTTTTGAGGGAGTTGCCGGTGGTTTCGTCGAAGAGGAACTTCCCGGCGAGATCGGGGGTGGGGAAGGTATTCCCGGAGGCGAGCCAGGATTGGAAGGCGGGCTCGGCGGCCAGGAGGTGGGTGGCGAGCTTGTCCTCGGCGGATCGAATGTTTGCCTGGAGGCCGGCGAGTTGGCTTTCCTGTTCCGGCGTCGGGAGCTGGAGAGCCGGTTGGGGCAAGACCTCCCCGCGATCCGCTCCGCCCTGGATCAGTCCGAACTCGTCGACGCTGTTGAAGAACGCGGCCATCGAGTAGTAGTCCTTCGCCGAGATGGGGTCGTATTTGTGGTCGTGGCAGCGGGCGCACTCCATGGTGAGCGCCATGAAGGCGGTGCCGATGGTGTGAATGCGGTCGGAGATGCCTTCCTGGCGGAATTCCTCCGGCACCGAGCCGCCCTCGTTGGTCTTGCGGTGGACGCGGTTGAAGGCGGTGGCGAGTTTCTGGTCACGGGTCGCGCCGGGCAAGAGGTCGCCGGCGAGTTGCTGGGTGATGAACTGGTCGAAGGGCAGGTTGCCGTTGAACGCGCGGATCACCCAATCGCGGTAGGGCCAGGCATCCGTCTGGATGTCGGCTTGATAGCCGAAGGAATCCGCGTAGCGCGCGACATCGAGCCAGGGGGTCGCCATGCGCTCGCCAAATCGCGGCGAGGCGAGCAAACGGTCGACCACGGCTTCGCGCGCGGCCGATGACGAATCCGCCAGGAACGCGTCGATCTCCGGCTGGGTCGGCGGCAAGCCGGTGAGGTCGAAGGTGACGCGGCGCAGCCAGCGCTCCGGCGGGGCTTGCGGGCTGGGCGGGAGTTTCTCCTTTTCGAGGCGGGCGAGGATGAGGCGGTCGATCGGGTTGCGAGCCCAGTCCTTATCCGTGGTTTCCGGGACGGGGACTAGCTCCGGCGGCGTCACGAAGGCCCAGTGTGCTTCGTATTCCGCGCCTTGTTCGACCCATGTCTTGATCAGGTTCTTCTCCCGGTCGCTGAGGGTGAGGTGGGACTTCGGCGGCGGCATGACCTCCTTGCGGTCGGTCGAGAAGATGCGGATGAGAGCTTCGGAATCCGCCGGGCTTTCGGGATCCCACGCGAAGGCCTTGATCGCCTCCGCGCGGATATCGAGCCGCAAATCCGCCTCGCGCTTCTCCTTGTCCGGGCCGTGGCAGAAGAAGCACTTGTCGGAAAGGATGGGCAGGATCTCGCGGGCAAAGGAGATCTTTTCCGCGGCCGCGGCGGGCCGGGCGAGCGCGAGCAGGCAGAGCAGATAGGCGGCGGGTCTCAACGACCGTTTGTTACGCTGGCTCATCCCGGGTCTTTCAGGCGCTGGATTTGACGGTCCGGGGGAGAATCCGGGGCGGTCGCGCTCCGGCTGTTTGCGGGCATTCGGGGAATCCGGCGCTTCCCCGGAATGCCAAAACGGACGCCCGTTGCAGGGCGTCCGTTTTGAAAACCGGCTTCAGGAAAACGGAAAAGGTTTCAACCGTGGTGGGCGGCTGCCGCGGCGGCGGCTTCTTCGGCCCGGGCGGTCTGCGACGGGCTGCTGTAGCGCCAGCGCACCTTGTGGCGCTTCGGGGCGGTGCGGGCCTTGCGGATCTTGCGGGCGGCGGTGGATTCGAACGCGCGGCGGCGGCGCATTTCCTCGAGGATACCCTCGGTGTCCAATTTGGTCTTCAGGCGCTTGAGAGCCCGGTCGACGGGTTCACCTTTTTTCAACGCCACTCCACGCATGCTACGGTCGCTCATTCGGTTCGGATCTTGTTTTCCTAAAAGTCGGGGCGCGAAGGCTGAAACCGCCGCGGACCCTTGTCAACCCGGGAGTTCGCGATTTTCGCGGGGCGGGGCTGGGACGGTTGACGTCATTCCGCCTTGTGGGTGCGGACCGCGGCCGGCGGAACGACGCAGTCGTTCCGCTACGTTGGCACCGTAGTGGAAGGGCTGCGCCCTTCCCGCGGGGCGGGGCCGGACGGTGGGCGCCATGCCGCCTTGAGGGTGCGGACCGCGGCCTGCGGAACGACGCGGTCGTGCCGCGACGTTGGCACCGTAGCGGAAGGGCTGCGCCCTTCCGGCGGGGCGGGGCTGGGCCGGTGGGCGCCATGCCGCCGTGAGGAGGCGGACCGCGGCCGGCGGAACGACGCGGTCGTTCCGCTACGTTGGCACCGTAGTGGAAGGGCTGCGCCCTTCCCGCGGGGCGGGGCCGGACGGTGGGCGCCATGCCGCCT
>CAMCYK010000310.1 GCA_945883695.1 Akkermansia muciniphila | reverse complement strand
TTGCCTACAATCTCCTGCGGTTGCTGATGCAGCGTGCGGCACGTGAGGCGGGCGAACCGGTCGGCAGCATCAGCTTCAAGGAAGCGCTGGACCTGACCACCTCGATCCATGAGTCCTTCCGCGCTTGCGCGGGCAAGCCGCGCAAGAGGGCGGATCAAATGAAAGTCCTCATCGAGATGATGGCGACCCGGCTGATCGACCACCGTCCCGGCAGGCGCGAGCCGAGAGCAGTCAAGCGACGACCGAAACCCTTCCCGCTGCTCAACAAACCGCGCCATGAATTCGTCGAGGTGCCACACCGGTCACGCTACCGAAAAGTGGCTTAATCCCGTGCCATTCAGGACTGCCCCTGGATCCTCGCGGACCCCTGGGTCTTGCAGCAGGCAGATCGGTGCGGACGGGTTGTGCTCGAGGAAGGTCCCGATTTCCGTGCGAGTGGCGAAAGCAAAGAGGCTGGCGTAGAGCAGCTGCTTGGGATCGCGCAGGACGTTTTTCCGGCAGCGGGTGAGGAAAAGCGCGAGCCAGCAGCTCTTTTCCAGCCGGGTGGGGTCGGTGAGACGCAGGTGGTCGATCCACGCCGTGGCGGTCTCCTTGAGCTGGCCGCGGACGATCCAGCTCTGGTTGACGCGCCGGACTTTCGCCAGGTCGGCTTCGCCCTCGTCGGAGAGGGGAGCAGGGTCGGGGACGGTGGAGATCGTTGGGTTTGAGGGAGCGGGGAGGGCCGCCATCCTAACATCCGCTTCCGATCCTTCAACCGGTCTTGCGTCCCGCGCCGGGTCTTCCTAGCGTCCGCCTCCCGCATGTCCGTCAAGATCCGCTTCACTTCCGCCGCCGCCACCCGTCTCGTCCTCGCCAAAGTCGGCCATCCCCAGCGCGACGAGCCGCTGCAGACTTCCAAGCAGGTGTTCCAGGTCCCCGAGGACGACCGCCCCGCGCTGACCTCGATCTTCCTGAAGGCCTTCAAAAGCCTGTCGGGCTACCGCTTCAACCACCACTCGTCGCTCGACCAGCACGAGATGAACTCCTGCGCCAAGGCGATCTTCGAATCGCCCGAGGGCCTGCTGGAGAAGGGCTGCGACATCGCGAAGCGGCTTTACACGAAGTCGAACCACCCGAACATCAAGTCGGGCGATCTGTGCATCTCGTTCATCGAAGACGTCGAGGTCAACGGCGAGCTGACCCAGGCGATTTGCATCCTGAAATCGGAAAGCGTGGTGCCTTTCCTCAGCATCTCGACCCGGGACGGCGACCTCCAGCTCCACACCGAGGAGGGGATCAATCCGGAGAAGATCGACAAGGGCTGCCTGATCATCAACCACCACCCGCACAAGGGCTACCACGTGCTGACCTTCGACCGCTCGGGCTCCGACTCGCGCTTCTGGGTGCGGGATTTCCTCGGGGTGGTGCCGGTGACCGACAGCCCGTTCCTGACCAACAAGTTCACCGACATGGCGGTCGCCTTCGCGAAACAGGAGGAGAAGGTGAAAAAGGAGGGCGGGCCGCAGGACGACACGCCGCCGTGGGAAACCTGCAACGCCGCCAACGAGGCGCTGGCCTACTTCGAGGAGAAGGAGCAGTTCAGCCTGCAGGAGTACGAGGAGCAAGTCCTACGGACCCCCGAGGCGGTCGCCAAGTTCGCGGAGCACCGGAGCAAGGTCGAGGAAGAGCAAGGGCAACGCTTCGACGACTCCTTCGAAATTTCCAAGAAGGACGTCAACAAGGCGAAGAAGCGGATCGGCACGGTGGTGAAGCTCGACACCGGGATCGAGATTCACGTCAAGCCGTCCTTCGCCAGCCAGCCGGAGCCGGTGCTCGAGCGCGGCTACGACGAGGCGAAGGGCATGAAGTTCATCAAGGTGTTCTTCAACGAGGATATCTCGAACGGTTGAGGGGTCACTCGACGCTGTCCGGATAGGAGCCGAGCAGCTTGACCATCGAGCAGTGTTTCTCGAGCTCCTCGATGGCGTTCTTCAGCTCGGGATCGTCACAGTGGCCGGCGAGATCGACGTAGAAGACGTATTCCCAGTCCTTCCGCTTGGACGGCCGGGACTCGATCTTCGACATGTTGATCTGGAACTGGTCGAAGGCCTGCAAGGCGCGGACCAGCGAGCCGGGCCGGTCGTGGATGGCGAACAGGATCGAGGTGCGGTCCTTGCCGGTCGGCGGGCAGGTTTTCTCGCCGATGACCAGAAAGCGGGTGGTGTTGGTCGCGCGGTCCTGGATCGAGGATTCGAGCATCGCCAGCCCGTTCAACTCGGCGGCCAGCGCGCCGCCGAGCGCCGCCGCGCCCTGGGCGGCATTGTCTCTCGCCAGCTGGGCGGCGCGGGTGGTCGAGGAGACTTCGACCAGGTCGGCTTCCGGGAAATTCCGCAGGATCCAGTTGCGGCATTGGCCGAAGACCTGCGGGTGGGAGTAGAGGGTCTTGACCTGATCGCGCGGGATGGCGGCCATCAGGCCGTTTTCAATCCGCAGCAGGATCTGCGCGCAGATCTGCAAGGGGGAATCGACGAACAGGTCGAGGGTGTGGGAGACCGCGCCCTCGGTCGAATTTTCAATCGGCACCACGCCGTAGTCGGCCTGGCGGCGGCTGACCTGGTCGAAGACCTCGGCGAAATTCGGCTGGGAGGTGTATTCGACTGAATGGCCGAACTTCTTGATCGCGGCCTGGTGGGTCCAGGTGCCCTCGGGGCCGAGGTAGGCGATCTTGAGGTCGTCCTCAAGGGCGAGCGCGGCCGACATGATCTCGCGGTAGATCGCGCGGATCGATTTCTCCGGCAGGCGGCCGCGGTTGCGCTCGATCAAGCGGCGGAGCAGGGCTTCCTCGCGTTCCGGGGCGTAGATCTGGAGGCCGTCGCGCTTTTTCACCTCGCCGACCTGGTGGACCAGTTCGGCGCGGACGGAAAGGAGGTCGAGGAGTTGGCCGTCGAGGTCGTCGATGTGCTTGCGGATGTCGTCGAGATTCACGCGGATGCTTCGTCGGGAGTTGGGGCTTTCGAGCCGGTGGCGCTGAGGGCGAGTTGTTCTTCGGCGGCGACGGCGGACGCGCTTTCGGACGGGGCCTCGGGGAGTTTCACGCGGCGCAGTTCGTTGGCGTTCGGCAGGTCGTCGATGCTGCGGATGCCGAAGTGCTCGTAGAACAACTCGGTGGTTTCGTAAAGCAGCGGGCGGCCCGGCAGTTCGGCGCGGCCGCCGATGCGGACCAGTTCGCGGTCGAGCAGCTTCTGCAGCATCCCGTCGCAGGCGACGCCGCGGACCGCTTCGATGGCGCCCTTGGTGATCGGCTGGCGGTAGGCGATGATCGCGAGGGTTTCCATCGCCGGGCCGCTGAGCCGTTCGGGCTTGCGGCCGGGGAACAGGTGGCGGACGAATTCGCCGAATTGAGGGCGGGTGAAGAGTTTCCAGCCCTTGGCGCGCTCCACCAGCATGAAGGCGCGGCCGCCGGTCTCGTAGTCATGGTTGAGGCGGGCGATCCCGGCGATCACCTGGTCCGACGAGACGGTGGCCAAGCCGGACAGCCACTCGGGCAGCTCGACCGGGCTTTCGCCTTCCTCGATTTTCCGGGCGCGCGAGTCCTCGGCCTCCGCGACCCGGGCCCGGATCAAGCGGGCCAGTTCTTCCGCGGGCAAGGGGTCGTCCGAGCTGGTCAGCAAGGCTTCAATGATCGAGGGCAGTTCCATGTCGTGGGGCCAGCTTAGGAATGCGGACGGCCATTTCAAGCGCGCCGAATCCGCGGTGTCATGCGGCGGTTCAGACATCGGGGGGGAAATCAAACCGCAGATCAACCGGATGAACGTGGATGCCGATCAAACCCGCCCGGCACCGGCGAATCACGACCCTCCGCAAAGTGCCGCAAGAGATGAACGAAATTTCACCTTGCAGGGGTATCCGGGACGCGCTAATCCACCGCGCCCGAAATTCCATTCCCGATGGGTATTCCGGATTTGCCAACGATTTCCCGACCCCAGACCCCATCATGGCCGACAAGAAGAAACCCGCGAAGACCGCGGAAACCGCCAAGCCCGCGACC
Organism: Akkermansia muciniphila; assembly: GCA_945883695.1. Taxonomy (GTDB): domain Bacteria; phylum Verrucomicrobiota; class Verrucomicrobiia; order Verrucomicrobiales; family Akkermansiaceae; genus Haloferula; species Haloferula muciniphila_A. The sequence continues at coordinate 1,901 of CAMCYK010000310.1, read as the reverse complement.
AAGCCCGCCGCCAAGCCGGCTGCGAAAGCCGCTGTCGCAAACCCCGCGGATTCCAAAGCCAAACCCGTTCCGAAAGCCGCGGCACCTGCCGCCAAGCCGCCGGAGAAGCCCAAGAAGGGCGTCGAGACCGCCCTCGAGGAGGAAGTCAAGGCACCCGCTCCAAAAGCCAACGGCACCGCCCCGGTCAAGGTCAGCGGATTTGCCCTCAAGCAGCGCCAGCGCCTGCTGGACTTGCGCGACGAGCTGGTGGACGCGATGTCCGGCATGACCGGCGAGATCCGCAACGCGCCGGAAGGCAGCGAGGCCTCCGGCAGCGGGATGCACCAGGGTGACGCCGGCAGCGATGCCTACGACCGGGACTTCGCGCTCAGCGTGCTGGCCAAGGAACAGGACGCGCTTTACGAGATCGAGCAGGCGCTCCGCCGCATCGACCGCGGGGCCTACGGGATCTGCGAAATGTCCGGCAAGACCATCCCCCAGGCGCGCTTGGAGGTGATTCCTTTCGCCCGTCTGACGGTCGAATGCCAGGCCCAGTGGGAGAAAGAATACGGCAACCGCCGCTTCCGTCCGTCCAACGAAGTCGGCTTCTCCGGCGGCCATTATCAGGACGACGAAGATTCTGAAACGGTTTCGCTTGACGAGGATGACGACTGAATTAAGGTCCGCGCCCCAACTTCCCGTTTATGCCACGCGACATCATCACTCTTGAATGCACGGAAGCCCGTGCGGAGGGCAAGCCTCCTTCCCGCTACGTCACCACGCGCAATAAGAAGAGCCTGCGCACTCCCGGTCGTCTCGAGAAGGTGAAATTCAATCCTTCCTTGCAGCGCCGCACCATTCACCGCGAACTCCGCTAATCTCCCATGCCTGAACCGAAGACCGTCGAACGCCGGATCGCCTTTCGCAAGTCGAACCGGAAAATGACCAGCCGCCGCCATGACATCCCGGCGGATGGCGTCAACTACCTGAATCCCGACCTGCTTTCGAAGTTCACTTCGGAAACCGGCAAGATCCTCCCGCGCCGGGTGACCGGCGTGTCGGCCAAGCTGCACCGCAAGATCACCAAGTCGATCAAGCGGTCCCGCGCGGTGAACCTGATGCCCTGAGCGGCGTCGGCTCCAGAAACGCTTTACCGGAAGCCTGCCCCTGACCCGGGCGGGCTTCTTTTGTTTTCAAATGCATCGATGAAGGAACTCAAGGACACCCAGAACGAGCGCGACGACCGCAACCTCGCGATCGACCGCGTCGGTGTGAAAGGCCTGCGCTTTCCGGTGGAAGTGCGCGACAAGAACGGCAGCGCCCAGCGCACCGTGGCCACCGTCGCGCTGGCGGTCGATCTGCCTCACCATTACAAGGGCACCCACATGAGCCGCTTCGTCGAAGTGCTCAACTCCCACGGCGGCTGTCTCGATGTCCGCACGATGGCCAACCTGCCGCGCGAGCTCTTGAAGCGGCTCGATGCCCGCAAGGCGCACGTCGAGTTCCAGTTCGCCTTCTTCCGCTCCAAGCCCGCGCCGGTCACCGGCCAGCTCGGCCTGATGGACTACGAGGTCCGCTTCGAGGTCGAGGCGGAGCAGGGCGGCCCGCTGGATTTCATCGTCACCGTGATGGTACCGGTGGCCACGCTCTGCCCCTGCTCCAAGCAGATCAGCGACCGCGGCGCGCACAACCAGCGTGGCGTGGTGACCTACTCCGTCCGCTGCAAGGAGCCGGTGTGGATCGAAGATTTGATCGAACTGGTCGAGCGCTCGGCGAGCTGCGAACTCTACAGCCTGCTCAAGCGGCCGGATGAAAAGGCCGTGACCGAGCGGGCCTATGACAACCCGGTGTTCGTGGAGGACTTGGTGCGGAACGTGGCTTCAAGGTCGAACGCGCATGAGGACATCATGTGGTACCGGGTT
>CAMCYK010000309.1 GCA_945883695.1 Akkermansia muciniphila | reverse complement strand
TACATCCCCGTGTATGCAACTGACATCATCCGCACCGGCCCCGGACTCCCCGATCATCCGCACCGGCAGCGACGGCCGGCTCCGCTACTCGCCGGAGCAGCGCCAGACCTTGCTGGACGCCTTCGACCGCGGCGGCCAGAGCGCCCTGGCATTCTCCAAGCACCACGGCGTCTGCTACCAATCTAAAAAGGTCCGTCCCTTAGAAAACCCGCTGGCAGCGCTGGTTGACCGCGCTTGAGGCGGCGGCGGGTGAGAATTCCCGCGGAGCAGAGTGCGATCAGCACGAGCAGGCTGGACGGCTCGGGGACGGCGGAGACGGAAGCCGCTGAGACGCCGAACACCTGAATCTCCCGGTAGCTGAGAGTCAATTCATCATCACGGCCGAGGGTGTCGAAAACCAGACGACCCGTCGTCACCGGGGTGGTAAACGTCAACCAAAACGAATCCACACCATTGTTGGTGACTCCCGAGATCGGAATGGTGGTGATGGACCAGCCGGCCAGAATGTTTCCGCCCCCGTCCTTGAGCAGGTGGCTGCCGTCATCGCGGTTGGCATAGCCATTGTAAACAGCGATCCCGGAGAGCGTCATCGAGGCGCCGAAGTCGAGGATCAAGGAACCTTCACCCGAGTTCGTGATTGTATATAAACCGCCGCTGAAGACTCCGCCACCGATGTCGCCATCGTTGAGGCGCGAGATGGAATAATCCGCCGACGGGAAGGAGCCGGTGAGGCTGCTGCCGGTGTAGCCCAGCAGAGGGCCGCCCAATCCGCCGGTGACCTCAGGGTTGGGCGAGCTCAGTCGCCGGGCGACCCCAGCCACCGGGTGTCGAGCGTGAAGATGGTGACGGTCGTGGCGGAGTTCCCAAAGGCTCCCCCGGACCAGACCGCCTCGAAACGACCCGGCCGACGGCGGCATCGATCGGCTGGGCGTTCCGCAACGGCGGTGATTGCCTTGGCTGGATTCCTGAGTTTCGGCTGCATGCGGATGACTTGAAGGTAAGTGACAGGGTCGTTGGTGGCTGCGTTTCCGGCTCAAGCAAGCGCGGCCTCGCGAGCCGCAGGGCGCCGCCTGGTCATCAGCCCGCCGGCCAGCAGCCCGGCCATCGCCACCACGCTGGCCGGCTCCGGCACGGCCGCCACCTGAACGTAATTCACGGGCCCGGCTTGGGAATAATCCACTTGGTAACCCAGATCCGCCAAGCCACCGAGCGTCATCGTGCTGATAAAGAACGAGTCGCTCGCCCAACCGGTCATCAACTCCCGGGAGAGGTCCATTCCGGTGAGCGAGCTAACGATGCCGGTGTTGCTGCCTCCGCCGTCGACTTCGTCCCAGTGCCCGTGGGCCGTGCCGGGGCCGCCACCCAGCTCCACCGGCACAAACGTCGCCGCTGTCTGCCCGAACTCGGACTGCCAGGCCGCCAACGAAGCAGGTCCATAGTATTGCCCGCTATTTCCTATATAAAGACCATTGTAGGGCCACAGCGTGCCAATCCCGATCACATGGGCCATTTCATGAAGGACCACACCATAAAAAAAATTGTCTGCGATCATCATGTCCACATCCGCCGAGTCGAACGACATCGTGCCCTCCGAGGCGTAGAACAGAGCCTTCGTCGCAGTGGCGCCCGGGGCGCCAACATAATAATACACCTCAGTGGGCCCGGCGCTTCCGAGGATGCCGTAGGCCCCGTCGAGGTAAGGAAGCGAGACGTCGATCGTCAGTTGATGGGGCCGCATGAAACCTGAGAAAAGATAAGTTAGCTCGTAACCAGTAATAGTGCTGTTCCAGTAAGCGGCGGCATCGACGAAGGTCTGCTGCTGGACGCTCGTCATCGCGCCGCTGAATTTGAGGTTGATCAGTGATGCTGCGGACACTGGACTGGCCGCTGCGAGACAGAGAAGACTGGCAGTCAAAAAAGACTTGATCATCGGTGGGACATTTCAGGAGAAATCGGAGCTCGGAAGAAAAAAATCTTAAGAACAGGTTGTGGCAGGTGAGAAACAGAAGAAGTTCAGAAATCCGCACTCAACCTCGTGCAGATTTTGCAGACCAAGGTGAGGCTTCAATGGTAAGCACCCGACCGACCGCCGTTTGATTCTTGTGGACGGCGGGATGCCGGGATCCCTCAAGCGGCGTCGGACCGCAGGGGCTTGGCCAGCGGGCGGGTCGCGCGGTTTGCCGCCGCCCAGTTGGCGGGCAGCAACGCATCGAGGTCGGCGGGCCGGGTCACGGGCAGGCGCTCGATGACGTCCTTGAGATAGGCCTGCGGATCGACGCCGTGGTTGCGGGCGCTGATGAGCAGGGTGTAGAGCACCGCGCCGCGCCGGCCGGCTTCGGGGTGGCCGATGAAGAGCCAGTTCTTCTTGCCGACGGCACTGGGGCGGATGTCGTTCTCGGTTTCGTTGTTGTCGATCTCGATACGGCCGTCGTCGAGGTAGGTGCCCATCGCGGACCATTGACCGAGGGCGTAGTTGAGCGCTTCGCCAAGACGGCTTTTGGGCCGGATGGCGGTGGTCTGGAGATGTCGGAACGCTTTTTCGAGCAACCGGACGAGGGGCCGGCCGCGGTTGTGGCGGACCCGCGCGCGGACTTCGGCGCTGGCACCGTGTTCCCTCAAGGGGGTCTCGATCCGGTAGAGCAGGGCGATGGTCTTGAGGATCCACCGGACCACTTCGGGACGCTCGTCCTTTGCAGCTTCGAACTTGCGCCGGATGTGGGCGAGGCAGGCGGCGCGCCTGACCTTTTTGCCCCGGAGGTTCTGGAGCTGGCAGTATTGGTCGTAAGCCTGGTAGCCGTCGCTTTGCAAAACCCCTTCGAAAGCCGCAACACTGCCTGACCCTTTGAAAATATTGATTCGACCGGACACCGGGAAATCTCCGTCAGGCTGGTATCAAGTCCGACAGGCTGCTAGCAGTCAGTCACAGTTGAGCAAGCTTTCCCAGCCCCGCATCACACAATCGCGCCGGTCCTTGTTCCGCCGACTGCTCGGACTCCCACCATCCATCACTCTCGCCCTACCGCTTGAAGGGTGATGCGACTAATGCAAATTGTGCACGTCTCAGTGCCAGTTTTTTGACAAGCCGATTGACCGCTCAAATGAAACCGGCGAGTCGGGGGGGTTGCTTTTTATACAGCGGAGGTTCCTACCAGCAAACGCCACCGCTCCCAGAATATCCTCCACCAACCGCACCATGTCATTACCCTTCAGGATTACCCAACTTTTCCCGTGCGTGTCAGTGATTTTCTTATCGCTGTCGCCCGATGCCCTTGCAACTACCCTCGTGTTTTCGCGAAGCCAGAACTTAGAAGGGTGGCACGAACGCCTGTTCACGACATCATGGACCGATCTGGCGCCCGACGTGAAAAGTCTCATCTCCACCGATATCAATGGTGACCTCCGAGGGTTCGCCCATCCGACCACAACCACCTGGCTTCAATCTCCTTCGTTCGTCCTTGGAGTTGGTGAAATTTCGATCGCCTCGATCCATCTGATGGGCGGGGTTGGGTCTGCCCCTGGCACCGATGCCGAGGTCAGCCCCACAAAAAGTTCGAGTGGCTGGGCAGGGATCGCGCTTCGTGACATGGCCGGCAATTTTGTATTCACCTATTCGAGTCCCACCGAGTGGGCTCCAGTGACCTTCACCGAAGCGACCCTCACACCATACGTCGGCCAAACCCTGACGCTGGATTTCATCAGCATGAACAACAGCAACGGCGACTTTTTTTATGTCAACCGCCCGATCAGCATTGAGACTTCGGTGAGCAGCGTGCCTGAACCGGCATCCATGGTCTCCGTGGCTGCCCTCATCTGCAGCGGTCTCTTCCTGCGCCAGCGGCACGGTCGCCGCGCCCAATAGGCCATCGGCCTCATCTTTTGGCTTCGCACCACCAGTTGCCCAAGGTCAGCGGATCCAACAACCCCCTTTTCCCTGCCCTCCGGACCGGCCCAACGGCTGTTTCAGGAGCATCACGCAAAAAGCAAATTCCTAGCAATCATGCTTTTCACCATCGCGGGGGTGAACTTGTCCATGGGGATGGGGTTCTTTCCAATGCCAAACCAGTAGTTGTAATCGATCATACCGTCCAGCGCAGCGCGGCGCACACGCGGGTCGGACCCTTGCAGGAGTTCTTCGAGGTCATCGAAGGCATCTACCGCCCGGAGCGCCTTGCCCGCCTGGGTGCGGATCATGTCGTTCCGGTGATAGATGTTCTTGAGAAACACTTCACGGGGCAGTGTTTTGAGGTCCTTCTCCGGTTGGTGATACCCACCACCCAGCGTATGATAGGGAACATACGTGGGTTTCTCGGCACCGTATTACAAGTAGTTCGGGTTGTGTTCGAGGGAAAGGAATGCCAGGTCGGCCTTGGTGCCCCAAAGGTTTTCAGGCAGGGTGTATTTCTGGGAGATCTTCATTTCCGGCGCGCCGGTGATGCGCAGCGTGTGCAAAGGCGCGGTGTAGGAGAACCCCATGCCAGGACCGGAGTGGCCGACCGCGCTGCCATAGAAGTCCAGCGTCGCGATGCCGATGCTGCCGCCCGGTTCGCGGCCCAGATCGTGCCACCAGCTCAGGCGGCCCATCGACTGACGGAAAAGCGCGGGTTTTTCCTTCATCCGATAGGAGGTGGTGATGCCGCGCCAGATGCCACCGCCGCGACCATTATCGGTATGATACCATATCATCGCGGGATATCTTTCGATCGTCGATAAGGCCAGATATTTGCTGGCTTCTTGATAGGCGGTGGCATCGCCGCTGGCACCTGCGGCGATCTGCATGGCAGCCGCGACGATGCCGTCCTTGCCGTTGGAGCCGAGTAGTATCCCTGGTCGTTGCCGCCCCCCCCCCCCCCCGCCTGCGGCATGGAGTTGGCCGGCGAACAGGGACAAGGTGAGAAGGATGGAAGATAATCGGTTCAGGGAATTGATTTGGAATACTCGGATGGGTGGGTTACGTGAATATCGGTATCCATCTTTGGTAAAGTCTTATTGGTTACTTAAACATTCGCGCTCAACGCGCCTTCTCAGATCCGAACAAAGCCCTCACAATGGTTGGGGTGGTGACCCATTCATTTCCTTCCTTGGTGGGATGGACATTATCGGGAACAACGAGATGCCATTTTTCCGGGTCTTCAGTGAAAAGCTTTTCCCAAACCCGCTGCACATCAATGAGTTTGAGATTCCGTGCTTTCGCTACTTTCCGGTACATCTCACCATATTCCAGAAAGGCTGGCCGCGGCTCCGCCCCAACCGGGAACGGCTGGTTCATCGTCATCAGTATAATTTCACATTTTGGCAAAGCCGTCTTCACTTTTGCGATCATGGTTTCGAGATTTTTCTGCGCATCAGCAACAGAGATTTTGTAAATCGTATAGCCGTCGTTGATCGAGAACTCGATCAACACCGTGTTCGGCTTTAGCGCGATCACACGTGAATCGACGTTCTCAAGCCCCCAGTTTGATGCAGCTCCGGCCTGAGCACTGTTTGTCACGGTGCAGAGTTTGGGAAAACCTGCTTCGATAAGAGTCTGTGATTGACTCACCCAAGCGCTGTATTGCGGTGTACACAAGCTCGTTCCGTAAATCACCAAGTGTTGTGCTTTACCTTTGCGTAAATTTTCAGCGAGTTGGCTTGATGTGCCCGGTTCGGCTCCCCACAGCGAGAGCGACAAGGCAAAAGACAAAATAGTTCCAACGAACCCGCAATTCATAGCCTGCCGTAATCGAATAATTATAGGTACATTCATATTTGTGGTTATTTTGGTAATCGCAAAATCATTATTTCTGGGCCTCAAGAAATGCCCTGGCTTCGAAAATCCGCCGCTCAAGGTCGGCCGCCTTCAGCGCCTTTTTGAGTTCTTCGATTTCTCCGCCATTCACCAGCCCAGGGACTGCTGACTTTTTTCCCGTGTAGTTCTCGAACATATCAGCGAC
>CAMCYK010000308.1 GCA_945883695.1 Akkermansia muciniphila | reverse complement strand
TGGGGCCGGGGTTGACCGGCGCGCGAAAAGAATTGTTATGCCCGCGGCGGGCTTGTCCAATCCAATCCACCGATGACGCGCTTCCTGACCCTCTTTTCCTTCCTCGTGCTTGCCACCGCGAGCCCGGCCCAGGCGCCGGCGGCCGGAATCGGCAAATCACTCGTCACCACCTATTCCGCCTGGCGCAACGCGATGATCCTCAAGGATATGCCGACGTGGCAACGGACCACCGCCGCGCACCGCCAGGCCGAGATCCGGAATCGTCTCGCCGCCGAAAAGCGTCCCTTCCCGGGCGGCGTGTTCGATCTGCCCGCTCCCCCGCCCGCGCTCGACGGCTTGAAAATGATCCACCTCTCGCAGCGCGGGGCCACCGCCAAGGCGGCGTTTTTCGGCAAAATCAATTTCGGGGTCGGTGGCGAGCCGACCGAAAACATCCTCGTGCTCTCTTTCGTCAACGCCGGGACCTGGCGTTACGATCGCGCCGATTTCGTCAATCTCGCCGCGCTCCCCGCGGTCCGGAAGGAAATTGCCGCCGGGAACTTGAAGTATGTCGCGGAGACCCCCGACTTCCAGGCCAGTGGCACCGTCCCTCCGACACCGCCCGCGGTTCCCGCGGCCAAATACATCGCCAAGGTCTACGTCTTCTGCCCGGGCCGCGAGGTGCAGGTGCAGGTCAACCAGTTCAGCCGCCACCGCTTCGCCAACGCCAAGGAGGCCGAGGTCGTGCTGGGAGGCGCGAAGGATGGCGGGAACTCGATCACCTACACGGTCAAAGCCCTCGAGGGGGGCACCGGCAAGGAAGCCCTCGCGATCCGGGTCTATCTGATGTCGGAAATCGCGGGGACCCAGCCGATCAAGGCCTTCGAATACCAGGTCGAGGAAGGCGGGGCACTCACCCCGTTCGGCAGGGGAACCTTTTCGGTCGACCCGGCCACCGCCGCGAAATTGCTTCCGCGCGGCAGATAGGTCAGTGAACCCGCCCCCGTGAATCAACCGGGGGGAGTTTTCTCCAATCCCGGGGGAGGACTACTTCTTCGGCTTCGGTTGCTTGCGCAGGGCTTCCTCGGCCATCTCGTCCTCTTGTCGCTTGAGCCGCTCCAGCATGGCGGCTTTCTCGGAGGCCGACAATTCGGCGAGGTCCGCTCCGCCATCCCGATCGCGCCGCAGCACCACGGTCTGGAGGTAGCCGGAACGGGAGCCGTCGTCCGAGGTGAAGAATTCGTTGTCACTTTTCAGCACGACCAATTGGGCCTGCTCGCCCTCCTGGACCGTCGCAATGTTGTTTTCCTGAACCACCCACTCGCCTTGTTGCTGGTAGGCGAGTTCGTAGATGATCTCCTTGTTGTTCGGCACCACGACGACACTGCCCTTGGTTTTCAGAATGTTGGCGGGCTTGTTGTTGCAACGCATCGCGATCTGCAGCGGGCTCAGGTTGTGGATGCGCATCCGGCCGTACGGGAGCTTGGAGGGATCGTCATCGATCACGTAAGCCTGGTAGGTTCCGGCGGCCGCGGGGGCCAGCAGCACGGTGACGTGCTTGGAGGCGGGTGGCAGGATGGCCAGCGAGACCAGGTTGGGTTCCTTTTTCCTCCGTTCGGCGAGCGCGGCGGCGAGGTCTTTGATCGGGGCGGCGGCCGGGGCTCCCTCCGCGGCAGGGGCGGCATTCCCGGCATCGCCCTTGAAGATCTCGAGCACGGCCGGGCCCGAGTAGCTGACCGGCTTCGAATAGCGGAACGCGAGGGCGGTCACCGGGTCGCGGCCCTTGGCGGACTTCAAGGTCAAGCCGGAGATGGACTCACCCCAGGCGACCAGGTCGATCTTCATCGAGACCTGGGCGTCGGACTGGGCCTGCACCGGAAGCAGGGCCAGGACGAAAGCGGCGAACGAGACAGCGACGGGAAATATCCTAGATTTCATTTTGTGAGAGCCAGCGGAAAGAGATGACGTCAAAGCGGCGGCCGAAGGTTTTGTTGGCCTGGGTGAGAGTCGCGGCGGCGGGCGTCGCGTTGCGCTCGGAAGCAAGATTGGTGGGATCGACGTAGTCCGGCTTGCGCTGGACCACCGCTTCGCACCAGGCGCGTGCCAGCACCGACTTGCCATCGGGAGCCAGGGCCTCGCCGTAGCCGCGGACCCGGAAGGTGTCGGAGCGGGCGGAGATCAAGGGTCCGATCGCCTGCAGGACGTCCGCCTGGGTGATCCAGCCGGGAATTCCCGTCGAGCGGTAGCCTTGTTCCGGCTGGAGGGTGCGTTCGGTGATCATCACGCGGTCGGCATAGATACTGGCCATTGCCCCGGGGTTCAAGTCCTTGGATTCGGCCGCCCAAACCGGCAGGCGATCCTCGGTTTCGCCGCCGTAGGTCGTTCCGCGGGAACCATTGGCCTGGCCACCCCAGAGGTCGGCCATCGGCGCGTTGCCCGCCCCCGGCTTGATCGCCAGCTTGTCGCGCGCGACGTTCAACGCGTTGGTGAAGCCCGATTTGGTGCCGTCGGGGGAGATGTTGGCACCGGCATTGTCGAGGGCGCTCTGCAAGGCACCGCTGGAGGAAAGCGGGCTGTTCGGGTTGCGGCGGGCCGTCAGGTCGACCAGGGCGCGGTTGACGAAATGCGAGAGCGACACGAAGGGACCGCGCAGCCGCACCTGGCGGACCAACTCTTCGGCCACCGCGTCGATCTGCTCGGTGGAAAGGCGGCGGAAGCCCGAATAGGAATCGTCGCCGTTGCCGGTGGGCCGGCTCAGGCCGCTGCTCGGTTGTTCCAGGCTGCGCGGGAACAAGGCGTCGCCGGCCGCTCCGGCCGCGCCGTCGGCGGGGTGCTTCAGGAAGCGGTTGCCGGCCAGCAGTGCCTTCCACGCGTTCTTGTTGGTGGAGTTGATGTTGAACGCGCCGTCGATCAGCAGGTGGCTGGAGGCCTTCGCCGGATCGGACAACTCGTCGGTGGCCGAGGCGTTGGTGACGGTGATCGCTTCGTTCAGCGGTTGATTGCCGCCTTCCAGGGTGGAGAAGAAGTAGCTGTCCCAGAGCGCCGCGTTGAGCAGATAGGACATGTCGTAGAAGGTCACGTTGGTCTTGGTGGAGGTCTGGGCCTCCCCGCCACCGCTGCCGGTGACGATGTAGTTGTCGCGCTTCTGGATGGTTTGCTTGCGCTTGACGAAGGGGGTCGCGTACGAGTTGCCGACGGCATTGCCCGGCTGGTTGGAAACGCTGACGAATTCATCGTCCGCGGTCAGGTCGGCATGCTGGAGCTGGGCCAGCGAGACGAAGGTTTGCGGGAAGGAGAACAGCACGGTCTTCTTGGTGGCGCCGACGGAATCGCGGCCCCAGGCGAGGGGAGTGATCGCGAGGTTCTTGGTGAAGCCGCTGCCGGTATCGCCACCGCTGCCGAAGGGCAGGGTGGCGAGGCTGTTGCTGCTCTCCATGAAGTAGGGCGGCGGGTTGTAGGAGGTGATCAGCTTGTTGAAGCGGACCGCCTGCAGATTGAAGTCCATGAAAGTCCGCAACGTGGAAGAGCGGGTGCCCAGCAGGTTCGACGAAGGCAGCAGGTCCTCGTATCTCATTCCCGGCTGGCTGATCTGGTAGGCGTAGAGATGCATCGGGAACGGCTGGGTGGTCGTGTTGGTGGTTTCCTGGGTCACCGGCCGCCGCATCTCGCCGAAGAAGCCGTTGTCGAGTTCGAAGCGCTCCAGCCGGCGCAGCGGGTTGCCGCCCGAACTGCCGCCGGAAAGCCGGAGCTCGGCGGAAATCTGGGTGGTGGTCCAGCTCTCGCGGACGTCGAGCGACTTCGACCCGGTGTTGGGTGAGGTTTCCTCCTGGACGATGCAGTTGTTGAAATTGCTGGGCGAACTCGAGGAGAACGGCCGTAGGTTGACTTTGATCGCCCCGGTGTTGTTGGCCGGGCGGACGACTTGCGCCGACATCGTGAAGGCTTGCGCCTCGCCCGGGGCCAGTTCTCCTTTCGGAATGACGAAGGTGGCGTTGTTGAAGACCGCGGGCTGGCCCTTGTTGCTGAAGAAGTGGCAATTCCCCGCCGCATCCCACACGCGGCTGGAGCGGCTGTTGGCTTGCGGAGTTTCATCGATCAGGATCAGCTCGAGGTCCGAGTTCCAGGCCAAGGGGTAGGGATAGGGATTGGCCAGCGCGATGGCGATCTTCCCGCAGGGGTGGATCTGGTACTGGGTCTCATCCATTTTCACCAGCTTGGCCCCCATCAGGAGGCGCAGGTCGACGATGATCGGGGCGATCGTGAGATCGGTGGCGGAGGAAGCGGACTTCACGGTCAGCTTGCCGTCGGCGGCGCTTTTGGACTGGCTGTGGAAGGCGGCGAGACGACCCCATTTCGGACCTTTGAGGTTGCGGGTCCCGGGCACCGTGGTCGGGACCAGGTTGGCGTTGGTCGCGGGGGCGTTGGGAAAGGTGGAGGTCGGGCTGGAAGGAACCCCTTTGGCGAAGGTGGCGGTCAGGTCGATCCGCAGGCCGCCTTGCAGGTTGTCGGCGAGGACCCCGAAACCGTCGGTGGTCGCGGCGTGGAAAATCGATTGGGGCAAGGACGAATTCGCGGGGTCGAGCGTGGGCGAGATCAGCGTGCTCTGGCGCAGGGTGATCACGCGGTCCAGCAGGGCGGCATTGCCGCTGTCGGGCGTCGGGTAGGCTTCCATCCCCGCCACCACTTCCCAGCCGGAGCGCGGCGAGACGAGGTCGGGGTAGGTGGTGGCCTGGCCGGCGGCGGAGTCGGACGGGGTCCGGTTGAATTTCGCTTTCACGCCTTCGTCGCCGATCCACCAGGCGTAGCGGCCCGGGGTGGCGGTGGCGGCGGGGCCGTTCGCGGCGATTTCCACCAGCGGGACGGCCACGTAGTTGTCGGCCGCGGCGGACGAGGTGTCGCCGACGCTTCCGGGGCCGACCATCAGCACCGCTTTTTCCGGATCGGCGACGGCACCGTCGGCCGAGACGCTGAAGGCGTTGGCGGCGGGGGTGAATTGCGGCGTCGCGCTCAGCTCGTTGCCGCTGACCAGCCATTGCAGGTGGGTTGGCGACGGGGTCTTGGTGTAGATCTCAAGCCCGGGCGTGTTGAGGTTGCTGTTGCGCCAGACCCCGGTCCAGTAGCGGGTGCCGGGCTGCACGGCGGTAAGCCCTTTGTTGGAGTTGCTGACCGTGGTGTTGTTCAGCGGGGCCGCCCCCGGCGCGAGTTCGACGCCCGCGGCGGTGCCCGCCAGGTTGGCGGTGCCGGTGATCCGCTGGTCGGGACCGGCGAAAGTCTGGAGCTCGCCAATCGCCAGCGCCAGCGCGATCCGGGCGTTCGCGCGGGCGGTTGCCATCGCGTCACCGCGGCTCGAGGAGCGCAGGGAAATGGTCGACAAGGTCATCAAGCCGACCGAGATGACGGTCAGCAGCACCATCAGCGACAGCGTGATGACCAAAGCAAAGCCACGTGCTTGGCGTGCATGCCGGAAGGGGCGGGAACGAAGGGTTTTCATGGTTTTTGACCCAAGTTTGGCGGTGGATTTCAGGCAGCTGATGACGAATTATGTTGAGGATCCGGCAACAATTGTGTGGTTACACCGTATATCGCGCGAAAGGCAAAGGGCAAGAATGGAATGTAATTACAACGTTAAATTCGCTCTGGGGGGAGACGAAAAGTAAAAAAAACTGAATTTCGGCGATTCGAATCGGACAAAAATCTCCATGTCGGGCATGTCGGGGCTCGCGCGGGGACCCGACACGAAAACGCCCCGCCCGGTGGGAACCGGACGGGGCGGGGATATTGATCAATCGGCCGATCAGGCGGTGGGCTCTTGGGATGGAATGTCCTCAGGTGCAACTTCCACCGGCGCGACTTCCACGGATGCGTCTTCCACGGATGCGACTTCCACCGGCGCGTCGTCTTCCACGGATGCGACTTCCACGGATGCGACTTCCACGGATGCGACTTCCACGGATGCGACTTCCACGGATGCGACTTCCACGGATGC
>CAMCYK010000307.1 GCA_945883695.1 Akkermansia muciniphila | reverse complement strand
CCGTCGTTAAGAATCGTGGCCAGGTCGCTGAAGGAAGCCACCGTTCTGGCATCCAGCAGGAACGAGCCGCCGACCCCGCCCGCTCCCGCCATGCCCAGCATGCTGCCGGCGCTGGAGAATGTCCCCTGGGCCGTGCGGATGGAAACGCGGCCGGCTTCGCCACCTTCCGCCGGAGCCGAAACCGAGAGCAGGCTTTCGCTCAGCAATTGCACATTTCCCGTGGTCGCCTCCAGAACGATTTCCCCCGAGTCCGAGGCGCGCGCGAGATCATAAAAACTCCGCACCACGCCCTCCGTATTCAACTCCCCGCTGACGACCAGATTGCCGGTGCGGGCCTTCACCGTCAGCAAGCCGCCGGGCAGGCGGATCACACTGCCAAGCGAAACCGCCGCGCCTTCCAAATTCAAAGTCGCACCGAGGCCCGACAACACTTCGGACTGGCCCGAGCCGGCCAGCATGGTGAGGTTTCCTCCCGCGCGAATGGTTTGGTTGGCGCCCTGCGCACCGGTGAGGAGCGGGGTGTTCAAGACCAGATCGGACACCGTGGTAAAGGTCCCGGCCGCCTCCGCGATGATTCCGGCCTTCGCGTTGAGATTGACCGAGCCAAAGCCGGCGACGCTGAAAGTGTGCGTGCCGAAGTGAACGGTGTCCGCATCGATCGCGAGACTGGCACTGGGAACCAGCGGGCTGGCCGGGAGTTGGTCGGCATTGGTGAAGTTCCCGAGGAAAACATCTCCGGCCGAAATGGTGAAGGTGTCTCCGGCTGAGGCATAGCCCCGCAGCCCGGCACCCCGCAGCGTGAGGGACGCAATGTTTCCGCCGAAGGTGCCGTTGCCATAGAGGTCAATCGTGCGGTAGCTGTGCAAACGCAGGGTTGAAGCCGCCCCGGCGCGGGAGAGCAGATTGCCTTCCAGCACGAGATGCGGGTTTACGACGGTTCCCGCCAAAGGCAGAGGCGGCGGCTCAAGAACGATGCTGATCTGGCCGCTGGAGAGGGTGAGCGCGTCCGCGATCAGGTTCACGGAGGGATCGATGTCCGTGGCATAGGTGGAATCAAGGATCACCCCGCGACCGGAAACGGTGGCCTGTGCTCCGATTTCCAGCCTTGGCAGAAGGGAAGACGCCGATCCGGTGCGCATGGTTTCGGCCAGCGGGTCTGCGCTGACCCGCACCAGCGTGCCCTCGCCGGCGATGTTGAACTGATCGGCCGGGCGCGTCAGCAGCCCGGACGAGACAATTGCCGAGCCGGCGGTGATGGTCAAACGCTCGCGGGAAACGAGAGTGATCTCCGGCGCGGCCAGCGCGGCGCCCGGATTGTCCAGGGTGAGCCCGCGGGTGCGGACATCCACCGCGACCCCCTCGTCGGTCTGGTAGCGGAGTCCGCCGATGAGCAGGCTGTCGGCCTGCCAGGAATTGAGCCGCCCGCCATCAAGAACAACCCGGGCACCAGCCGGTGCGGGGCCCTCGCCGTCGAGGACAGAGATGTCCGCGAAACTGCTGATGTCGATATTGGCCCCGCGCCCGCCCGCGATGCTGGGGGAGAACACATCGCCCTCCAGCCGGAGGGCGTCGTTTCCATGAAAGGCCAGGGAAGCGGAATCCCTCGGCAGCGTTTGAACTGTCTTGAGCCCCAGCCGTCCGGCGGCGGCGGTCATGAAGGCGTTGGCGGTGTAGCGGTCATAGGAGGCGCGGGCCTGCAGGATGTCGTTCGGGGTGACCTCGTAGCGGGTGCGAAGGCGCGTGGCGGCGCGGAGGTTGAAGCTGTTGCCGGTATAGCCGGAAACGATGGAGGCTCCTTCCGGGGTGGTGGCCGTTCCGAGGGGATTGCGGAGCGAATCGATGGCCGGATCGAGGGTGGAAACCGCCACCGCGCTGCTGACAATCTCCGTCTCGAGCGGAGTGATCAGGAGAGCGCCGGGCAGGATCCCGTAGCGCCGTGGCAGCAGGGTGTAGTTCCCGGCGGCCAGGCCCGGACTGGCATCGAGATAAACCTGCTCGCCCAGCCGGGTGCCTGCGGTGGGGAATCCGGGATCGCCCGCCAGGCTGCCGGAATTTGCCCCGGTGTTAAAGCGGTTGAACGGGGCATACTCCGCGGTAAAACCGGGCAGGACCACATACGAATCGGCAATTTGTCTCCAGTAGCGGCTTTCGGCCGGCTCGGGGCTTTGGGCGAAAGTCTCCGGATCGATGGCCACCCGCGCCGACCAGGTTTTGCCGCCGAAGAGGACAAGATCGCCGGACGCGTGCCCCTGGCTGGCGGACCATCCAGCCGTGGCCGTGCCCAGCAGGTCGGCACTGCCGCCGTTGCCCGCCACGAAACGATAGGCCAGCAAATCGCCGCCCCCGCGCAGGTCGATCTGTGCGCCGGACGCCATTTCGACGGCTTTGCCCGCCACGGCCACCCGGCGATTGGGCAGGCCCGAGACCGTCACATTGACGCCGCGCGGATCAATCCAGGAGAGTCCATCCGAGCTCAGGCCAAAGGGAATGAGCAGCCCCTCGCCGGTGGAAGGATCGATGGCGGAAACCGAGGTTATGCTGCCGCGAGCCAGCGTGACCAGATCGGCCCGGGGCGCGGCCACCCCGTCGAAATTCCCGGTGATGGGGTTGACGACCGACCCGCCGATCGGATCCACCGGCTGGTCGAAGTCGGGAGTGCTTGGATCGAAATCGGTGCCATCCCAGCCGAGGGTGATCGACCCGAACGGCGCGCGGAGAGTGCCGGCCTGGGTGATGCGGGAGGCGAAGATATTGAGCGCGCCCCCGGCCGAGAGCGGAGGCGGACGGTTGCCTGAGGCCAGGATGGTGACCGATCCCTCTCCGCCTCTCGGGGAGTCGTAGGCGAAAATGTTGAACTCTGCGAGGGTGGTAGGATAAACTTGTGCGGCCTTCAGCACCAGATCGCCGGCGATGTTGACCGTGCCGTTACCGCGGATATCGCCATTGTCCGCCGTAAGACTGGCGAAGCCGATGCCCTGCAACGAAAGGGTTCCGACGTCGATGAGGTCAGCCGTGAGCGCAAGCCGGCCCCGGCCGGTGGTGGGCGCAAAAAAGTAGTCCCGGGTTTCGATGCCGGTGAACTCCCGGAAGAGCGCTGCGCTGCCATCCGTTATATCTGCAGGGTTGAGCGGTTCGCGGAATTCCTGCCCGACCACAATGTAAGGGGCGGTGATGTTGACCGGGTTATCCGCTTGAATAACCCCGCCGCCGGCCAGACGGACCCCGCCGCGCGCCACGATACTGATGGGACCGCGGAATTGCACGTTGCCGCCGTAGGGAATCGGGCTGGCGTTGGCCTCGTAGTTGAAGCCAAGGTCGAGAGAGTCGAAGCCGCCCTTGTTAAAGGTGTCCACGGCGAAGTAACCCATGCCAAGATTGCTTTTGTTGGTGAGAAAATCGACGCTGATTTGCTCCTCAAGATTGGCGGCGGGACGGGTGAACAGTCCGGCTAGCGATTTTACAGAACCGAATTCGCCATAGGGCAGGGCTTGGCCCGTTTGCTCCACCAGCAAATTGATATCGGCTCCCGTTTGTGGGGACCCTGGAGGATAAAAGCGACCCGAAGAAACGCGCAAGGCCCCGCCCAGCGCGGTCGGCCCCCCGGCATGGCCCACCAGGGTGGCATCGGAGTAGAGCATCTCCGAACCCGCGAGTTCGATCAGGCCGGCGTCACTATCAATGCGGGCGGCGACTCCCCGGCGCTGCCAGGGAAGAGTATTGAGTCCGGCATCGCGCGGAACGGAAGAAACGGCGGTGTCCGCCAGCCGGGTGGGATGGAAATCAAAAACGGCCGAAGCGCCGGAAGCATCCAGCACAGCGCCCGCCGCCGCCAGGATGTTGCCGGACACGCTGATGGTTCCGCCCGGATAAAGAACGCCCGCCCGCCGGCCGAACGAGTCGGGAAGATATACGGCCGCTCCGGCGACGGAGAGCCGCGCGGCGGGGCCGATCAGCACGGTGGGAAGCGCGTGGGTGGCCCCGCTGGCCAGGGTGGGCGAGAGCGGAAACTCGCCCGCGCCTTCGATCACGATCGTGCCGGCCGGAGCGGAGATCTCGCCCATAACCGCGACGATTTCTCCACTCAGGCTGACTGATGCTCCCGGGTCGGTGAGAATCCGGGTTCCCTCTTCCAGGGTCACGATCCCGACGGCTTCGATGAGGTCCCGCCCGTCGATATCGATAAAGGGATCATCGGCGCCGAGACCTTTGAGTGAGACGCTGGCCGGCTCACGCAGGCCCTCCGGCTTGAGGAAGGGCCGCAAGGCGAAGGTGCCCTTGCCCGGCGCAAAAGGCGTGTGAACCCAACTCTCCGCCACCGGCTCGATGGTGGTTCCCGCGACCATGCGCACCGCGGGACGTAATGCGCCGGAGTTATCCCTTCCGCCGATGCCGATCACGTTGAATTCGGTGAAGCCCCCGCGCCGGAAAAAATCGGGAGCAAGCCCCAGGGTCTGAGGAGTGGAACTACCCCCCTGGCCGATTTCCACAAAACTTGCCTGCAGCGTCAGGCTGCCGCCTTTTGCTCCGGAATAAGACTGGAACCCCCCGTCCAACACCAGCGAGCCGCCGGTTGTCGTGGACAGCTCGGGATCCTTGCCGGCGAGAATGGCGATATCGCCGCCCTTGCCGAAAGTGAAGTCACCGGTGGGTGAGGCCGAGGCGCCGCCCGAGGCGTCAAGCAGGCTGTTTCTTCCCAACAAAACGGAATATCCCTCCAGCGCGATCGAGCCGCCGTCGAGTGCGCGGGTGGAAACCCCGGCCACCGGCGAAGTCGGGCGGTCGTCGATCATCATCCCGGCCACACTCACCTTCACGCCCTCGCCGACAACAATGATGCCTTTGCCGGTCTGGGGCCCCGGGGCGGGCAGGTTGGCCAGGCCGCCCGTGAGTTCGAGTTCGTCGTATTCGTAGGGCGGAAAATTGTAAGCCTTCAGATTGATCGCGCCGCCCGGGATGGTGACATCGGCCAACAGTGAGATATTGACAGCCGACGCCGTAAAGGATCCTCCCGCGGGAAGAGCGAAGGGAAGTCCTTTCGGGACGGTCACGGCGCCATTCAGATTGATGATTTCCAAATTCGCAAAGCCGCCTTTGGATTCATTGAACAGTGCCGGATCGAGGCGGAACTCATCCGATCCGGGGGGAAGGACCTGCGGAGCGGTCGCGCGCTGCGAGAAATCCGGCGAGGTCGAAACGACGGCATTCTGGAGTCCGACGACGACCGTCGGCGCGGTGGGCGCGTAGGTCAGGAAGCGGGTTTCGCCGCCGAGGAGCGTGAGGGATTTTTCGCTGCGAAAGGCCAGGCTGAGCGAGGATCCCCCGGGAGGCGAATCCAACTGCCGCGGGCCCTTGATGGTGCGCCCGCGGAGTTCTCCCGCCAGTTGGAGGTTGGGGGCCGCCAGGCTGATCGAACCCCCCGCCGCGCCTTCCACGTATTCCTTGGTTTGGGAAGAACCGAGCGGAGCGAGGGCCGCGGCGAACGTCCGGGTGACTCCCCACTTGGCTGAGGTGCGGGAAAGCTTGTCCGCGTAAATCCCGTCGTAAAGGACATCGGGCGTGGCCTCGTCAATATCGATCAGGTTGCGGCCGCGCAGCAGTCTGGTCGTGCGGATGGTTCCGCCTTCGAAGCGCGAGAACCCGCCGCTCACATCCAGCAGCGCGCCTTGGGAAACGGCGATGGAGGCCCCCGCCGCGAGGCTGATCGTGCCGCCTTTGGTCGTGAGCTGGTCGGCCCCGCGCGCAACAATCCCCGCCAGGCCGGTGAGATCTCCCAACGGGCTCCCCACCCATTCGCGTCCTCCATAAACACCGCTGCGGCGAAGATCGACCGTGAGGGTTTCGCCCCGGATATTGGAGTTCCGCAGCAACGGGGAGTCCGCCAGCTCGGGGCCTCGCAACTGCACATCCACGATGTTCTGGGCCAACGGGACAAAGGCGTCGGGTGTTCCCGCGACATCGAGAACCGCCCCCGGTTCGAAGACGATGTGGCCTTCGGAAAGAAGAAATAGCTGG
>CAMCYK010000306.1 GCA_945883695.1 Akkermansia muciniphila | reverse complement strand
ACAGGACGATGTCGCGGCGGCGGATGTCACGGCCCTGCCGGCCGCGGGCGAATGGACCTTCCGCAACCGGCGCTTCGCCTTGGGCCGCGACATCCCGCAGGACCCCAAGGTGAAGCGCTTCGACAGCGCCGCGCTGGGTCTGGAAGGTGCCTGGTCGGCGGCCTCCCCGCTTTCGCTCGGGCGCTTCCCGCTCCAGGGATCCGGCAAGCGCTACGTCCACGGCGGGATCACCCTCCAGGAGGTGGTGGTGCCGGTGGTCAAGATCCACAAGGCCCGCGCCGACGACACCGGCCGCGTGGAGGTGGAGCTGCTGCGGGTGCCCGCCAAGATCACCACCGGCCAACTCTCGGTCGCGCTGTTCCAGGACCGGCCAGCGCTGGCCAAGGTCCAGCCGCGGACGCTGCGGATCGGCGTGTTCGCCAAAGACGGCACTGTCCTTTCCGAGATCAAAACGCTGAACTTCGACTCGAAGGAAGCGGAAGCCCGGCAGCGCGAAACCACGGTGCTGCTGGTGCTCTCGCACGCGGCGGACGCCTTCAACAACCGCGAGGTGGACCTGCGCCTCGAGGAAACCGTGCCTGGCACGGCTCAGACCGTCGTTTACAAGACCCACGCCCTCAAACTCCAGAAACCCTTCACCAGCGACTTCGATGAGTGAGAATCCCGAACCCCCAGTAAGCGAGGAACTCTTCGTGCCCGAGTCCCGGCCGCCCGGTCCGCTCGATGAAAAGATCCTCGCCCACTTCCCCGGGCTGGTGGTCCGCAAGGACCTGACCAAGGGCCTGAAACAGAACGCCGTGGTGCCGACCTACGTGCTGGAATACCTGCTGGGCCAGCATTGCGCGACCGACGACGCCGAGGTGGTCAAGGCCGGCCTGGAGTCGGTCCAGAGGATCCTGGCGAAGCACTACGTCCACCGGAATCAGGCGCAACTGGTCAAGTCCACCATCAAGGAGAAGGGCCGCCACAAGGTGATCGACAAGCTGACAGTGGAACTCAACGACAAGGGCGGCTTCTACGAGGCGGAGTTCACCAACCTCGGGTTGAAAAAGGTGCCCGTCTCCGACGATTTTGTCCGGCGCTACCCCAAGCTGCTGGTCGGCGGCGTCTGGTGCATCACCGACGTCACCTACGAGGTCGCGGAAGATCCCAAGGCCAGCCCGTGGCAGATCGACTCCCTGAAGCCGATCCAGGTGGCGGGTATCGACTTCGAGCAGTTCCTGGAAGCCCGCGCGCGCTTCACGACGGACGAGTGGATGGACGTCCTGATGCAGAGCATGGGCTTCAACCCCGAACACTTCGGCCGCCGCGCCAAGCTGCTCACCCTGGTCCGCCTGATCCCCTACTGCGAGCGGAACTACAACCTGCTCGAACTCGGGCCCAAGGGCACCGGGAAGTCCCACATCTACGCGGAGTTTTCTCCCCACGGGATGCTGATCTCCGGAGGTGAAGTGACGGCGGCTAAACTTTTCGTCAACAACGCTTCAAACAAACCAGGTCTTGTGGAGCACTGGGATGCTCTCTGTTTCGACGAGTTCGCCGGCAAGGACAAGAAGGTGGATAAGGGGCTGGTTGACATTATGAAGAATTACATGGCCAACCGGTCATTCTCGCGCGGTGTAATGCAACTCACCGCCGAGGCGTCGATGGTGTTCATGGGGAACACCAAGAAGTCCGTGGCCTACATGCTCAAGCACTCGCACTTCTTCGAGCCCCTCCCGGACAAGTACATCGATTCCGCCTTCCTCGACCGCATCCACTCCTACAACCCGGGCTGGGAGGTCGCGCCGATCCGGCACGAGCTTTTCACCTCCGGCTACGGCTTCGTCGTGGACTACATCGCCGAGGTGCTGAAGCACCTGCGGACAGAAGACTTCACGGGAGCCTACAAGGAGCACTTCGAGGTCGTGTCGGAGGTGTCCACGCGTGACCAGACCGGGTTCGAGAAGACCTTCTCCGGGCTGATGAAGATCCTCTACCCCGACGGCAAGGCCACCCCGGCGGAGATCGAGGAACTGCTCGCCTTCGCCATGGAAGGACGCCGGCGCGTTCGGGAGCACATCCTGCGCATCGACGACACCTTCAAGCGCCACGACTTCATCTACAAGCCGCAGGGTGGCGGTGCCCCGGTCACCGTCCTCACCCCTGAGGAAATCCAATACCCGACCTTCTCCGGCCCGCGGATCCAGCCATCGGCTGAAGACTCCTCCCCCGCCGCTGCGGGCGAGGCCGATCTGATGGCGGAGATGCCTTCCACTCCGACGCCCTCACCCGCCGCGGCCGAGCCGGAAAACGCCGACACCGGCCACGTGGTCATTCCCGAGAACACCAAGGGCTGGAGCTACCGGCGGCTCTTCGCGAAGCACTTGACTGGAGCGCGCACGATCACGGTGAGCGACCCCTACGTGCGGATGTTCTTCCAGGTCCGCAATTTCATGGAGTTCCTCCAAATGATTCACGAACTCGTGCCTGAGGGCGACGAGGTCGCCGTCCACCTCCGGACCCAGTCGGACCCGGACAGCTGCGTGAAGCAGGAGGAGAACCTGAATCAGATCGTCGAATCCTTCGCCGGGTCACGGATCGCGTTCACTTGGGAATATGACCACAGCCCGAACTTCCACGCCCGCAACATCAGCACCGACACCGGCTGGAAGATCACCATGGACCGCGGGCTGGACATCTTCCAGAAATACGAGACCGGACCGTTCTCCCTGGAGCAGTCGCTTCAGGAGGCACGGTTGACCCGCGGGGCGGAGATCACTTACCTGCGGGTGTAGGAGCTGAGGGTCACCAGATCACCTCCGCTCCAAGCCCCGACGTCATCTTCACGCGGAATGGAACGCGGTTCGCCGTTGTGTATTCCACACGGAGGTCGCGGCCAGCAAAGGGCATGCGCTTGATAGGATTGTGGGCGGCTGAATTCCCCCGAATCGATGCCGCCCCCCACGCTTGTCCTACCCCTTGGTCGATAAGGGTCGCTGTGAATGCTTCCCCCGCCTCCTGGTTGTTCGATGTGATCACCGCCCCGGTCGATGTGCCCGTCAGGTCGGGCGGAGAAGTAAAGCACGTGAGAGTGCCTTCCAAGAAAGCCCTCGTCGCCGCCGACACCGGCGAAGTCGTCGGTATCGTCGGGAAGGATTACCGGATCGTCACCAACCACGAAGCCCTGGAACTGTGCCGGAAGCTTTGCACGCAGGTATTCCCGGGCTCGACGCCCGGCGAGTGGGAACTCTCCGACGCGGCCGGGACGAAGAACCGGAGCCGGGTCGCCCTCGACCTCAAGCACCGGACGCACGTCATGAACCTGTGGGACAATCCCGACGGTACCTCGGAGGTTCACACGCCGTTCCTCCGGGTCACCAACTCCTACAACGGCCGGCGCGCCCTCCGCTTCGATTTCGGCTTCATGCGGAGACACTGCTCGAATGGCCTGATCTTCGAAGAGAAGGTGGCGACCGTCACCGCCGCCCACACGAAGGACGCCATCGCGAATCTCGACCTGACCCGTGCCGTCAGGGATTTCGAGGACCTCGCTGCGGATTTCACCGCCTGCCTCGGCACGCTCCGCGGGATCGCCCTGACGGACGCGGAGAGCCTCGAAATCGTTCGCGCCGTGCTCGCCCTGCCCGTCGCCCGCGAGGAACTCAGCAGGCGGACGAAGGAAGCGATCGAGCGGATCGACTCCGACCTTGCCACCCTCGACGCCCGCCACCGGCAGGAAATCGGCGGGAACGCCTATGCCGCCTTCAACACGATGACCGACTTTGCCACGCGCCCGCCGGTGAGCTTCCTCATCCGCCGGGACCGGGCGGCGCTTCAGGGACGGGCAGGGTCGTGGCTGAAGTCCTTCCACGAAGCGGCAGGGCGGCCCGGCTTCACCGTTCCCGGCCATCTGGAATCACTGAGGAAGGGAAGCCCGAAACAGGAGCGCCGATGATCACCATCCTTCTGGCCGTCTGCCTGCTGTGGGCCTTGATGGTGACCGAGAAGGCTCCGACGTGGGCGCGCGATATGGTCATTGTTGCAAAGGCGCTGGGATCGCTCTTGGCCGCCGCGGTCATGATCGAGGTAGTGGGGAACCTTGGCGAAGTGAACCCAGCGGGGAGCGTGGGAGCTTTCAGGACCGGGACCCTGGTCGTTTCAGCCGAGGAGCATCGAAATTATGAGGTGGCCATCTCCTACGTCCAACGGAGCTGGTGGGGGCTCCGAGTCGATGGTCGAGGGCCGGCGCGCCCCGGCCAGTACGGAAGTTGGCAGTATCTGGATGACGAGGAGACGTGGCGGAGCGTCCCTTGGCAGGTTTACGAAATGGCCGACGACGGCGGCAGTTGGAGCGCCGACAACCGCGGTTACCACGAGGAGCAATAGCACCCCATGGACCTCCCGCCCCGGTGCCCCTACAATCGCCCCATGGACTTCACCGCCGCTCTCTCCGCCCTCCCATGGCGCCGTAGAATTGTCCTGATCAAGATCGCTGAGGAGGGCGCGACATTTCCCGAAGCCGCCGCCG
Source organism: Akkermansia muciniphila (assembly GCA_945883695.1). Lineage (GTDB taxonomy): Bacteria > Verrucomicrobiota > Verrucomicrobiia > Verrucomicrobiales > Akkermansiaceae > Haloferula > Haloferula muciniphila_A. Next base: position 1,526 of record CAMCYK010000306.1, on the reverse strand, counting down.
CCGCCGGAATCGACCGCCGGGCCGTCACCTACTGGCGGGCGGATCCCGAATTCGACGCGCTCGTTCGCCAGGCGCGCGACCTCGGGGCCGAGAAGCGGGCCCACCTGCTGTGGGTGAAGCATCCTTTTCGCGGCCGTCGGCCGCCGACGGGCAAGGGGCACGGCGGGAAGCCGAGGTTCAGCTACGGGAGGTAGAATCAGGTAATTCCGCGGGCCGCACGCCGACTCGCATTCAGGTCCCACTCTCTCCAATTGCAAGGATGAGTGTGGGAAGTAGCTACCTTTTGCCGGGGTAGCGACTGTCTCAATTCGCCCATAGCTCACCCCGCGCGCGATCCGGCGCGGAGAAGTCGGGAAGTCGGGAAGTCGGGAAGTCGGGAAGTCGGACGCCCTCTGACGGCCGAGCGCCGTCTCCCAGGCCCCGCCTAGGATTCAGCAATCTCCTCTCCCCTCTCTATTTGGGAGGGGCAGCTTCGACGGCGAAAAGCACGAGATTGCTCGTTTCAGTGGTAAGTCGCAGTGGGCAAAATCTCGAACCCTGAAAAGGCAAGAGCCCCAACCCATTAAGGTTGAGGCTCTTAAGAAGGCTCCGGCGCTAGGGCTCGAACCTAGGACCTATTTCCCCGCAGCCCTACAGCCATATAGGATTCAAGGGGTCACTGAACACTTTTCGCGTGCTTTCGCCTTAAAAGTGTTCAGTAGATTGTTCAGTCAATCCGACCCACCCCATGGCCACTCTCTACCGCTACAAAGGAAAGCCCGAATGGTACGCCCGTTTCACCGATGCCGATGGCAAGCGGGTTTCCAGGCTGACCGGCACCACGTCGAAGGTGGAAGCCAGGAAGATCGCGAACGACCTTGAATCGAAGGAGCGGGACCAGAAGGCCGGAGCGCCCCACCTGCCGCGCAACCTCGCCGCGATCGTCGAGACGGCCGCACGGGAGGCGCATGCCGGCGAGTTGACCCTCGCCCGTGCCGAGGAACTCGTTTTGCGCCTTCACCGGCTGGCCAATCCATCGTTTCAAGTCGTCACGCTCGACGCGCACCTTGCCGCTTGGGTGAAGACTCAGGAGCGGGACGTGAGCAAGAAGACCGCCCGGATCTACTGGGACATGCACCGCCGGATTGTCGCCGCGGTCGGCCCGAGGATCGCCGCCGCCCCGGTCGGAGACTTGACCAAGGCCGACGTGGAAAGAGCCCTTTCCAAGATCCACAAGACGAAGGTAAAGGGCACGGAGCGCACGATGACAGCCGCGACCGTGAACATGGACAGGAGCGCCCTCCGCCGCGCCCTTCACGCCGCGGTTGAGGCGGGGCTCGCCAAGGTCAACGTCGCCGCGACCGTCCGCCCCCTCACGGAAGACGACAGCACGGAGCGGGCACCCTTCACCGCGGCGGAAGTCCGGGCGATGATCGACAGCGACAAGACCCCCGACGAATGGAAAGGCGCGATCCTGCTGGCCGCGCATACCGGGCTCCGCCTTGGCGACGTGGTGAGACTTGGCCGCGGGCACGTCGAGGACAGCA
>CAMCYK010000305.1 GCA_945883695.1 Akkermansia muciniphila | reverse complement strand
ACCGCGAGCTGATCAGCGCGTGCAGCGGCGCGATCTGGAGCGGCGCCTGGTGGCTCGCCGCCCGCACCTTCGAGCTGCTGCGCGCGAATCACCTCCCCTACTGGCAGGTCTTCGTCACCACCGGCATCCTTTACCTCATCGGCACCTTTTCCTACCTCCTGCAAATCCGCTCGGTGGAGCAGCGGGAGGCCACGGAAACCGGTCCCGCCCCGGAACCCGAGCCGCGGCAGGCGTGAAGCCAACGCCGACGGCTAAAGTTCAATCAACAATACGGACCGCTCGCCCGCATCACCGCCGCCGCCAGCACCTCCGCGCCCCTTCCGGGGTCGCATTGGCAAAGCCCGACAAGCGGGCGGAAGGAAGGCTTAGCCTCCATGGCCAACGTGGACGCGTCCGAACGCCCCCACGATCCCCCCCTCCACCGGAACGTCTCCCTCCAATGCCCGCGGCGCAGCCGCCTTCGGACTGCTGCGATGATTCGCAGCTTTCGGGTGCAGGGAGTCGCCCGCCGCTCCCTTGGCCTGAGGCGACCTTCAAGGACCGCGGCGCTCCGCCAGAACGGCCGGCCCCACCGTTCATTCCGAAAGCTGCGAATGATCGCAGCAGTCCAAGAGCCTGCGGCGGCCCCCGCCCAAGCTACACCCCGCCCGATAAAACCCCACCAAGGCCAGCGCCTGGATGACATGAAACGCATCGTTGTGATTGAAACCCGGCGTCAAACCCCAGCCCGACTGCTGGACCCACCCCGCCACCGCCGACAGCCCGACGCCTGACAGCATCCAAGCGCTCCACTTCCGGCGCAGCACCAACGCCGCCGCCACCCACGCCAGCATCGCCAGTCCGTAGTCGGCCATCGCCACGCGGAAGTCCGGCCACACCATCACAGCAGATAGCGACAGCAAAAACTTCGCTCCCACCACCCCCATCCACCATCGCCCGGCCGGCGCGATCTCGTGGACCAAGCTGACCGCCATCGTCAGCCCCATCCCGCAGATCAAGGCCAGCACCAGCCGCCACCAGAGCCCGTCGACCACCGCGTGGAAATTCGGCGCGAAGCCGTGATACAGCCCGCCCACCAGCGCCGACACCGCCATCGCCAGCAAAGCCCCGCACCACCAGATCGCGGCGCGGTTTTCCGGCGTTACCTGCCGCCGCAAGCGCCACGCCAGCCCACCGCCGAGCCCGGCCAGCAGCAGGTCGGTCGCCAAGGTCGCCGGTTCGTGGATCGTCACGGCGTCGCGAAAAGTTCGCGGTGATGCCGCCACCACTCGCTCTGGAAACGGCCGTCCGGATCGTGCACCAGCTTCGCCCGCAGGAACTCCGCGAACCGCGGATAAGCCCGCTCGATCTGGTCGCGCCGCGCCCAGCGGTGATAGGTCAGGAAGAAGCTCCCGCCGAATGACAGCGCCAGATCGATCAGCGCGCGGAACGCCTCCGCCGCCGTCGCGATTCCTGCCTCGCTGTGTTCCGTGTGCAGGTTGAAAATCACGCAGGCGAAGTCCTCGCGCGCCCAAGCCAGGAAGCTTTCCTCATCGCGCCGGATCAAACGCACCGTGCCGTAGATCACCGGCACCGCGCCGTCCTTCAAGCGCTCCGCCGCCGCCGCCATGAACTCAACCAGCCGGTCCCGCGGGACGTACAGCTCGCTGATCATTTCGCTGGCCGGCACCTCCGTGCCGCATTCGTGGTCGAGCTGCGAGTGATAATCGTCGAGATAGACACTCAGTTGATGCGTGTCCGACCAATAAAGCGCGCCGTGCGTCCGCAGATAGAACGATGAATACACCTCGAACACCTTGGCCCGGTCATCGTGCGCCAAGCGGATCAGCTCCTCCCAATGATGCCGTTCCAGTTCCTCCCGCTGTTCCGGCATCTCGCGCTCCGGCTCGACCGGCCGGTAGCTCGACAGAACCCCGCGGCACAGGAAGTCCGGCGAGCGCTCGTCGATCGAGAACTGAAAGTCGCCGAACAGGCAACCGTTTGCCATCCGCTGTTCCAGCGCCGGCATCAAACGTTCGATCGTCGTCACCTCCACCAAGCGCTCGAGCTTGATTCGCGGAGTCAGCCGCAGGCACACCGAGGTGATCACGCCGAAGCACCCGTAACCGCCGATCGCCAGCCGGAACAGCTCCGCGTTCTCCTCCCGGCTGCAGCGCCGCGGCACGCCCGCGGCATCGACCAGCGTGAAGGCCTCCACGTCGCCGATGATCGGGCACAGGTTCAGCCCGCGGCCGTGGATGTTCGCGGCGAGCGAACCGCCCAAAGTCAGATCATCCGCGCCGGTTTGCTTCTGGCGGATGCTCCACACCTTCTCCTCGCCCGCCTGCCGCGCGTGGAGACCGTCGATCAATTCCGGCCACTTCAAGCCCGCACCGGCCTCGACCGTGCCGCGTTCGCGGTCGAGCTCGCCCCATTCTGTTAGATGGGAAAGATCGAGCAACAAGGTTCCTTCCCCGAACTGCTGGCCGCCCATCGCGTGACGCGCGCCACAAATCGACACCGCCATCCCTTCCCCGGCCGCCTTTTTCAAGGCAGCCACCACCTCCGCCTCCGAAGCCGGCCGAAGCACCCGCGCCACCCGCGTCGGGTTGAGCTTGGAGTGGATGTCGTTGCAAAGGACGCCGGTCATTTCGCGATAGGAGAACAAAGGCAGACGCACTCGCCGCGGGCCAGCCGGATCTCTCCGAGCCCGCGCGGGGAGAGGATCTGGTCACGCAAGCGAACCTCATCCATCACTTCCACATCGCCCAGTCCGCACGACGCCAGAAAGCCCGGCAGCCGGTCGCGCCGGATGCCCCAGAGGAAAGGTTCGCTCCGCAGCTTCAGCCAGCCCGCAACCAGCGGGTTCTGGCCGCGGAAGCCGATCGAGCCCGCGTCGTCCTCCTCCATGAAGGTGAAGATCACCCGCCCCGCCGGTCCGGCGATCGAGGCAAGGTCGCGCAGCAGCGCCGCCACCCGCTCTTCACGGAGATACATCGTCAGCCCCTCGGCCACGAACACGGTGCGCAGCGCGGCGGCCAGTTCCGGAACCTCCGCCAGCGACCGCGCCGCCAGATCCACCTGCCCGTATGAAAAGTTCGCCGCCTCCCCCAGCGCCCGCCGTTTCACGCGCTGCGTCGCCGGATGATCCAACTCCAGGAATTCCACCTCTGGAAACTCCCCGTGCAACCGCCACGCCAGCGCGTCGAAGCCCGCCCCCAGGATCACCACCCGCGTCGCCCCGCCGGCCAGCCCCTCCCGCACCGCTTGCTCGATCTGCCGCTTGCGCGCCAGGTAGTGCGCGACGATCCCAGGCACCATGAAGTTCATGATCGTGAAAAACGGCCGCCGGACCCAAGCGTGACGGATCGTCAGGCCGAACCAGCCGCCGCCCTCGCCCACCATCCGGCGAAGCGTCTCCGCTTCGCCCTCCGCCACCAGCTTCCGCAATTTCTGATCTTTCGCAGCGAGCACGATGCTGCGCGCCACCAGCGTCGCGGTATCGCTCGGTCGGTCGTGGCGCATGCGTGTCCATTACCCGACTTATGGAGGCACGTCTACGACCGCCGGCGAAGTAGCGCAACTTTGCAAGTTGGGTGCTTCTGGCGTGCCACCACTCGCCAGCGCCTCGAAGCCAGCTCCAAACCCCGCCTCAAGCGGCAGCCCGTGCCCGATCGCAGACAGCCTCCCCCGCCGCTGCGGTCACCCCCCCGAAGCGCGCCGCCCCCGCACGCAACTTGCAAAGTCGCACCGGCCTCACCCGTCCAAAAAGCTCTTCAACCCGCCGAAGAAATTCCCCAGCTCTTCCTCATCCGCCTCCGCGCCCATGATGTCGTCATAGGTCGTGTGGATCAGGTGCTCGTCATCAAGCTCCAGGATGAAGCTGCTCGGCTGGCAGGCCTGCTGCTGGCCCCACTTCATCCGCATCGTGCAGTAGGTCATCGCCAGCCGCTGCTGGGCACGCGTGATGCCGACGTAGAGCAAGCGCCGCTCCTCGTCCTTGGTCCCTTCCACCATGCTGCGCTGGTGCGGCAGCACGCCTTCCTCCAGGCCGACCAGGAACACGCTGGGGAATTCGAGGCCCTTTGACGCGTGCAGCGTGATCAAGGTCGCGCCGGACTTCTTCTCGAGATCGTCATCCTCGCGGTCCGAAGCCAACGCGCTGTCGTCGAGAAATTTCCGCAGGGTCTTCCCGCGCTGCAACGCCTTCGACAGCTCGGTCAGCACCTCGCCGATCCCTTCCTGGCGCTGCTGCTTCTCGTTGTCCGTCTTGCAGCCGCGCTCGAGCCACGGGAGATACTCGATCTCGTCGAGAAACTCCCTCAGCACGTGGTTCGCCGGCATGACCTTGGCGTCGATCTTCATCTTCGCGGTGAGGATCCGGGTGGTGAAGGCCTCGATCGAATGGCGGACCTTGGTCGAGAGTTGCGACAGGAAGCCCTCGTCGCACAGCGCCCGCCACACGCTGGCGCCGATCTCGCGGCTGTAGTCGGTGGCCAGCATCGCCGTCGACTGGCCGATCCCGCGCGGCGGGGCGTTCAGCACGCGCAGCAGCGGCACGTCGGCCTCCGGGTCGTCGAACAGCTCGATGTAGGCCAGGCAGTCCTTCACCTCCTTGCGGTCGTAGAAACTTTGCGCGCCGACCATCCGGTACGGGATCTTCCGCTCGCGCAGCGCTTCCTCGATCTTGCGGCTCTGCTTGTTGGTGCGGAACAGCACCGCGAAATGCTCCCACGGCAGGTTGCCGCGCGCCTTGTCGGCCAGGATCTCCTCGGCGATGAACACCGCTTCCTCCTCGTCGCCCGGCATGCCGACCAGCCGCACCGGCTCGCCGCCGGCGATGGTCGATTTGAGGGTCTTCTCGCGCCGCCCGGCATTGCGGCGGATCAGGCTGTTGGCGGTGTGCAGGATCGCGTGGGTCGAGCGGTAGTTCTCCTCCAGCAGAATGATTTTCGGGTTCGGGAAGAAGCGCTCGAACTCCAGGATGTTCGCGCTTTCCGCCCCGCGGAAGCCGTAGATTGACTGGTCGTCGTCGCCCACCACGCAGACGTGATAGGGCGCCCCGACGAGCTGCTGGAGCAGCCGCATCTGCAGGCCGTTGGTGTCCTGGAACTCGTCGACGGTGACGCGCTTGTAAACGCCTCGGAAGTAGTCGCGGACATCGGCGTGCTCGCGCAGCAGCTGCTCGGCGAGCACCAGCAGGTCGTCGAAGTCCACCGCGTTCTGCGCGCGCAGCTCGTTCTGGTAGGCGACGGCGAGCGACGAGAAGAAGTCGTCCTCCATGTCCTTCAGCGCGATCCCGCGGTTCTTCGCTTTCGAGATCTCCGCCAGCACCGCCTCGGCCTTCACCTTCTCGTCCGCGCCGCCCATCCGGACCACCAGTTGCTTCATGATGCCGACCTGGTCGCCGCCGCTGCAGATCGAGAAATTCTTCTTGTAACCGAGCTTGTCGATGCCGCCGCGGAGCAGCCGCACGCAGAGCGAGTGGAAGGTGCAGACGGTCATCGCCTCCGCCTTCTTTTTCGACACCATGCCGCCGATCCGCTCGCGCATTTCCGCCGCCGCCTTGTTGGTGAAGGTCACCGCCAGGATGTTCTCCGGCGGGATCCCGCGCTCCAGCATGTTCGAAATGCGGCAGGTCACCGTGCGGGTCTTGCCCGTGCCGGCCCCGGCCAAAATCAGGACCGGGCCGTCGAGGGCGGCCACGGCCTCCCGTTGGGCCTTGTTGAGGGAATCGAATGAAAAGCCACCTGCCATACGCGGGCGGATGGAAACCGGGGGGGGCGGTCTTGGCAATGCGCGGGAGGGTCGTGAGGAGAAATAAAGGACTTCCTCGCCTTCGCCCGACCCGGGGATCCCGGGATCCGATCACCCGGGTGATCGGTTTAAACCGAGGACAGCCAGGCAGGCGGCCGCCCGCCGGCGCTTCGAAGGGTCAGGCGGCAGAATGCCGCCTGACCATTGTCATGTCGCCTGCAAGGCGACACTCCACTCGCACTCGCACTCGCACTCGCACTCGCACTCGCACTCGCACTCGCACTCGCACTCGCACTCGCACTCGCACTCGCACTCGCACTCCACT
>CAMCYK010000304.1 GCA_945883695.1 Akkermansia muciniphila | reverse complement strand
ACCCGAGGGCGAACCAAATCTCTGCATCTTCACCCTCAGACGATTCGATGAGGGCTTGGAAGAGCCGCCCAAGCTCGGACCGCAGCCTACCCAGTTCGACCAGCCGGGCTTCAGGGTCACTGGGCAGGTGGAAAAGCTTTCTACCGGCTGCCAAGTAGGCCGCGACTTGTCGATTTGTGCTCACAGGTTGTCCTAAATCACCGACTCAATCCACCAGCGCCTTGAGCAGGGCATCCCGGGCGTCAAGGTAGTAGAGGATGGTGATTTTCGCCGCCATATCGTCGGGCAGATCGTTCAGTTGCCGGCGGCTGCTGATGGGCATGAGAATACTGTTGGCCCTCTTCTCCACGGCGATTTCCACGGCGGACACGGGGTTGAAGATCGTCTCGATGGAGCCCCCCAGGTTCAGTCCCCCGGTGACCATCAGGCCGCCCTTGATGCTTTTCTGGAGAAGCGAGGAGCAGAGTGCGAGGAGGACCCCGACGCCCACGCCGGCACCGCTCTTGGCGCTGTCGAAGGCCCGCAGTTGGATGGAGAATTCGTGCTGCCGCGGGTCGCGGTCGCCGACGAGTTCTTTGGATCGAACGTAAAGGTTCTGCTCGGCGCAGCGGACACTCTCCTTGAAAGCGGGCGGTGCGGGCTGGTTGAGGATCTTCACTCCGCCGCCCGGGCCTTCGGTGATGTCCACCCGGTAGAGACCGGGGTTCTCGTCGCCGCCACCCGGCGACATGACCCACACCTGTCCCGGCGGGAGAGGGTCGCTGCCGATGCTGTCCTCGCTGTAAAGCTCCGGTGTGGACACGAATTTCTCCACGCCCTCTTCCCCGAGGGTGTAGCTGAACTGGGTGTTGCGGAACTCGGCGGACCCGATGCGCTTCTGCTGTTCCTTGACCCGGCGGCGGCACTCCAGGCCGATGCGCAGGGCCCATTCCAGCACCTCGTCCGAAACCGGGACGTCCGGGTCGGGCGAGACCAGCTTGATCAATCCGCTGATCGTCTTCACCACGCCGGTGGTATCGCGGCCGCTCAGCGCGCCACCGAGGTGGACGCGCCCTTGCAACACGCTTTGCCGGCTCTGGCGTCGGAGCTGGTTCCAACACTCCGACAAGTAGTCGCTGACCAGGCCGAAATGGTCGGTCAGCACCTCGCGGCTGACCTTGGGCACATCCCAACCCGGCAGGTAGGCGTGGATCCGGTCCATGAAGGCCGTGTCGTCCCGCATCTCCGCAGGGAGCGGGCCGAACAGGTGGCCGATCCGCTGCTGGTGCTGCACGTCCACGTCGAAGTTGCCGACCATGACCATCCCGCCATCGGCGCGGATGCTTTCCTTGCCACGGCTGAACTCACCGGACTCCATGTAGCCCTTCATGATGTTCACGCCGTCCTTCTGGTCGAAGGACACACCGGAAATCTCGTCGAAGCAGACCACGTCGTATTGGCAGACCAGGCCACGCTGGCCGCTGCTGTTGTTGACAAACATCCGGGCGACCGACGACTTGCCGCCGGAAACCAAGTGCGCATACGGGGAAATCTGCTGGAAGAGGTGGCTCTTGCCGGTGCCCCGGGGCCCCAGTTCCACCACGTTGTAGTTCCGCTCCACGAAGGGCACCATGCGCAGGAGGATCATGTCCCGGCCGCGGGGCGTGAGCTTGCCCGGCTCCATGCCGATGCTCCGGATCAGGAAGTCCTTCCACTCTTCCGTGGAGAAGGCCTTCCTGCCTTCGTAGAGCGTCGGCAACACTTCTCGCTTGGAAAGCTGGATCTCGCGCATCGCCTCGATGCCAAACGGCCGCCCGTTTTTTTCCTGGGCGATGGTGGGATCGTAGGAGAGTTCGACCTCGGCATAGAAGCCGCCGGTGAGCATCCGCTCGTTGGCGTGGACCATCGCCTCGCTGATCCTCACATCCTTCAGTTGCACGCTCGGCAGGGTCGCCAGGAAGGAATCGGTCGCGGAGTCCAGCCGGGCGGTGATGATGTCGATCAGCTTGACGTGCCCCTTCTCCTTGGCGCGTGCCTTGAACAACTCGTGCTCGCCGGCACGGATGGTCTTCTCACCCAGCTGCCGCTCGACGATCTTGAGCCCCTCGGCGATCTCCTCGTCATCGACCGAGGAGCAATAGCGGCCCAGCAGGAACTCGGCGACGTAGGTGGGGACCGGATACTGGCCTTTGAATTTCCGCACCAGATCCTTGCGGACCACGTAGCCTTCAAAGGCTTTGGTGGCGATCTGGTCGATGGCATCGAGGGGTTCGCTCATAAAATTATTCTCCAAGGGTCGTTGGCAGTGAATCAATCACCTTTCCCGCCTGGTCCAACAGGACGATTTCCGCCTGCCTGCCGATGTCCCCGTCGTCGTCGAGGAAGACGGCGGCTTTGCCGTCAGCGGTGATTCGCACGGCGTGCTGGTTCGCCAGAAGCGAGGTGTTCGGATCGGCCTGTTGCGTCCGTAGATCGACGCTGAAGCCGGCGCATTCCCCGCTGACGGCAATCCGGCATTTGGCATTTGACCATTTTGCTTCCACCAGTCGGGCCGCGTCGCCGGACGGGCCGCGCGGTGAAATGCGCAGGACGGGGGTGACCATTTCCTGGAGCGAGATGCCGCCGTGGGTGTATTCCATGGAGGCCCGGAAGCACCCCACGCCCGGCGGGCTGGCGATGGTGACCTCCTCATTCCAGTGCCACTGGTGCGTCGGCACGTCCGTCCCGGATCCCGACTTCATCGCGGCGCAGCGTCCCCAGCGGTGATCCGTGAGCCCCGCCTTGACTTCCACTTTGGGGAGCCCTCCGGGCAGCAGGAGCCAGCCGTGATCGGTGATCACGATCACTTCCGTCCACCCGGCCCGGAGCAGCGCGGCAATCCGGCTCGCCAGGTCGCGCACTTCGGTTTCCACGCTGCGGGCCAGCTTCCAGCCCTCGTTGTGACCGCGCGTGTCGAGGGTGCGTGCCTCGGTCCAGGCCGAGCCGGACGGGTCACCGGTTTCGTCAGATTTCAGGTATTGCCACCCACTCTCGTTGAGGGCGGCCACGAATCGATCCTGCGTCAGGACCTGCCCGCTGCTTGTCAGGCGGGTGGTGAACGCATCGCCCACGGCGGCACCCTGCACGGCGTTCGCGATCGGCGAGGCGGCGGGCTTGGCCGTGGCGGTCACGGAGGGAATTGTCGACCACTCCCAGTCGTGGGTGGAGTCGATGCCGGCCGCGGCAAGGTTCGCCGCGAGCTGGCGGGCGACATCCAGCCGCAGGCCGTCGGCGAAGAGCAACAGACGTCCCGGGGCGGTGCCGTAGGGCTTGGCACGTTTGGCAATGGCCTGTCCGCTGGCACGGATCAACTGTTGCAGCTGGCGGGCGGTGCTCTCGAGCCACGGGAGATAGACGGCGCGCAGCACCCCGAGCAGGGCCCCGTGTTGCTCCTGGGTCCCGCAAGCCGCCATCGCGGCGAGAGCCGCGGCATCCACCTGCCAGCCGGTTTGGGCGTAGTTCTCCGCGTAGGCTTCGGGGCTTGGCGCGCCGGGGACCGTCTGGCAGGCATGAGCCAGTTCGGCGAGCGGTTCGAGCGCCGTGGCGAGCGGGCTGAGGCCCAGCTTTTGCCAAGGATAGTGGCGGCGGGGCGCGTGGAGTTTCTCCAGGCCCGCGACGCCGGCGACCACCTCGTGTGGCGGCCGATCCGCCAGCTTGGTCAGCGCCTGCTGCAAAGCGCGCTCTTCCCGCTCATTCACCTCCGGCCAGATTTCAGCGGTGTCGAACATCGACGCCTCCTTCGGTGCGGCACGCTTCAGCCAGCCCACGATCCCCGCATAGTTGCCGGGAGTCTCGGCGAATCGTTGCCAGACCTTGGTCCATGAATTGCCACGTCCCGCCAGCAACTGCGCCGCCTTCAGCGGGCCCTCCTTCACCGGGTCGAAGCGGAAGTCGGTCTTGCACTGCTGGCAGAAGGCCTTCCATTCGGCGTCCGAGTGGCGCTGCTTGAACGAGTCCGGGTCGCTCAGCCAGCGCAGCAGCAGGCCGGTGGCATCCGGGGCGACCAAGCCGTTGAAATAGTCCGCATCCAGCCGGCGACCGCTTAGCTGCGAGACGGGGCAGTCCAGCAAGCTGGGCAAGGCGCCGGCAAGCGCGTCGAGCGTTGACTGATCCTTGGCGACATCGAGTTCCAACCCGCCGTGCTTGGAAACCAGGAAGCCATAGGGCGTCCACTCCTTGCCGTTCACATGCAGCCACATCACGCCGCGATACTGCAGTTCCACCAGCGCGGCCAGTTCCGGGGGGCAATCCTCGGCCGCGCGGAGCATCTCCCGGCTGATGCCGGGCAGGTAGAATACCGGGGTGGTCTCCACCGGCGGAGCGCCGTCCACGCAGCGCGCCTCGATGCAGCGCAGCCACAAGGCAGGGCCGCTGCGCTTCGCGGCGGCGTAGTCGCCGAGCACGAACAACTCGGACACCCTCTCCCGCATCGGCGGCAGCACACTTTCCCACAGCCGTTCGGGATCGGTCCACAGCACCGCACAGGGGGCGACCTGATCACCCGGAGCATAGGCTTGGGCGGCGTTTCTCAAGGTGGAGGACAGCCTGTCCGCGAGATTCTCACTCATCATGGCAACTCATCTTGTTTCATGTCCATCCGGCCGGTCAGCAGCCGCTGCCGGGCCCGCGCCACCACCTGGTGCAGCTTCTTCACCAGCTGCTTCTTCGGCAAGACCTTGGTCCAGTAGGTGGCCACGTGGATTCCGGATTTCTCCACTTCCAGCAGTTCCACATGCTCCGCCGACTTGCCGGCGCAGAGGATCATGCCCATCGGCGCGGCTTCGTCCGGCTCGCTCTCGTGGCGCTTCAGCCAGTTCAGGTAGAGTTCCATCTGGCCCTTGTCCGCCGCTTCGAAGTCACCGATCTTGAGGTCGATCGCCACCAGCCGCTTGAGCTTCCGGTGGTAGAACAAGAGGTCGAGGTAGTAATCCCGGCCATCGATCTGCATCCGCTTCTGGCGGTCGACGAAGGCGAAGCCGACCCCGAGTTCAAGGATGAAGCCCTCGATCTCGCGCAGGATCGCCGCTTCCAGATCCTTCTCCGCGTAGGTGTCCTTCAGCCCGAGGAAATCCAGCACATAGGGATCCCGGAAGACCAGATCCGGCGACAGTTTGTCTTCCTCCCGCAGTTTCTTCAGCTCTGTGGCGATCAGCTCGTCCGGCTTCTTCGAGAGCGCCGTCCGCTCGAAGAGCATCGACTGGATCTTCTGGTGGAGCGTGCGCGTGTTCCACTTTTCGATCCGGCACATTTCCGCGTAGAAGTCGCGCTTGAGGGGATCGTCGAGGTAGATGATCCGCCGAAAATGGGTCCAACTCAATTGTCCACTCAGCGCGTGGACAATCTTGGGGTCGGGAAACTCCTCCGCAAAGCGGGTCATGTTGAACAGGTTGGTCCTTGTGAACCCGCGCCCGAACTCGTCGGCCAATTGTGCACTCAGTGCGTTCACAATCTTCTCCCCGTAGCCCGCCCGCTTCTCCTTCAGGATGTCCGTGCGGATGCGCTGACCGATGTTCCAGTAGAGCAGCACCAGTGCGGAATTGACGCCTTGCGCTACCGTCTGGCGAGTCGTGAGAATCAGCTCCCGTACGTCAGTCAGCAGACCCTTCGCGCCGGACTTGGCAGGTGGGAAAGACTGGCGGCCCACCAGCGCCGACCCGGCCTTCCGCTTCCCCGCACCCGGAGAACGGGCTGCAACGGCACCCTTCGCTACCTTCCTGGAAGTCGGACTGTTCCCCTTCGCAGCTTTCTTCGCTTGTCTCTTGGCAGGCATGACCGTCGTTTTAGTTCGTGGGGTCAAGAATCGCCGCGGCAGGACAGCGCATGGAGCTGGAACTTGCCTTCACCGAGCGTCTCCCGGCAGAGCTCCACCAGGTGTTCATGGTGGGTGAACAGGAAAACCTGCGTGCGTTTGGATAGATCCGCGAGCTGCGGCAGGATGGCCCGGGTGCGATCATTATCGAAGGTAATCAGGAGGTCATCCAAGATCAAGGGCATGGGTTCGTGCTCCTCCAGATGGCGGTCCAGCGCTGCAAGACGAAGGGCGAGATA
>CAMCYK010000303.1 GCA_945883695.1 Akkermansia muciniphila | reverse complement strand
GCTCCGGTTGCGGTCCCGGTAAACGACCCGGTCAAAGCGACTTTGAAGGTCGCAGCGAAGAGGACCGGCTTTTCGAAGGAACGGGTGGAGGCGGTGCTGCGGAGCGGCGGGAAGCTGTCGCGGGCGGAACTGCTGAGGTGCCGGGTGCGCTGGTTCAGCGACGGGGTGGCGATCGGCAGCACGGGCTTCGTGGAAGGGGTGTTCACGAAGTGCCGCGGACACTTCGGGGCGAAGCGCAAGGACGGCGCGCGGAAGCTGCGGGAGGATGCGGCGGGCGGGCTGCACGCTTTGCGAAACCTTCAAGTGGAGGCCGTAACCTAAGATTTTGCAAAGGGATCACCGGATTTAAGTCACGACTGAAGGGCAACACCCGGAATGCTGAAAAGGGGAGCGGCCCGGTCAACAACCAGGCATTCCTCCCAGGCATTCCTCCCCGGCTTCATGAAACTTCACATCAACTGCGCCCCGGCATCCGCCAGTTCCGAGCGCTCGCCGCGGCTCAGCGAGACGTGGGCGACGAAGGGCAGGCCCTTGAGGCGGTTGCGGGTGTAAACGAGGCCGTTGCTGCGGCTGTCGACGTAGGGATTGTCGATCTGCGCGGGATCGCCCACCAGGACCAGCTTCGAGCCGCGCGACATCCGGGTCACCACGGTTTTAGCCTCCTGCGGCGTGAGCTGCTGTGCCTCGTCGAGCACGAAGAAGCGGTTCGGGATCGAGCGGCCGCGGATGTAGCAAAGCGCTTCAACCTCGATGATCCCCTGCTCCATCAGGATCTCCCACGGCTTCTTCAGCGGGCCGCCACCGTTGCCGCTCTCGGACTTGGGCTGTTTGCGGCGCGGGCCGAGCGGGGTGGTTGGGCGCATCAACAGGTCGAGCGCGTCGTGGATCGGCTGGAGCCAGGGCCGCATCTTCTCGTCGAGCGTTCCCGGCAGGAAGCCGAGCTGGTCGCCCATCGCCACCACCGGCCGGCTGACCGTGAGGCCGTTGTAGCGGCGGTTGAACATCTCGTGCAAGCCCGCGGCGACCGCCACCAGGGTCTTGCCGGTGCCGGCCTGGCCGTAACAGGTGACCAGCGAGATGTCGGGATTCAGCAGCGCGTCGATCAGGCAGCGCTGGCCGAGGTTCATCGGTTTCAAGGCGGTGCCGTCCTGGATCTTCAACGCCTCGGGGATCTGCAAGCGGACCAGCTTCCCGCCCGCCGCCATCCGCGCCGGCATGGTCTGCTTCTCGCCGGCTTCCAGCAGGACATACTGGTTGAGCACGATGTCGGAGACGCGGCTGTTTTCGATGACGATCTCGCCGGTGCTGGCGAAGCGCTGGAGTTCGGCCGCTTCGACTTCGATACGACGGACGTCGTAGCTGGAGACATCGCGCGACTCCACCTTGTCGTTCAGATAGTCCTGGCAATCGATCCCGACCGAGCGGGCCTTGAGCTGCATGTTGAGGTCCTTGGTCACCAGCACCACCGGAGCCTGGTTGTGCGCCATCAGCAGCAGCGTGCAGGCGAGGATACGGTGATCGACGCGTTCCTTGTCGGGGAAGATCCGGTGGAAGCGCGAGAGCATCTCCGAGTTCTTCGGGCACAGGGCGGGATCGTAAATGACCAGCCGCAAGGTGCCGCCGCCATCGGTCGGCACGCCGCTGGTGACATTCTTCGCGCTGGAAAAGGTCTCGGTCAGCATGCGGTGGATCTTGCGCGCGTTCGCGCCGCGCTCGGTCTGCTCGGACTTGAAGCGGTCGAGCTCCGCGAGCACGTCGACCGGGATGCAGATGTGGTTGTCGGTAAAGCGGCCGAGGCAGGCCGGATCGTGGAGCAGGACGTTGGTATCAAGGACGAAATTCTTGGCGACCTGCGACGGGGATTTCAGCCCGAACTCGGAGGGATGGCTCTTTTTGGCCGCCCCGGCCGTCTTCCGTCCCACCCCGCCTCCGTGTTGAATCTCCTCGAAAAGTCGGGCTTGGACGTCCTCGGCACGGTGGATCATGGTGGGGTGGTGTGTGGAATCAGGCGGTTCAGGGGGGACAGGAAACCGGACCGCCGCCGGTCTCCAACCAACCGCCCGCGGGCGGAACTTGGGTCAAACTTTTAATCAAGACTCCTGAACTATTGCGCCCGCCGTGAGAATGGCAATCCTCAATTCACGGCATCCGCGGCGATTCGTGACAACTCGCTTGCCAGCGGCTTGCCGAGCGGACTCCGCGGGATCCGGCCGACCGGAACCGTCGCCGTAATCCGTCGGAATCCGGGGCAACACGAGTGATAGGTCGTCAAGGTCCGCTCGATCAAATCCGGTGACACGCTGTCCTCATGCACCAGCACCAGCCGCTTGCCTGCGCGGACATCGTCCACCGCCACGACCGCCAGTTCCCGCCCGCCGATCCCGCCCGCCGAAGCGGCCACGATCTCCGCCAGCACCACCGCCGGATCGACCAGTTCGCCGAGGATTTTCACCCGGGCATCCGCCCGTCCCGCGATGCGGACCTGGCGTCCTTCCACCGTGCCCGTGTCGGCGGTGACGAACCAATCACCCTCGCGCTCCTCGAAGCCCCAGCCGGATCCGCCGTGCCGCAGCAGGCCGCAGAACAGGAGCTCGCCGCGGATCTCGATCCGGCCCGACGGACCGCTCCGCGCCTCCCAGCACGGCAGCAAGTCGAGCGGTTCCGGCGAGTACGGCAATTCTAGTAATTCAAGGCCCTGGGTCGCGATCTGCGAACCGGCTTCGGTCATCCCGTAGCTCGCCAGCACCGGCCAGCCGAGTTCACGCGCGGCGCGGCCGTCGGCGGGCGGGCGGCAGCCGCCGCCGACGACCACCGCGCGCAGGCTGGCCGGAGCCCGCAGGCCCGCCGCCGCCAGATCGTGGACCTGGGTCGGCACCAGCGAAAGGTGGGTCGCCCGGACCGCCCCGAGCCATGAGGTGAACTCGGGCCCGCTCCACTTCCGTTCGAATCGCTCCGCACCGCAGCCCGCTTCGAGCGCCCGCAGCACCACGCCGAATCCGCCGACATGCTCGAGCGGCAGGGCGAGTGCCCAGACGGATGACGCGTCGACTGCGAGGTGACGGTTCACCGCGGCGGCCGAGACCTGCAAGGCATGGCGGCTCAGGCCGACCCACTTCGGCTCGCCGGTGCTGCCGGAGGTCTTGAAATAGACCAGCCCCGGGATCCCGCGGGGCGCGTCGCCGCCTTCGCCCATCAGCACCGCGGCGCTGGCGTCGCGGTATCCCGGCGGTATCAGGGAAGCCGCTTCCATGGCAGTTTCTCCAGCAGTTCGTCGAAGCCGAGGCCGGTGCCCGGCGGGGCATGGAAATCGGGCGTCCACGGCCCGAGCGCCTCGGTGAACGCGTCCGGCTCGAACAGGTGGTGGGTTTGCAAGCCGCAGGTTCCGACCAGTCCCGGAAACTGCAAGGCCAGCCGGCCCGCCTCCCAGGCCGCGAAAGCCTGGCCGAAGGGGTGGTCCATGTAGCCGGTCACCACCACCTGCTGGCCTTGGCCGGCGGCGGCTTCGGCGAGCAACCACGGCTCGTCGACGGCCGGCTTGATCACCATCACCTGGGCGGCGCTCCGGCCCGGCGCCGACTCGCGGTCGACCGCCAGCGGGATCCGGGTCTTGCGGTGCAACTCGCGCCAGGTGGAATCCGCGTAGGGCGCCGGATCTTCCAGGAAATCGATGCGCGAGATCACCTCGGCCGGCATTCCGGCGAACCACTCGCCGAGCTCCGCCGCCTCGCCGGTCTCGTTGAAATCCAGCCGCCAGCGCAGCGCGGGATGCAGCGAGTTCATACGCTCCAGAAAGGCCAGCTCGACGGAAGTCGCGCCGCCGAACTTGAGCTTGGCCCGGGTAAAGCCGGCGTCGACCGCCCGCCGGACTTCCTCCTCGTCGCAGCCGGCCAGGGTCGCGTGGCTCGCGGGAACCTCCAGCTCCTCGAACAGCGGATCTTGCATCGACCGCGCCGCGCCGTCCATCTCGGCGCAGCGCAGCGCGCGGCGGACGAGCGGCCAGCGGCGGGCTCCGCCGAGATCCTCGAGGCATTTGGCAAGCGGCGGATCGCCCAGCTCCGGCCACGGGTGGATGCACCCGTAGCCCCCCTCCCCGTCGCGCAGCAGGATCCCCTCGAATTCCCGCCGCTTGGAGCGCGCGTTGAGATGCCGCCGGCTCTTCAGCCGGTAGTGCCAATACCACAGTAAATTGCTCATGAGAGAATCAGAACTTCACCGCCAGCAGATGGAACAGTCCGGCGAAGGCCACCAATTGCAAGGCCGACATCGCCAGCAGGCGGTTCATCCCGCGGCCTTCCGGCATCGTGAACGCGCCCCATAAGATCCGCAGGCCCAGCGTCCACAGCGGCAAGGTGGCCAGCACCAGCCACGGCAGGCCGAAGGCGAACCAGGCCAGCCCGAGGAAGACCGCGAGCTTGATCTCCAGCCAGACGATCAGCCGGGCCGGCTTGGGGCCCCAGCGCACCGCGAGCGTCCGCTTGCCGGTGGTCGCGTCTTCCGCCCGGTCGCGCAGGTTGTTGATGGAAATCAGCACCGCCGACAGCAAGCCGACCTGGCCGCCCAGCAGCAAGGCTTCCGGCCGCCATTGCAGGGTCTGCACGAAGACCGTCCCCGCCACCGCCACCAGCCCGAAAAAGATCACCACGAACAATTCACCCATTCCCCGGTAGGCCAGCGGGAAAGGCCCGCCGGTGTAGCCGTAGGCGAGATAAAGCGAGGGCAGCCCGATCGCCAGGATCGGCCAGCCCGCCGCCTGATAGAGCACCACGCCACACGCGAGCGCCAGCAGCAGGAACACGCCGGCCCAGCCCAGCACCGCCCGCCGCGACAGCAGCCCGCTGGCGGTCACCCGCCGCGGGCCGGTCCGGCGCTCGGTGTCGGCCCCCTTCGCGGCATCGATCGCGTCGTTGAAAAGGTTGGTCGCGATCTGGATCCCCACCGCCCCGGCGACCGTGCAGAAGGCCAGCAGCCCGTTGAAGTTCCCCGTCAGTTTCCACGCCAGCACGCAGCCGGCCCAGACCGGGACAATGGCGGCCGGCAGGGTCTTGGGCCGGGTGGCGAGCAGCAGCGGGACGATCACGCCCGCAACAAGCCCGCCCGCCGCCCGCCAGGCAAACAAAAAGCCCGCGGCCATGATCCGCTTCGCCCCGTGATCCCGATCGCAAAGGGTCCCGACGATCTTCCCGGATCCGCCCGTGTAGCCGCCACGAGAGAAATCACCAGACCACTGGATCGAACACGTCTTTCCAGTTCAAAGGATTGGCGGAAAGAAGACAAAACTCCCAATTTCACAAACTGAAATGAAGAATTGTACTAATAACCATTAGACCAACCACCCTAAATCACTATTTCATATCCGTACCAATAACACCCCGCGACTACCGGAATCCGCAAAACCTCACCTTCTGGATTTTCCAGATCACCCACAACTCATTGACTCTAGGTCATAAATGGAAAATTGGACGGATTCAACCTGAATGAAGACCCGTCCAAATAAAACAATAATCATTCTAACAATATAAAATAAATCAACTTAATATCGCAATAGCTCCGGCAATCCATGCGTGATTTTTAAGACTCAATGAATAGCAGGTGACGATAACTCGTTCCATATTGCCTGCATCCAACAGCGCCGGAGAAGGGCTCGAGGAAAAACTCCCCCTCATCCATGATCAAGCGCCCCCCCGCTTGTGGCCAACCGTTCCATCTCCTACTGCATCAAAGGCACTGGCGATGGATTGGTGGAAACACGCGCGGATCGGAGCGCATGACCCAGAAATTGGGGAACCCAACCAAAACCATGAAATACACCAAAGTAAGCAACAGGAAAGTAGCGATCACTCGGGCCTGCACGCGTGGAGGTGCCGTGGCCGTAGCCCTATCATGCCTCGGTTCGTTCGCAGCCGCGGAAGGTCTGCCCGCAAGCGCCGCTTGGAACAAGGTGATCAACAATCAGAACACCATTCCGGGCTCTGGCGGGGTCCTGTTCAACAGCTACAATCAACCGTCCGTAAACACCACCGGCTTCGTGGTCTGGTAGTGTAAATCTTCGTCTGTAAAAGCCCCGCAGCCCGAGTCCGCC
>CAMCYK010000302.1 GCA_945883695.1 Akkermansia muciniphila | reverse complement strand
CAGTGCTCGCAACGAAGCCTTGCTCAAAAACAGCGGGCTGATGAAACAATGGGCCAAGGAAGGCAGATAGAACGGCAGGCACTCGCATCCAGTTCACCCCATTCCATCGAAACCGGAAAAAAATGAAATCCACACTGATATTTCTCGCGGCCTTTTTGCTGGTTCCGCTGCACGCCGCCCAGGAACCGGCGAAAAGGCCCAACATCCTCTGGCTGATCGCGGAGGACATGTCGCCGCACTTCGGATGCTATGGCGGGAAGTCGATCGTGACGCCGCACGTCGATCAACTGGCGGCGGCTGGCGTGCTTTTCGAACGCGCCTTCGTCACCGCGCCGATCTGCTCGCCGTCGCGCTCCGCGTTGATCACGGGGATGTATCAGACGAGCATCGGCGCGCACCACCATCGCAGCGGGGCGGGAATGAAGATCGAACTGCCGGCCGACGTGCGGCTGGTGCCCCGGCTCTTCCAGCAGGCGGGCTATCACACGTCCAACGGGGGCTACCCCGCGATGAACCAGGGCAAGACCGACTACAACTTCGCGTTCGACCCCGGCATTTACGACGGCACGGATTGGAAGACGCGCGAAGCCGGGCAGCCGTTCTTCGCGCAGATCCAGCTCATGGGCGGCAAAACCCGCGATGTCCCGAAAGCGCTCGCCGCCGCGCGCAAACAACTCGGTTCCGCCACGCCCGCCGCCCGCCTGACGCTGCCGCTTTACTATCCGGGGACCCCGGCCATCCTCGACGATTGGGCCGCCACTCTCGATGCCGTGCGGATCACCGACCTGCAGGTGGGCGAGATTGTCGGGCGTTTGCGCACCGAGGGCATTCTGGACCAGACCATCATCTTTTTCATCACCGACCACGGCGTGAGCCACGGCCGGGGGAAACAGTTCCTCTATGATGAAGGCACGCGCATCGCCTTCGTGGTGAGCGGACCCGGATTGCCCAAGGGCCGGCGGCGCGAGGATCTGATCGAACACATCGACATGGCGGCGATGTCGCTCGCGCTGGCTGGCATTTCCTTGCCGGACGCGATGCAGGCGCGGGACGCGCTGGCGCCGGACTATCGGCCGCGCGAGGCCACCTACTCCGCACGCGACCGCGCGGATGAAACCGTCGATCACATCCGGAGCGTGCGCACGGAGCGGTTCAAATACATCCGCAACTTCCTGCCGCGGCGGCCCTATCTCCAGCCCAACGATTACAAGGACCGCAAGCCCAGCCTGATCGCGCTGCGCGCCGCCGAAGCCGCCGGTCAGCTCAATGACGTGCAACGCCTGCTCTTTGCCAAGACGCGCCCGCCCGAAGAGCTCTATGATCTCGCCGCCGATCCCTGGGAAGTGAAGAATCTCGCCGCCGACCCCGCGCACGCCGACACCTTGTCAGAGCTTCGTGCCAAGCTCGACCGCTGGATGGAGCAAACCAACGACCAAGGGCGCACGCCCGAGTCCGAAGCCCGCTACGATGCCGAGATGGCCGTCTATCTACGAAAGCCCAATCCCGTGGTTGAACGGAATATCGCCCTCATGAAGCAATGGGCCACCGAAGGCAGATAGCGGAAGAAAGGCAGGCTCATCCCCACCAACTCCCCGTGAATCACCCGTTCTCCATCTTCACCAGCGTGTTGCTCGCAATGCTGGGACCCCTGCATGCCGCCGATTCTAAGCCGTCCGTCCTGCCCGCTGGTGACGCCGGGGAGCAGCGGCCCCCGGCCAAAGGCGCGACGCTGCGCGTCGCCGATTTTGGCGCGCGCGGTGATGGAATCCACGACGACGGTCCGGCCATCGCCGCCGCCTTCGAGGCTGCCAAGGCGGACGGGGTCCCGAGCACGGTGGTCTTCGAACGGAAGGTCTACCGGCTCGGCGACAAGCCGGCGGCCCGGCACTACTTTCAAATGATCGGCCACCAGGATCTGGTGATCGAAGGCGAAGGAGCGACCCTGCTCTGCGGCGAGGGAAGCCTCGCGTTCTACTTCGAAGACGGGCGCGACATCACGGTGCGGGGCCTCGCCTTCGACACCGTGAACCCCGCTTTCACCCAGGGCGAGGTGGTCGCGGCGGATGGCGCCGGCACGCTCGACGTGAAGATCATGGAAGGCTACCCGGAGCCGCCGGACGAGGCCTTCCTCGCCGCCAACGGTCACGAGGCCCACGGCGGGGGCGGGCGGCACATGATCGTTTTCGAGCGGGGCGGCAACTCGCGGAACACCCGCCTGCGCAACGACCACCTCTACATCCGCAACATCACGCGCGTCTCGCCCGGTGTCTTCCGCTTTCACGTCAAGGAGGACTACCTGCCGGCCATGAAAGGGGCGGTCGCCGGCGACTGGATCAGCTACGGGTTCAACAAGGCCAACTTGACGGCACAGGTCGTCGCCGCGAAGGACAAGTCCGCCAGCACCTACGGGCAGATCGCCGCGAACCGGGTCGGCAACATCACGTTCGAAAACCTCGATTTCTTCGGCTCCGTGAACGGCGGAATCCGCGTCTCCGACATGCACGGCGATGTCACGCTCCGGCAGGTGCGGGTCATCCGCAAGCCGGGCACGCGCCACCTGCTCTCGACGCCCTCGGACGCCCTGCACCTGATGAACATCCGCGGCAAACTGCGGATCGAGGATTGCTCGATCGAGGCACCCGGCGACGACTGCCTGAACGTCGGAACCCTCCTGGAAAGGATCGTCGAGATCTCGGGGGATGCGCCCCGGGAGATGACCTTGTGCACCACCGACAACCGCTATTACCACTACACCATCCGGAAGGGCGACCAGCTTCAGTTTCTCGACACGAGAACGAACAAGGTCGTCCGCATCCGCGGCGTGCGGAACCTCCGCATGGAGGGAAACCGGTTCGAGCGGGACGGGAATGCCGTGAAAGGGGCGGATTATATCGAGATCTCCGACGGTGAGGATTTGAAAATTAAAGAATAGCGATCCATCGAGATGACAATGATAAAACCTGTTAGTAGCCGTGCGGCCATCATTGCCGTCACGCTGTCGTTGCTGGCCCCGCCGGCAGGCCTCCTCGCGGCCGAAGACGGGGTCCGCCCGGATCAGATCCAGTTTCGCCGGCAGGCCGTGGCGCGGATGGTATTCGATGCCGGACAGAACATTCCTTTGTCATCCCTCCGTCCGGCCAAGGTGATCGATCTCGACCTGATGCATCCCGAGATGCTGCCGGGCAACGGCGTCCGATGCGATCTCGGGAACGGCATTCTATCCGTTTCGTCACCGCAGGCCGGCGGCGCCTCGCTGCGCTGGGTCGGGGGATTCAACCCCTTCGCCACCTACGAGCTGGTGATCGGAAGTGCCGAGGGCGAGGGATCGGCCGGAATGACCTTCCTCCATTCGGGCAACGGCGATTCCCTGGCCGCCGGCTTGACGTTCAAGGACGGCAAACCCGAAGCGATCACCTGGGATGTTCAGGCGGATGGCAAGCGGGTCACCGGAGTGAAGTGGCCGGTCCCGGCGGGAACGACGATGGAGGATCTGACCCTCCGCGCCCAGATGTCGGCGGTGGGCGTGAATCTGTTCCTCGAGTCCGCCGGCAGATCGGATCTCGTGGGTTACTCCGATTTCTCGGAGCATTTCGATCTCAGGGAACGCGAGCGGATCCAACGGATCGATTTCGCGATCCGGACCGACCTGAAGGCGGGTGCGCGAGTCGTGCTGACGGGCGCTTCGTCCTGCCTCTCGCCGGGTTCCGGCCAGGCCGACATCCGGGCGATCACCGACGAGGAAGGCGCGCCGCTGCTCGACGACGGCCGGCTCTGGCTCACGATGACGCTGCGCGGACGCGCCTTGCCCCATCCCTTGCAGGGGGTCTTCTCGCTCAACCCCTCGGTGTTCGACCTTCGCTTCGAGGGAGTCATCGTTTTCGACATGGACGACGAACTGCTCCGCAACGACCTGGCCTCCCACCTGTTTCGCGATTCCAAGACCGGGGAATGGCGGGGTTGGACCACCGGGTTCAGCGCGCTTGGCGGAGCGGGACGGGCGGAGGAGAAGGGGATCCTGGCGATCCGTTCCGTCCGGGACCCCCGCAAGGGATTTTCCATCATGAAGGCACGCCCCATCGGGCTCGCCGGTGCCCACGAGGATCCGCACGGCGTTTATGACAAGGAGGCGGGCAAGTGGCGGCTCCTGCTGTGCGAGCACGGCAAGAAGTATCGCGCCGGGATCTGGGAGAGCGACCATTGGGACCGCGGATACGTCCGGCTCGCGGGTCCGGTGGAGATGGACAGCACCGGCACGCTGATCCAGAAGTTCGGGGACAAACGCTTCGCGCTGTTCGGCAGCGCGGATCGCAAGATCTACATCCGCACCTATCCGGATCTCCAGCCTGCCGGTGAACTGAAGGTGGACCTGCCGCCATGGAACGATCAGAACGGCACCCGGATCTGGCCGAATGTCATCCCTTTGCCGGAAGGATACCCGGCACCCTACATCGCGCTGATGATGGACCGGGTGAACTTCCCGGGAATGCCGAAACCGAACTGGACCTATGGAGCGCTGTATCTCTATCACGGTCATCCGGCCCCTCCCTGATCCTTGAATCCCACCGCGCTCTCCATGAAACACCTGACGCTCCTGCTGGCCCTCCTCGGCCCCGCCTGCTTTGCCCATGCCGCCGACACCCCGGCCGTGCGGCCGAACGTCGTCATCCTCCTCACCGACGACCAGGGGACGCTCGATGCGAACTGCTACGGCTCCGCGGATCTCCAGACGCCGCACATCGACAAACTGGCCGCCACCGGCATCCGCTTCACCCAAGCCTACGCGCACAGCGTGTGCTGCCCGGCGCGGGCCGCCCTGTTCACCGGGCGCCACCCGCGGCGCGGCGGAATCGTGCATTGGACGCAGGGCGACCGCCATGGCAGCGACCTGCCGAAAATCAACATGGCGGCGGAAGAGCTCACCCTCGCCGAAGTGATGAAATCCGCCGGCTACCGCACCGCCTTGTTCGGCAAGTGGCATCTTGGCGCCAAGCCCGGCCACGGCCCGCTGGACCAGGGCTTCGAAACCTATTTCGGCCACCTCGGCGGCTTCATCGACAACTACCGGCACCACTTCCTCCACTCCAAGGGCTACCACGATCTGTGGGAAGGAAATCAGGAGGTTTTCCACCCGGAGGAATACTATCCGGATCTGATGGTCGAACGCGCCCTCAACTTCATCGGTTCTAACAAGGACGCGCCGTTTTTCATGACCGTCGCCTTCAACCTGCCGCACTACCCGGAGCAACCCGGCGAGCGGTTCAAGGACGCGTATCCCGGCCTGCCGATGCCGCGCCAGTCGTATGCCCGCGTGATTTCCACGGTCGACGAGCACATCGGCCGCATCCTCGGCCAACTGGAGGCAAGCGGCCTGCGCGAGAACACGATCGTCATCCTGATGAGCGACAACGGGCACTCCGTGGAGACCAACGCCGGGATCGCGGTGGACGACCACAGCAGCGGCTACCCGCGCGGCCACTATTATCTCGCCCACGGCGGCGGGGGGAACACGGGCAAATGGATCGGCCACAAGGGCACTTTCCTCGAAGGCGGCATCCGCGTTCCGGCGATCATCAGCCATCCCGCGAAGATCCCGCAGGGCCAGACCCGCGGCCAGATCGTGACGATCATGGATTGGTTTCCCACCGTTCTGGAACTCTGCGGCATCCGGCAGGAGCCAGACGCTCCGAAGCTCGATGGCCGCAGCATGGCCCGGGTCATCGCCGACCCCGGGGCCGCCGGCACCCATGAAGTCCTGCACTTCGCCTGGGCCAACAACTGGGCCGTCCGCCGGGGCGACTGGAAGTTGATCCACCAACCGGACAACAAGGCCAAGGCGATGAGGCTTTCCCTGCACAACCTCGCCTAACCCGCGCCCGAAGTGAAGGATCACGCCAAAGAGCGGCCGGAGATTGTCAAGGAACTCACGACTTTGCACGAGGCGTGGCAGAAGGATCTGGATTCCAAGTAAAGCGGAGACCCACGCATGAAATCCGCCCTCCTCACCATCGCCTTCTTGCTGCCGCTGCTTCCGTGTCAGGCCGAAGAGGCGCGCCGCGAATCGGCCGGAAATCCCAACATCCTTTTCATCCTCGCCGACGACCTCGG
>CAMCYK010000301.1 GCA_945883695.1 Akkermansia muciniphila | reverse complement strand
TCGTGGGTGGTCACGCTGCGGACGACGTCAAATCCCTGGCGGAAGGCGCCGCGGGTCCGGCTCTGGATCGCCCGGTGACCCTGGCCGTTGACCAGATTCGCCAGCACCAGGCCGCCCGGCTTGAGCAGCCGCTTGAGCGCGGAAATCTGCCGCGCGTCGGATTTCCCGGGCCGGAAGACGTCGTCGCTGCCGGCCATGTAAACGTCGTCGATCACCACGTCGAAGCGCTCCTTGCACTTCGCGATCCACTGGTAGGCATCGGCGAAGTGAATCTCGATCCCCAGCTCGTCGAGCCGCATGTTGAGCGCCGCGAGGGCCACGATTTCCGAATCGATGTCGACCGCGACCAGCCGGCAATCCGGCAGCAGGTGGCGGAGGATCCGCATCGCGGTGCCGCCGGCCAGGCCGAGCATCAGGATCGAGCGCGGCGGGCCCGCCCGGCGGAGCAAGGCGGCCGCCGCGATATTGTCCCAGGCGAGGCCGGTCAGGTAGCGCTTCTCGTGCCACCAGGCATGGATCGCGCCGGCGACGCGGAACTCGCACTGCCGGTCGTTCTTCCAGATCTGCACCTGCTGGTGGGCGGTGTCGACGACGGCGTGGCAGCGGAGGCGCATGGCCGACTGAATCGCAGTTCCCCCGCGGAGCAGAGGAAAAAAGCGGATGTTTACGACACAACCCGGTTCAAATCGCCAACTCTTTCCCGAGATTCCCCCTTGAGTGTTCCTCGCTTTGCCACGAGCCTTGTGATGGAACCGACACCGCCGGAAGACCCCGTCCGGCCCGGGCCAAGTTCTCTCCGAAACCCAAGATGATCTGTCCGCGGCTCACCCTCGCCCTGCTCGCCACCGGCCTGTCTTTCTCCGCGGAAGGCAACGTCCTCGTGAACCTCGACGCCACCGCCTTGCCCGCCGGGCCGCTGGTGACATGGAACAACACCGGCACGGCGGGCGGGAGCTTCACCCGCGAGATCGACACCCCGCAGGTGACCACGCTTGCCGGGGTCAAGGGGGTGACGCTGGATGGCAACAACGACTGGTTCGTCGGTCCGGTCCCGCCATCCTCGGTGACCGGCAACGGCAGCCGCTCGATCATCGCCTGGGTTTACAACCCGGCGACGGTCGACGAAGAGACCGTCATCGCCTGGGGTCGCCGCGGCGGCGGCGGCGGCACCAACCTGTCGTTCAACCACGGCCACCATCCGGTCTGGGGCGCGGCCGGCCATTGGGACGCGCCGGACATCGGCTGGAACGGCCGCCAGGAAACCGGCGTCTGGTCCTGCGTCGCCTACACCTATGAGCCGGCCACCGGCCTGCTGTCGGTCTACACCAACGGCACCCTGTCGAATTCCAAATCGATCGCGCCGCTTGCGACCTGGGTTACTTCCACCACCGGCACCGCGCTGCCCTTCGTCGTCGGCTGCCAGAATGCCAGCAACGGGGTCCGCGACAATTCCCAGCTCCCCGCGTCGCTCACCATCGCCCGGCTCCGCGTCCACGACCGCGCCCTGAGCCCGATCGAAATCGCCACCGGCTACAATGCCGAGGCCGCCACCTTCGGCCGCGCCCAGGCCGCCCTGCCGGTCATCCTGTCTTCGTTCTCCGCCGGCACGGAGGCGATTTACCGCGGCGCGAGCACCACCCTGAGCTGGGCGGTTTCCGGTCACCAGACGCTGGACCTTTCACCGGCGCTGCCGATTCCCGGCGGGGCCAGCTCGGTCGTCGTCTCGCCGCTGCAGACCACCACCTACACCTTGACGGCCGGCGGCCCCGGCGGCAGTAAGACGGCCAGCGTCACCGTGCTCGTCGATCCCGGCATCCCGACCGCGCTCGACCAGTCGGTCGCCGCCAGCCGCAACACGGCGAAGTCGATCACCCTGGCCGCCACCGACCCCGGTCCGCCCGCGGGCGGCTTCACCTGGACCATCGTCGCCCCGCCGGCCCACGGCAGTTTGTCCGGCACCGCGCCGGACCTGACCTACACGCCGGCCACCGGCTATTCCGGGACGGACGGCTTCTCCTTCAAGGCCAACGACGGCTTCGCCGACTCCAACACCGCGGACGTCTCGATCGTGGTGAATCCCCCGCCCGCCGCGCCGACCGGCGCCACGCCGTCGACCACGGTCATCGCGCCGACGGCGGGCGCCGGTTCGTTCATCGCGAATCTCGCCGCGATCGATCCGAATTTCGGCGAAACCCACGCTTATCAGCTCGTCGCGGGGATCGGCGGCGGGGATAACGCCTTGTTCACCCTGGTCGGCCACCAGCTGATCGCCCAGCCGTCTTTCGTCGCCCAGCCGGGGAACACCTACTCGGTGCGCGTGCGGGTGACCGACAGCAGCGGCCGGACCGGCAACCAGGTCCTCAGCTTCACCGTCGGCCCGCCCGCACCGCCGGTGATGATCCACGAAGTGTTCTACGATCCGCCGGGCAATGCCCGCACCGAGTTCGTCGAATTGCACAACTCCGCCACAACTCCGGTCGATCTCTCCGGCTGGCAATTCACCCGCGGGATCACGTTCACCTTCCCGCCGGGCTCCTCGATTCCGCCCGGCGGCCACGCGGTGGTGGCGATGGATCCCGCGGCCTTCCTCGCCGAGTTCGGCTTCGTCCCCCACGGCCCCTTCGTCGGCAAGCTTTCGGGGGAGGGCGAAACCCTCGAACTGCGCGACGCCGCGGCCACGGTGATCGACGAGGTGGGCTACCGCTCCGAATTCCCGTGGCCGGTCTCGGCCGGGGCGGACGGGGTCTCGATGGAGCTGATCCATCCGTCGCTCGACAACAACCTCGGCGCATCGTGGCGCGGCTCCGCCGCCGCCCCGGGGCTGCCGCAGCTTTCCTACGTCACCGCGGCCGCCACCGGCTGGTCGTATCGCCCCGGCACCAGCTTTCCGCCGGCGAGCTGGCGGACCGCGGGTTTCGTCCCCGACGGCAGCTGGCTGGGCGGACGGGCACCGCTCGGCTACGGCACGGTGGACGGCCTGCCCTTGAACACGGCGATCGCCGGAATGGCGAACAACCACACCTCGGTGTTCGCGAGGAAGACCTTCACCATCGCGCCGGGCGAGGTTCCGGCGGCGATCCGCCTCCGCTACAGTGCCGACGACGGGATCATCATCTGGCTCAACGGCACGGAAATCGCGCGCCGCAACGTGTCCGGCACCGCCCAGGATCCCGCCTTGAACACCACCGCGAATGCCAATGCCACCGAGGGACTGTGGTATGAGGTCCCGCTGACCAATGGTAACCTGCTGCTCAACGAGGGCACCAACGTGATCGCCCTCCGTGCCTTCAACAGGTCCCTGGACAGCAGCGACTTCGGATTCGACGCCGAGCTCATCCGGCTCGCCGGCGGCGCCGCCCGCCTGCCCACCCCCGGTCAAGCCAACAGCGTCCACGCCGCCGCGGTGCCGCCGCAGATCCGCCAGGTCGGCCATTCGCCGAAACAGCCCCTTTCTTCGGAAGCCGCCGTGATCACCGCCAAGGTCACCGACCCGCAGGGGGTCGGCACCGTGGAGTTGCTCTATCAGATCGTCGCGCCCGGCAATTTCATCCCTGCCTCCTTCCCCCGCAGCGCGGCGCAGATCCTCGCCAATCCCGGCGGCGCGCGGCCGGTCAATCCCGCCTTCGAGAACCCCGCCAACTGGACCACCGTGACCATGACCGACGACGGCGCCGGCAGCGACGCCACGGCGGCCGACGGGATTTTCACCGCCGTCATCCCGGCCCGCCCGCACCGCACGCTGGTCCGCTACCGGATCACCGCGGCCGACCTTCCCGGCACCGCGATCCGCGTGCCTTATGACGATGACGAATCGCGGAATTTCGCTTACTTCGTTTACGACGGCGTGCCGGATTTCACCGCCTCCGCCGCTTCGGTCCATCCCGCCGGCGCCGGCAAGGTCTGGCCCAAGGCCTTGCTCACCTCGCTGCCGGTCTATCACTGGCTGATCCGCAGCCAGGACATGGCCGCGCTCCAAGCCTACAACGGCTCCGAGCAAATGCCGAACACCGGCGACGACACCGTGCTCGCCGCCCGCCGCACCGAGGATTGGGAAGGCGCGTTCGTCCACGACGGGATCGTTTACGACCACGTCCGCACCCGCCTCCGCGGCGGCAACAGCCGCTACGGCGATAACGAAGGCCGCTTCCCCCGCGGCAAGCGCCACTACAAATTCCAGTTCAATGGCGGCCACCATTTCCAAGCCCGCGACGAACGGGGCAAGCCCTACCCTAACAAGTGGAGCTCGCTCGCCGTGAACAAGATGTTCGGCAACAAGGGCGGCAACGGCTGGGGCATGCCGGAAGAGATCGGCAGTCGCCTGTGGTCCTCGTTCGGCGTCCCATCGGCGGAGACCCACTGGTTCCACTTCCGGGTCATCGATGGCGCGGCCGAGGCACCCGACCAGTACAACGGCGACTTCTGGGGCATCCAGCAGGTCGTCGAGGAATACGAGGGCACCTTCCTCGACGCCCGCGGGATCGAGAAGGGCAACCTTTACAAGATGTCCGACTGGATCTGGGACGCCGAGCGCCAACGCCGCTACCAGTCGTCCGACATGGTGCGCGACGGCTCGGAGTTCAACACCATCCGCGACCAGCTCCACGGCGGCCAGAACCAGGCCTGGCTGTTGGACAAGGTCGACTACGACAACTGGTACCGCTACTCCGCCGTCGCCGAGGCGATCCGTCACTACGATGTCTTCCCCTACACCGACGACATCCGCCACGCCCTCAAGAACCTCTCGTGGCACTTCGCCCCGGTCGGTTCGGATCCCACCCGCGGCCGGGTGACCTTCCTGCCCTACGACTGGGACGCCAGCTTCGGGCCGAACTGGAACAACGGCTGGGAGCACGCCAACAACGCGCTTTACGGCTGGGACATGAGCACCAGCGACGGCATGCCCTACGTCAACAAGCCGGCGATGAAGCTCGAACACCGCAACGTGCTGCGCGAGTTCCGCGACCTGGTCTGGCAGCCCGGCCAGCTCAACGCGCTGATCGACGACCGCGCGGCGGTCATCGCGGAGCTGACCAAAGCCGACCGCGACCGCTGGCGCAACGCCCCGCTGGCCGCCGGCAGCGCGATCGATGACCCGCTCGATTTCAAGGTGAGCGACATGAAGGCGTTCAGCTTCACCGGCTGGACCGGCAATACCGGCCCGACCGTCGGGGCCGGCGGCCGGGCGGCCTACCTCGACACCCTCGCCGACGGCCCCGACGCCGGGCTGCTGCCGGCCAAGCCGGTCATCACCTACACCGGCGCGGTCGGCCACCCGCTCGACGGCCTGTCCTTCGCCACCGGCGCCTTCGCCGACCCGCAGGGGCCCGCCACCTTCGGCGCCATGGCGTGGCGGATCGGCGAGATCGAAGACCCGGCCGCTCCCGCCCACGATCCGGGCCGGGACTTCGTGCTGGAAGTCGACGCGATCTGGGAGTCGGGCCCCTTGCCCGCCTATCAGAGCCAGGTGACGATTCCCGCCGGTGCCCTCAAGCTCGGCCGCAGCTACCGGGCCCGCGTGAGGATGAAGGACAGCAGCGGCCGCTGGAGCCACTGGTCGGAGCCCTACGAGTTCACCACCGCGCCGCCGACCGTTCTCGACGACCTCGCGCGGTTCCTCATGATCACCGAGATCATGTATCATCCGCCCGGCCCGGTCTGGCCGGGCTCGACCGAGGAGGAATTCGAGTTCATCGAGCTGCAGAACATCAGTGACAGCGTCACGCTCGACCTCGCCGGCGTGCGCTTCCACCAGGGCATCAACTTCCGGTTCGACGACGGAGACATCACCCTGCTCTTCCCCGGCCAGCGGGTGCTCGTGGTCAAAAACCGCGCCGCCTTCGAAGCGCGCTACGGTTCCGGCTTGCCGGTCGCCGGCGAATGGCAGTCCGGCAACAACCTCGCCAACAGCGGCGAACGGCTCGCCCTCGCGTTCGGGAACGACAGCAACATCCATGACTTCAGTTACAACGATACCTCGCCGTGGCCCGTGCAAGCGGACGGCAATGGTCCTTCCCTGGTGCTGGCCGATCCGTTCTCCGCGCCCGACCACGCGCTCGCGGCCAGCTGGAAGGCCAGCCACGGGAATCCCGGCAACCCGGGCTTTGCCGACGGCCCCTTCGCCAG
>CAMCYK010000300.1 GCA_945883695.1 Akkermansia muciniphila | reverse complement strand
GGAAAGGCTGGCGGCAAGATGCCGCAGCCACTTTCAGAACATGCGCCATTCCGCATTGCCCGCGCGGGCCCCGCCGCTCATAACCCCCCCACATTCCTTCCGACCACCCGATGAAACCCACCCTCCTCGTTCTCGCCGCCGGCATGGGCTCCCGCTACGGCGGCCTCAAACAAATGGACCCGATGGGCCCCAGCGGCGAAACCGTGCTCGACTACTCGGTGTTCGACGCGATCCGCGCCGGCTTCGGCAAGGTCGTCTTCATCATCCGCGAGGACTTCGCGGAGGCCTTCAAGTCCAGCGTCGGTGCCCGCTTCGCCGGGAAGATCGAGGTCGCCTACGCGTTCCAGAAACTCGACGACCTGCCGCAAGGTTTCACCCTCCCCGAAGGCCGCACCAAGCCCTGGGGCACCGCCCACGCCGTGCGCGCCGCCCGCCACGTGACGGACGGTCCCTTCGCGGTGATCAATGCCGACGATTTCTACGGGGCCGACGCCTACCAGGCGATCGCCCGCTGGTTCGCGACCTCCACCCCGGACTCCCCGAAGAACCACTACTCAATGGTCGGCTACCCGCTGCGCAACACGCTCTCCGACCACGGCGCGGTCAACCGCGGGGTCTGCCAGACCGATCCCGACGGGCTGCTGACCGACGTCGAGGAAGTCATCGACATCGCCCGCGACGCCGACGGCGTGGTCCGCGGCACCGGGCTCGCCGGCCAGCGGCGGGAAATCGCCGACAACTGCCCGGTCTCGATGAATTTCTGGGGCTTCTCCCGCGCCTTCTTCGACCAGCTCGAGGAGCACTTCACCGCCTTCCTCCACGAAAAAGGCGGCGAACCGAAATCCGAGTGCTACATCCCGACCGTGGTCGACGACCTGATCCGCCGCGGCAAGGCCGACTGCCGCGTGCTGGAAACCACCGCGTCCTGGTTCGGCGTGACCTATCCGGACGACAAACCGCACGTCGTGGTGTCGATCGCGAAACGGGTCGAGGCCGGCGATTATCCCAGCCCGTTGGGATAAGGGCAATTTTTCGATTCTCAAAGCCTCCCGCGGCAGGCAAGCTCTCCCGTCATGAACCTGCCGCGCCTGATCGCCGTCGTCCTGCTCGCCCTGTGCCCCGGACTGACGAGCCATGCCGGCGGCAAGAAAGGCGAAAAATCGGGGATCTCGTTCCACATCCAGGCGGATCCGACCGACAACCCGAAAATGATCTTCGCGCAGCCGACCAACGGCCAGCAACTGGTCTACCGGCGCAACCCGGAGATCCTGACCAAGGACATCGCCGCCTTCAATCCCTTCCCCTCGCAGGACGGCGAGGGCTACGGCGCGGTGGTCCAGCTCAAGCCTTCCGCCAAAAGCCGCTTCGCCGCGATTTCCAACATCAACATCAACCGCTGGATGGTCGCCATGGTCAACGGCCGCGTGGTCGATGCCGTGATCATCGACAAGCAGGTCGATGACGGCTATCTGGTCATCTGGAAAGGCATCGGCAAGGCCGAGATCGATGCCTTCGACGCCATGGTTCCCCGGATCGGGGAAAAGAAGCCCCGACGCTAATCACGACATGCTCCGCACGCTCGCCCTCGCCGCCGCCCTCTTTCTTCCACCCGCGCTTTCCGCCCTGGAGCTCCAGCTCCCGACGGAAAACCGCCATCTCTTCACCGGCGAGCCGGAAAAGTTCTACATGTATGTCGACCGCACCTTCGAGGGCGAGACCTCCAAGCCGTGGGAAGGCGGCAGTTTCGGCTTCGTCCGCACGCCGATCCGGGTCGGCCAGGACGTGGTGCTGACGAAGTTTCACGAGGGCATCGATATCTCGCCGGTGAAGCGCGACAAGGCCGGCAACCCGCTCGACCTGGTGATGTCGATCAGCGGCGGGACCGTGGTCCATACCAGCGACGTCGCCGGGCGCTCGAATTACGGCAAGTATGTCGTGGTGGAGCACCGTTTCGAAAGCGACACCTTTTTCAGCGTCTACGCCCATCTCGCCGAGGTCACCGCCAAGCCCGGTGACGCGGTGAAACCCGGTTCCGTGCTCGGCCGCATGGGTTACACCGGGGCCGGCCTCAACCGCACGCGGGCCCACCTCCACCTCGAGCTCTGCCTGCTGATGAGCCGGAATTTCGCCGGCTGGCACACCACGTTCTCCGGCGGCACCAATTTCCACGGCAACTTCAACGGGATGAACCTCGCCGGGATGGACATCGCCTCGCTGTTCCTCGCCCACCGCAAGAATCCCGACCTCAAGATCCGCGACTTCGTGCTCGCCAGCCCGGCTTACTTCAAGGTCACCGTCCCCCGCGCCGGGACCTGGGATTTCGCCGAACGCCACCGCTGGATGGTCAAGGGCGACCTCGCCGCGCCCTCGCCCTCGTGGGAAATCGCCTTCACCGCCACCGGCCTCGCCGTCGGCATCGCGCCGAGCCCGCGCCCCGTCACCGAACCGCTGGTCACCGCCGTGCGGAATTCCAAGATGAGCCACGGCCACCTGACCCGCGGCCTCCTCACGGGCAACGGCAACGCCGCCACCCTGACCCGCTCGGGCAAGCAACTGGTCGCCCTGTTGACCGAAGATTTCCCGATCCAGACCGCCGGCCGCTGAAAAAAACGGGATCGCTCACGCCGCCGCCTTCCGCGCGACGTAAACCGTGCTGGCGGAATCCCGCCCGAGCAGCGGGTTGGTAAAGCTCACGACCTCCGCTTCCACCGATTCGAACACCCCGCGCAGGGCCTCCACGAAGGCCTCGTCCGGCGGATCGTCGGACCACAGCGCGAACACGCCTCCCGGGTGCAAGTGCGCGGCCAGCTTCGCCAGGCCAGCCGGCTGGTAAAACGCCGCGCTGCTGGCGTGTAGCAGATTACGCGGCGAGTGGTCGATGTCCAGCAGCACGGCGTGGAACTTCCGCCCGGGATTCGCCGGGTCGAAGCCCCGCTCGGGGTCCGCAGCCAGCACGAAAAAGTCGCCGTGCACGAAGCGGCAGCGTGGATCGCCGGTCAAAGCCGGGCCCAGCGGGACCAAGCCCTGCTGGTGCCACTCGATCACCGCGTCGAGCGCCTCGACCACCACCAGCGAGCGCAGCGCGGGATCCTCAAGCGCCGCCACCGCGGTGTAGCCGAGCCCCAGCCCGCCGACGACCACGTCGGTATCCTTCGCCGCCAGCGCCGCCAGCCCGAGCTTTGACAGCGCCACTTCGACCTCGTGGAACAAGCTGGACATCAGGAACGCGTCGCCAAGCTTCACCTCGTAGACCTCGACCCCGTCCAGTTGCAGAAAGCGCCGCCGTTGCAGGATCAGGTCACCCAGCGGGGTCTTCCGGTAGTCGAGTTCTTCAAACAGCTTGCTCATGGCAGGCCCGCAGCATCGCCCCCCGCGGCCGCGTCGCGCAAGCACATCCCCCGGCCCCGCCGGTCTTCCGGGAGCGCCGGTCTTCAGACCGGCAGGCTGCCGCCCATCCCATGTCATGTCGCCTTCAAGGCGACACTCCGATCCGGAAGGCTTTTCCAGTCTTGCGTCTCGCGGCGCGAAGTCTTGAGTCTCCCGCATGGACTCCATCCTCGCCCGCATCGAAGCCCTCGGCCTCTCCCTCCCCGAAGTCCCCGCACCGGTCGCCGCCTACGTCAACTGCGTCCGGACCGGCAACTTGCTCTTCCTCTCCGGCGGCCTGCCGATCGATGGCGAGCGCAAGATCCTCGGCCAGGTCCCGCGCGACGTCTCGGTCGAACAAGCGCAGGAAGGCGCGCGGATCATCATCCTCAACCGCCTCGCCGTGGTGAAGCAGGAGATCGGTTCGCTCGACCGGGTGAAGCAGGTGGTCGCGCTCAACGGCTTCGTGAATTCCGCGCCCGACTTCTACGGCCACCCGCTGGTCATCAACGGGGCCAGCGAGCTGTTGATCGAGATCTTCGGCGACAAGGGCAAGCACTCCCGCACCGCCCTCGGCGCCGCCGCCCTGCCGCTCAACGTGGCGGTGGAGATCAATCTGATCGTGGAAGTCGAATAACCGCGAAAGCCGGCGTCGCCTGGCGTGTACTGGACCGCAACCGGAGCGAAGCGGAGATGGACCGCGACTTCTCAATCACAATAGGCGGTCAAACTTTAGTCCGCTCGAATTTCCAACCGTCCAAGCGGACTAAAGATCCGCGGTCCAGTACATCCCACGGCCGCCATGACCTTCCACGACTCCCACAACCACCTCCAGCGCTTCGCCGCTCCCGCCCGGATCGTCGCGGAGATGCGCGACGCGGGAGTGGCCGGCTGCGTGGTCAACGGCACGTGCGAGGACGATTGGGAAGCTGTCGCCCGGCTCGCCGGACAGTTCCCGGATTTCGTCACGCCGGCCTTCGGGCTGCACCCGTGGCAGGCCCATCGCCGCTCCGACCGCTGGCAGGCGACCTTGGAAGGCCAGCTCGACCGGTTTCCGCGCGCCTCGCTCGGCGAGTGCGGGCTCGACGGCTGGGTCGCGGAGCCTCCGCTGGAACTCCAGCGCGAGGTCTTCCTCGCGCAGCTCGCCCTCGCCCGCGAGCGGCGCTTGCCGGTCACGATCCACGCCCTGCACGCTTGGGAGCCCTTGTTCGAGGCCTTCCGCGACGAGCCGCCGCCGGAGAAATTCCTGCTCCACTCCTTCGGCGGATCGGCGGAGCTGGTGAAACGGCTGGCGGACCTCGGGGCGTGGTTTTCCTTCTCCGGCCATTTCCTCCAGCCGCGCAAGGCAAAGGTCCTCGCGGCTTTCAAGCAGGTCCCGCTCGACCGGCTGCTGGTGGAAACCGACGCACCCGACATGCTTCCGCCGGGGGAATGGATCACCCATCCGCTGCCGGACGGGCAAAACCATCCGGCGAATCTTCCCCGCATCGCCGCCGGTCTCGCCACCGCGCTGGGCATCGATCCCGCCCGCCTCGCGTCCATCACCGCCGAGAACCACGCTGATTTCTTCCGCGATAGAGATAGGAACGGGGCGTAACAATGGAAACATGCACGACGCCCACGGAAAGGAATCGATATTGACACATTCACGTCGCATTAAGAGCCCGGGGTCACCGTCTGTTTGAATTGTTCGATGGCGCGTCGCATGGGGTCGGTGATCTCGGGGTTTTGAGCGGCGACATTGGTGGTTTCCTTCAGATCATTTTTCAGGTTGTAAAGCTGAAGGTCGTCGTCCTTGATGATCATTTTCCAGTGGCCACGACGCATTGCGGTGCCTAGTTTGGGTTCGTAGCCGAAGAAGAGGTCACGATCTGCCATGGGTTTCTGCTGGAGGAAGTGATCCTTGGCGCTGCTGCCATCGAGGTTGGCCGGGTTGTCCTTTGAGATGCCGGCGAGATCGGTCAGGGTTGGGAACAGATCGAAGCCGGCCAGCAAGGCATCCGACTCGGTGCCAGCGGTGATTTTGCCCGGCCACCATGCCACGGCGGGCACCCGGTGACCGCCCTCGAAGTGGCTGAACTTGCCGCCGCGATAGGGTCGCAGTTCGTCTGGGCACATCCGCACGTCGCCATTGTCCGACCAGAAGAACACCAGTGTGTCCTGGGCGAGTCCCAGCTCGCTTACGGTGTCGAGGATTCTGCCGATACTTTGGTCCAAATCCTCGACGATTTTCTTGTAGCGCGGTCGGTTGACCTCGTTCGCCTTGTTTTGATTCCATCCCGGCTCACGCTTGTCCGGCGTATCATCACGGGTCTGATACGGATTGTGAACCGCCTGATGTGCGACGTATAGAAAGAACGGCTTGTCTTGGTGCCGCCTGATGAAGTCGAGGCTTCGATCAGTGATAATGTCCGTTGAATAGCCCTGCAAAGAAAGAGGCTGCAGCCCATCACGCCAGAAATTGGGACCGTGGTAACCACCGCCACCATGCAGGAAGCCCACGAATTCATCGAAACCGAGATGGCGGGGATTGAACCTTGGCTCGTAACCGCAATGCCATTTGCCGAACAGGGCGGTCGCGTATCCGCTTTTTTGGAAGACCCGCGAAAGGGTCGGCGTCGCCGGGGAAATCCCCGCATCAGGTTCGTTCCTGCCCACGATCACATCGACAATGCCAACGCGTTGTTGATAGCGCCCGGTGAGAAAGGCGGTGCGCGTCGGGCTGCACACCGACGAGTTGGAATGAAAGTCGGTAAATGT
>CAMCYK010000299.1 GCA_945883695.1 Akkermansia muciniphila | reverse complement strand
CCCGCTGCCCGGGGACGCGGGCTTGTTGAACTGCCGACAGTGACATTCAAAAAATGTTCAATATTATTCTTTTAAGATTGTCCACCTACGCGATCGCGGGTATCCGATCCCCATGCTGTCCCACCCAGCCAACCACGAATCCGAAGAGGCTACCGTCGCCACGGCCACTTCCCGGATGCTTGAAGCATCGGCAAATCGCAGGCGGCAATTCACGGTCGAGGATCTCCTTGCCCGCTCCGACAAGGAGTATTTCCGAGAATGGTTCGTGGAGGGACCCCGGCTGTTGCTGGCGGGGTGCTTTTCCCGTCGTGCCGCCGGCTTCATGATCGCCGCGGCCAGTCCGGCCATTCTGGCGGGGCTGTTCCTCACCGTGCCGGGCCTGTTGTTCCACACGCCGGAGCACAACGAGTTCTTCCACTTCGCCCGGATCATCGAAAGCGAGGCCGCCTCGGCGCTCCCGGTGTTCCTCGGCATGATTTCATCGATTTGCAGTTTCCGACTTCCGCTCGGCTGAGCGGGCTCCGCTCCCAGACCTCTCTTGAAGCAAGCCCGGCACCCAGGTGCCGGGCTTGCTGTTTCCACCCATCTTCCCGCAAGAACCGCTAGGACGCTTATCGTAATGGGAATCGTTTTGCACCTCCGCGCCCTTATCCTCGTCACCCTTCCGGGATTGGTTTTCGGCAGCCGCTCGCTGGCCGCCGAAAAGATCACCTTCGACGACCACATCCTGCCGCTGTTCCAACAGAGCTGCCTGAACTGCCACAATCCCGACAAGGCGAAGGGCGGGCTCGACCTCTCGACCTACTCCGGCGCGATGAAGGGCGGCTCCGGCGGCAAGATCGCCGAACCGGGCGATGCCGGGTCCAAGCTGATCGCCGTGGTGCTCCAGACCAGCGAGCCGAAAATGCCGCCGGAAGGCGACAAGCTGGGCGGCGACCAGGTGAGCTTGCTGAAGGCTTGGATCGAAGGCGGACTGCTGGAAACCAAAAGCTCGTCCGCCCGCAAGCCGAGCAAACCGAAATTCGATACCGCGCTGGCTGGCGCGGGCGATGCCAAGCCGGAGGGCCCGCCGCCGATGCCCGAGCACGTGCTGCTCGACCCGCCGGTGACCGCGGCCCGCGCCTCCTCGGTCCACGCCATCGCCGCCTCGCCGTGGGCCCCGCTGCTCGCAGTGACCGGCCAGCGCCAGGTGCTCCTGTTCGACAGCAACTCGCTCGAACTCACCGGCATCCTGCCCTTTCCCGAAGGCGATCCGGTCTCGCTCGCCTTCACCCCGAACGCCCGCTACCTCATCGTCGGCGGCGGCGTGCCCGGCAAATCCGGCGTCACCGTGACCTTCGACGTCGTCACCGGCGAGCGCATGCTGGTCGCCGGCAAGGAGTTCGACAGCGTGCTCGCCGCCGACCTCAAACCCGACCTTTCGATGGTCGCCACCGGCTCGCCGTCGCGCCTGATCAAAATCTGGAAGGCCGAGGATGGCTCCCAGCTCCACTCGATCAAGAAGCACACCGAATGGGTCACCGCCCTCGATTTCTCGCCCGACGGCATCCTGCTGGCGACCGGCGACCGCAACGGCGGCGTCTGGGTCTGGGAAGCCGACAGCGGCAGTGAATTCCACACCCTGCGCGCCCACCAGGCCGGGATCACCGCGACCGCCTTCCGCGCCGATTCCAACCTGCTGGCCAGCGCTTCGGAAGACGGCACGGTCCGCTTCTGGGAAATGAACGGCGGGACCGAAGTCCGGAAGCTCGATGCCCATCCCGGCGGCGTGCTCGCCTTCGCCTGGGCCCGCGACGGCTCCTTCATCACCGCCGGCCGCGACCGGGTGGTGAAGCTGTGGAAGCCGGACTTCACCCTGCTGCGCGAGTTCAAGGACCAGCCCGACCTGCCGGTGGCGGTCGCGATCGATACCGACGGCAAGCGCGCCTTCGCCGCCGACTACCGCGGCCACCTCACCGTCTGGGACGTCGCCACCGGCAATCCGGCCGGCAGCTTCGACGCCAATCCCCCCACGCTCGAGCAGCGCCTGGTCGCCCTGCGCGAGGTAATCCGCAAACACCCCGAAGGCATTGCCGCCGCCGAGGCCACCGCCGCCGCCGCGAGCGGAAAGCTCGATGCCTCCCGCAAGGCGCTGGCCGACGCCGAGGCCGCCTTGAACCAATCCCGCGAACTCCATGCCGCGGCCGTCAAGGGTCAGCAGGAAACCGAGCAACGGCTCGCCCAGTCCACCCAACAACTGCCGCCCAAGAAAGAACCGGCGGGCCAGGCCCGCGCCCGGCTCGATGCCGCCACCGCGGAGCTCGCCGCCAAGCAGGCAGTCATCGCCGCGGTCGACCAGCGGATCGCCACGACCGATCAGGAAAGCCAGGCGGCCGCGGCTGAATTGAAGCGCTTGGAAGACGAACTCGCGAAAGCCCGCGCCGAAAACCGCAACGACGCGATCGCCGGCCTCGAGGGGTCGATCGGCGGCCAACGGCCGAAAGCGGAAGCCGCCGCGGCCGCGCTCGAACAGGCCCGCTCCGAGCGGGCCCGCGAACTCGGCCCGCTGGCGGAGATCGAGTCCCGCCACAAGGCAACCACCGAGGAAACCGCCAAACTGGACGCCGAGGTCGCGGCTCTCGCCAAGGACGTCGAAACCCTGCCCGCCACCGTCGCCGCCGCCACCCAGGCCAGCGCCGCCGCCGGGGCGAAGATCAAGGAACTCGAAGCCGCGCTGCCGGCGGTCCGCGACGCCATCGCCCCGGTCGAAGCGGCCGCCACCGCGGCGCTGGCCGCCCTTGAGCAGACCAAGCAACAGCTCCCGCAGCTCCAAGACCGCGAGCGCCATTGGAGCGCCGCCGCCATCAACGCCGAGGCCCTCAAGGTCCGGGCCGATGCCGAACGCCAGAACCTCGAGGCGGAGTCGCGGCTCGCCGAATTCGAAGCGCTCGCCAAGTCCGTCGACGAGCAACTCGCCGCCATCACGCCGGCCCGCCAAGCCTTGGCCGATCTCCACCTCAAGCACGCCGAGCTGCTGAAGGCGGTGCCGCCCGCCGATCCGAAAGCGGTCGGCGATTCGGAAGCCGCGAGCGCGGCTGCCCGCGCTGCGCTCACCGGCCTCGACACCAAACTCGCGGCCAGTTCCGCCGAACTCGCCGAGACCAAGGCCAAGGTCGACGCGGCCCTGCCGGTCGCCCATTCCTTGCGAACCCAGGCCGAGGAACTCAAGGCCCGCTACCTCGCCCTCCGCGGCCCAAGGTAGGGTCGGACGCCCTCGGCCGACCGGAATGGTACCCGGCAGCCTTTACTTCAAACGGTTCCCTCCCGCCAGAGCACCCGCTCGTCTCCCCCCGCCGCCGGAACAGGAATCGCTTCGGCCCAGCCTTGCACCGCAGCTCCCGATGAGGGACACCGGGCACGTGGAACGTGAGGGATTGCCGCTCGACCGACGCCTGCGCCAGGAAATCCTGTTCGCCCGCGAACGGGTCTACCGCTTCGGCCAGCCGACGCCGCTGGAACACCTGGCGCTCGACGGCGTCGATGTCTGGGTCAAGCGCGAGGACCTGTCGCCGATCAAAGCTTACAAATGGCGCGGCGCCTGCAACCGGATGGCCGTCCTCACCCCCGCCGAAAAGGCCGCCGGGGTGGTCACCGCGTCGGCCGGCAACCACGCCCAGGGCGTCGCCCTCGCCGCCCGCGCGCT
Source organism: Akkermansia muciniphila (assembly GCA_945883695.1). Taxonomy (GTDB): domain Bacteria; phylum Verrucomicrobiota; class Verrucomicrobiia; order Verrucomicrobiales; family Akkermansiaceae; genus Haloferula; species Haloferula muciniphila_A. The sequence continues at coordinate 2,454 of CAMCYK010000299.1, read as the reverse complement.
CGGTATCCTGGCCCGGATCTACATGCCCCGCTCCACCCCGAAGGTGAAGCAGGCCGCCGTCCGCCACCACGGCGGCGACCGCGTCGAGATCCTGCTTGCCGGCGACAGCTACGACGACGCCGTGACCGCCGCCCGCGCCGATGCGGCGGAAAGCGGCGCGATCTACATCCACGCCTACGACGACCTCCAGGTGATGGCCGGCCAGGGTACCCTCGCCGACGAGGTCGTGCTCTCCGGCCACGGCCCCTTCGATGCCGCCTACCTGCAAATCGGCGGCGGCGGGATGGCGGCCGGCGTTTCCACCTGGCTCAAGACCTACTGGCCAAAGATCGAAATCATCGGCGTCGAAGGCGAAGGCCAGGCCTCGATGAAAGCCGCGCTCGAAGCGGGGCATCCGGTCACCCTCGATCAGGTCGACATCTTCTGCGACGGCACCGCGGTGCGGAAGGCCGGCGAGCTGCCCTTCGAGATCTGCCGCGAATCGCTCGACCGCATGGTGACCGTCAGCAACGCCGAGGTCAGCCGCGCCATCCGCACCCTGTGGGAAGGCCTGCGTTGTGTCTCCGAGCCGGCCGGCGCGATGGGCCTCGCCGCGCTGATGAAGGAACGCGCGGCGATGGCCGGCAAGAAGGTGCTCGTCGTGCTCTGCGGCGCGAATGTCGACTTCCTCCAACTGGGCGTGATCGCCCAGTCCGAAGGGGCCGCGCAGTGCGCCTCGCGCACCCTGCGCGTCCGCATCCCCGAACGCCCCGGGACGATGCTCGAGTTGCTCGATACCTGCTTCGAAGGCCTTAACATCGCCGATTTCCAGTATGGAAAAACCCACGAAAGCGAGGCCTGGCCCGCCTTCACCATCACCGCCGAGGACCCGCGGGTGTTGGACGCCCTCCCGGCAAAACTGGATGCCGGCGGCTTTCTCTGGGAAGACCTCACCGGGGCCATCGACATCGCCTTCCGCGCGATCCCGCTGCGCGGCGACCTGCTCACCTGCCCCGCCTTCCTCCGCCTCGATTTCTATGAACGCGCCGGCGCCCTCCACGACTTCCTCGACAAGCTCGTCCGCGGCCGTGCCAGCCTCTGCTACTTCAACTACCGCCAGTCCGGCGAACGCATCGGCCGCGCCCTCCTCGGACTCGACTTCGCCGACGAAACGAAGCGCCGCGAATTCCTCGCCTCCGTCCCCGAGCACGGCGAGGGCTACCGGGCTTGCAAGCCGGTGGATGAAGCGACGAGCCGCAGGCTCACCGCCCTGTAGCGGCGCCGCGACCCTCAGGCCCCGCCCCGCAAAATCTCCAGCGGCGGATGCTCGCAAACCCCGCGGCTCAGCAGCAGCCCGCCGATCACCGACACTCCGGTCGCGCTCGCGAAGGCGATCCCTAACAGCCCGAAATCCGGCCACATCGACGCCTTGAACACGAACTTCGCCAGCGCCGCGTTCGCCGCCACCGCGAGCAGCACGCCGGTCAGCGCCGACAGCAGCCCGAGCGTCGCGTATTCGATCGTCAGGATGATTTTCACCTGCCGCGCCGAGGCCCCGAGCGTCCGCAGCAGCACGCTTTCCCTCAGCCGCACGTCGCGGCCGTTGAGCAGCGTGCCGACGAGGATCGGCAAGCCGGCCAGCACGGTGAAGCCGGCCAGCACCGAGACTACCGTGGAGATCTTGCCGAGGATATCCCGCACCGTCTCCAGGATCAGCGACAGGTCGATCGCCGTCACGTTCGCGAACTCGTCCACCAGCGCCCGCTGCAGTTCGCCCGACGCCTTCGCGTCCGGCGTCTTGGTCGTCACCACGTGGAAGCCCGGCGCGTCCTCCAGCACGCCCGGCGGGAAGACCATGAAGAAGTTCAGGTTGAAGCGGCTCCAGTCGACCTTGCGCAAGCTGGTCACCTTGGCCTTCACCGACACGCCCTGGACATCGAGAGATAACTCGTCGCCGATCGCCACCTTCAGGTCCTTGGCGATCTCCTCCTCCAAGGACAGCGGCACCGGCCCGGCGGGATCGGGCACGCTTTTATACCACTCGCCGGCCACCAGCGTCTCGGTCGGATTGAGGAAATCGCGGTAAGTCGAGCGGAACTCGCGCCGCACCACCCAGCGCGGCACGCCGGGGGCATCGCGCACCGGGATGCCGCGCACCGACTCGATCCGCATCGTCACCATCGGCGCGCTTTCCAGCACCGGCATCCCCTGCCCCTCGACGATCCCCCTCACCCCGGCCACCTGGTCCGGCTGGACGTCGATCAGATAGAGGTTCGGACTCTCCACCGACGCGTTGAGGCTTAACTTGCCGTTGAGCAGGTTTCCGGCGAGCAGGATGGTCACCAGCAGGAAGCTGCCGAGCCCGAGCGACAGCAGGAACAGCAGGGTCTGGTTGCCCGGCCGGTGGAGATTGGAAATCCCCTGCCGCAGCAGATAGGGCCAGCGCGGGCTGACGAGGCGCCGGGTGAGGAACAT
>CAMCYK010000298.1 GCA_945883695.1 Akkermansia muciniphila | reverse complement strand
TGAAACTTCACACACTCGCTCCGAACAAGGGAGCCAAGCACAAGGTCAAGCGCCTCGGCTGCGGCGAAAGCTCCGGCCACGGCAAGACCTCCTGCAAGGGCAACAAGGGCCAGAAGGCCCGCTCCGGCAGCGGCACCCGCGTCGGCTTCGAAGGCGGCCAGATGCCCCTTCACCGCCGCTTGCCCAAGCGCGGCTTCAACAATTACAACTTCAAGACCAAGGTCGAGGTCGTGAACCTCTCGCAGCTCGAGAAGGCATTCCACGACGGCGACACGGTCGACGAGGAGAAGCTCCGCCAGGCCGGTCTCATCAACCGCGCCTGCGAGCAGGTGAAGGTGCTCGGTCTCGGTGAAATCACCAAGAAACTCACCCTCGTCGTGGACACCATCAGCGCCTCCGCCAAGGAAAAGGTCGAGAAGGCCGGCGGCAGCGTCCAAGTCCCGGCCGAAGCCTGATGCCCCGTTCCTGTCCGACATGACGGGTCTCCGGTGAGGAAGCGCTTGATCGCTTCCTCTCCGCGTTTACAAACCCGTCGCTTTTTGCAACCCGCTCACACATGATCTCCGCATTCGCGAACACTTGGAAGGTGCCGGAACTCCGGGACCGGATCCTCTTCACCCTCGCCATGATCGTCATCGTGCGATTGGGCGTGCACATCACCCTGCCCGGCGTCGATGCCTCCGTCATCAAGGCATGGATGGACAACGCCTCGAAGGACGATGGCAACGCGTTCAGCGCGATGCTCACGATCTTCGCCGGCGGCGGCCTCCAGCAGGCGGGGATCTTCGCGCTGGGGATCATGCCCTACATCTCGGCGTCGATCATGGTCCAGCTGATGACCGCGGTGGTGCCGAAACTTTCGCGTCTCGCCCGTGAAGACGGCGGCCGTGCCAAGATCACCCAGTACACCCGCTACATCACCATCGGCATCGCGCTGGTGCAGGGGTACTTCGTGTCGCGCACCCTGCTGAATCCCGAGACCATGTTCTACATGAGCGGGATCGAGAAATACGGCGACCTGGTCCCCGCCGCGGCGGCCGGTGCCGCCCCCTTGTGGCAGATTCTCACCATCATCACCCTGGTCTCCGGCACCCTGTTGCTGATGTGGATCGGCGACCAGATGACCGAGCGCGGCATCGGCAACGGCACCTCGATCATCATCACGGTCAACATCATCTCCGCGCTTCCGGGTGCGCTGGTCCTGACCTGGCAACACTTCGTGACCGGCGACGATGTCACCCCGTTCCGCTCCATCATGATGGTCGTGATGATCATGCTGCTGATCCTGGTGATCGCCGGCACCATCGCCATCACCCAGGCCCAGCGCCGGATCGCGGTTCAATACGCCAAGCGGGTGGTTGGTCGCAAGCAGTTCGGCGGGCAGACCCAGTACCTGCCGCTCAAGGTGAACTACGCCGGCGTGATGCCGATCATCTTCGCCACCGCCATCCTGTCGCTGCCGACGATGATGATCTCGTGGATCGCCCAAGGCGCTCCGTGGGCGGTCCGGCTCCAGACCGAGCTGCAGACCGGCGGCACCTGGTATTACATCCTCGGCGGCCTGTTCATCTTTTTCTTCTCCTACTTCTGGGTGGCGACGATGTTCCAGCCGTCCCAGATCTCGGAAGACCTGAAGCGCAATGGCGGCTACATTCCGGGCGTCCGCCCCGGCAAGCCGACCGCCGAGTTCCTCGACTTCACGATGACCCGCCTGACCTTTGCCGGCGCGATCTTCCTCTCCTTGATCTTCATCCTGCCCGCGCTAGTCGGCCATCTGGTCGGCCTCAACCAGAACTCGATGGTTCTCCAGTTCTTCGGCGGCACCAGCTTGCTGATCCTGGTCGGCGTGGTGCTCGACATCATGCGCCAGGTGGAGACCCACCTCCTGCAGCGCCACTACGACGGCTTCCTCCGCAAGGGCAAGCTCAAGGGACGCTACGACCGCCTCGCCCAATCCGGCAACGCGGCCTCCAGCACCGCCCTCGTTTACCTCTGGGCGGTGATCGGCCTGATCGTGGTGGTGGCCGCGGCGGCGTGGATCGCCAAGTGATGCCGGTCCGCCCGCGCGCCGTGCCATGTCCCCGCGACTCGTCCTCCTCGGGCCCCCGGCCTCCGGCAAGGGAACCCAGGGACGGCGGCTCGCGGAGCGGCTCGGCCTCGCCTACGTGGGCACCGGCGCGTTGCTGCGCTCGGCGGTCGAAGAAGGATCGCCTCTCGGTCGCGAGGCCGCCCCGATCCTTGCCCGCCACGAATACCTGCCCGACCCGCTGATGTGCTCGATCATGGGGGACTGGCTCGACCGGCAATCCAGCGGCTGGGTCCTCGACGGCTTTCCCCGCAGCCTTGTCCAAGCGGAATACTTGGACGGCTGGCTGGACACCCACGGCTGGAATCTCGACGCCGCGATCCTGCTGGAGGTCCCCGAAAGCGAACTGCTGCAACGGATCCGGGATCGGGTGGAATGCCCGGTTTGCCGCTGGTCCGGCCGCCAGGACCAGTTGGCCGCCGGCCGTTGCCCCAACTGCGGCGGTGCGGCCGGGTCCCGCCACGACGACACCGAGGCCGGCTTTCGCTCCCGCCTCGCCGAGTATCACCAACACACGTTGCCGGTGGTCCACCGCTATCAGGCGGCCGGCCTGCTCCTCCGCTTCGCCGCCGCAAGCGATCCCGCGGGCGCTGAATCGCGCTTGCTCGAACTCATCCGCCCCCATCATGGCTCGCCGGCATAAAATCAAAATCAAAGGCTCCCACGAGATCGCCCGCATGCGGGTGGCCGGGGAAACCGCCAGCGCCATCTTGCTGGAACTGGCGAAGGCGGTCCAGCCGGGCCGCACGACGATGGAGATCGACCAGCTCGCCTCCGAACTGATGCGCCAGCGCGACTGCAAAAGCGCCTTCCTCGGCTACCGCGGATTCAAAGGACAGATCTGCATTTCGGTCAACGAGGAGGTGGTCCACGGCATCGGCGGACCCCGCAAGATCCAGCCGGGCGACGTGGTGAAAATCGACGTCGGGATCGTCAAGGGCGGCTGGATCGGTGACAACGCATTGACCGTCGCGGTCGGCGACGTTTCCGCGGAGACCCGCCGCCTGCTGGTCGCCACCGAGGAGTCTCTGTTCGCCGCGATCGACCACGCCCGCCCCGGCGAGCGGCTGGCCGATCTTTGCGGTGCGGTCGAGGAATACGTGAAGCCGAAGGGTTTTACGGTGGTCCGGGAATTTGTCGGCCACGGTGTCGGCCGCGACCTCCACGAGGAACCGCAGGTGCCGAACTACCGGCCGCAAGGGAAGAGCCCGATCCTCGAGCCCGGCATGGTCCTGGCGATCGAGCCGATGGTGAACGCCGGCACGCCGTCGATCCGCATCCTGGACGACGGCTGGACGGTCATCACCACCGATGGCAAGCCGTCCGCCCACTTCGAACACACCGTGCTGGTCACCGACGGTGAGCCCGAGCTGCTGACCTGGCGTCCGCGCGGCGTGCCAGGGCTCTGATCCCGGAGCGCCGACCTTCAGGCCGACTCGTGAATCCATGGCCGCCGGTCTGATGTCCCGCGGTCCGCGGGCTGCCTCACGGCTTCGTGGGCGGCTTCCTGGAGACGGCGAAGCGGTATTTCGCGATGGCCTCGGCGATGCCGGTGACGACGGCCTTGCGGAAGGGCTCGCCGTGGATCAGCCGCGCCTCATAGGGGTGGCTCAGGAACCCGCATTCGAGGAGAATCGACGGATGCTTGACGCCGGTCAGCACGCTGAAACGGGCGCGTTTGATCCCGCGGTCGAAGGTGTTTTTGCCAAGGTGGCGGGCGACCGTCCCGTGGATCGCGGTGGCCAGAGCGACATTGGCGGAGTCGTGGCCGTTGCCGGCGCGCATTTGGAAATCACTCGAATTCAAGCCGCGGCCGTAGTGGGCGACGCCGATCGGTGAAAGCGTGAAAGTCTCCAGCCCGCGGGCCGAACTGCCGCCGGAGTTGTGGTGGATGGAGACGAAGATCGCGTTGTCCTTCACCCGGTTCGCGAAGTCGACCCGCTCCTGCAGGGTCAGATAGCGGTTGGTTTCGCGGGTCATCAGCACCTTGTAACCGCGTTCGGTGAGAATCTTCTTGAGGCCTTGGGCGACCAGCAGGTTGTAGGTCGCCTCGGTGCCGAGCGCGTTGGTCGCGCCGGGGTCCTTCCCGCCGTGGCCGGGGTCGATGATCACCGTGCGGAAATCGCCGGCATTGGAAATATAGTTCGGCCGCAACACCGGATCGACCAGCTTGGACAGATCGATCCGCGAAATCCAACCGCGGCCGCCATGTTCCTCGACCTTGTAACTGAAGACGAACTTTACCCCGTTCATCAGGCATTCCTGGCTGCCGAGCCGCAGCTTCATGATCACCTTCTTGTTTTCCAGAACGATCTGGCTGCCGCTGCGCTTGATGGAATCAAAAGCGTAGAATTTCTTCATCCCGTCGACATTGACGTAATCGCGTCCGCTGATCTGCTTGATCTCCCACTGCGCCGAGGCGGTCGCGGAGGTCCCGAGCCAGCAAAGGACGGCGGCGAGCAAGAGTGGGATGACTTGGCGGGACAGCATGGGTTCCGTGTCGGAGAAGCAGCCTTACCCCCGTAGAGGGCGATGCTGGACCTGTCTTTACCGTTTTGTGAGACGCATGACAAACCTGATTTCGCCGAAAGATGCAAGGAACCGGATGGGTCGGGCTGCGGGGCATTTCTGCTTTCCCGACCGGATCCGGAATCTAACCTATCGTTCGTGATCATCGAGACCGTCGGCAACTACCGCGCCCGCTGGGGTGAGGGACCCTTGTGGTGGAGGAATTCACTGCTCTACGTGGATATCGAGGGCCATCGGGTGGTCCGCTTCAATCCGGAAATCGGCAGCGAGGAGGCCTGGGACGCCGGCGAGCGGGTCGGCACGGTGGTCCCGCGCGAGGCGGGCGGATTCGTGATCGCGGGGGACCGCGGCTTCCATTTCCTCGATGAGGACGGCACGCTCACATCGCTCGGAGACCCGGAGCCGGACAAGCCCGACAATCGCTTCAACGACGGCAAGTGCTCACCCGACGGTCGTTTCTTCGCCGGGACCATCAGCCTGGTGAAGAAGACCGGTGACGCGCGGCTCTACCGGCTCGACCCCGACCTGACGATCCACGAGGTCTTCGGTCCGGTGACCAATTCCAACGGCATTGTTTGGAGTGCGGACGGGCGGACAGTCTACTACATCGATACCCCGCGGAAAGAGGTGTTGGCTTTCGATTACGAGGCGGGCCACCTGACCAACCTGCGGAGCGTGGTCTCGACCGCCCATCATGAGGCCTCGCCGGACGGGATGACGATGGATGCCGCTGGCAACCTGTGGATCGCCTTTTGCCACGGGGCTTGCGTCGCGTGCTTCAGCCCGTTGACGGGGGAGGAGTTGCGTAAGATCGACCTGCCCTGCCTGGAGACCACCGCCTGTGCCTTCGGCGGACCGGAATTGGCGGATCTTTACGTGACCACCGGTATCCACAAGAGCGTTGAGGAGGCCGAGGCCGGAAGGCTGTTCGTGATCCGTGGACTGGGCGTGACGGGGATTCCGGCGCACGGTTTTGCGGGTTGAATGCGATTGGCCAAGCCATCCGGGAGTTCAGCGTACCCTCAATTCCCGCCGTGTGAATTTCGGGGTTAAAATGACGCCTAAACAACGCCTAAAAAACGCCAGCCAATCAGTAGATTGACATCGAATTTCTTTTCTGATTACCTGCCCTGCAGAAATTCTCTTTTCCAATGAATTCCAATAGCTTGCCGGTGCTCGCGCCGCTGGATAAAGTCACCCTCCCCACCGCTGCCATGCCGGGGCGGATGGGCAGCCTCGGGCGCTCGATGAAGCGCCCGCCGCGGCGCCTGCTCGGCCAGTTCGGCGGGGAACACGCCGGCGGCCAGGCCTACCACGTGATGAGCCGCACCGCGGGCGGCGCGAAGCTGTTCGGCGACACCGAGAAGGAAGCCTTTCTCCGGCTGATGTGGCGGATGGCGAAATTCTCCGGCATGGAAGTCCTCACCTACGCGGTGATGGCCAACCACTTCCACATCCTGGTGAAGGTTCCGGAACGGGCGAAATTCCTGAAGCGCTTCGAAGGCGAGGGCGGCGAGGCGAGGCTGCTGGAA
>CAMCYK010000297.1 GCA_945883695.1 Akkermansia muciniphila | reverse complement strand
GGGAGGTGGTCGTGATGCAGGGGCGGGTCCATCTTTACGAAGGGCACGGCGCGGCCGCCGCGACGGCCGGGGTGCGCTGGCTGCATGACCACGGCGTGCGCCATTTGATCCTGACCAATGCCGCGGGCACGCTGGATCCCGGGCACGCGCCGGGCGGCTGGATGATGCTGACCGACCATTTGAATCTGACGGGAACCTCGCCGCTGGAGGGAGGGCCGAATTTCATCGACCTGAGCGAGGTGTACGACGCCGCGGTGAGGCGGGAGTTCCACTCGCTGGCGATCGAGCGCGAGATGACCCTGCACGAAGGGGTCTATGCCGGACTACGGGGACCGCAGTACGAGACCCCGGCGGAGATCCGGATGCTGCGGGCACTGGGGGCGGACGCGGTGGGGATGAGCACCGTGCTGGAAGCGATCCAGGCGCGCTCGCTGGGCATGAAGGTCACCGGGTTTTCCTGCCTGACCAACTGGGCGGCGGGGATGTCGCCGCAGGTGCTCGATCATGCCGGGGTGATCGAGACCGGGGCGACGGCGGCGGCGGCGATGATGGATTTGTTAGAGGCGTGGTGCCGGTTGTAGCGGATCATTTCGCTCAACCGTTACCAGATCGGGGCGCGATCAACGGGCCGCGCGATACTTGGATGCGCGGCCGGCCTCGGCCTGCACCACGCTCCGGGGAATTCCGTAGTGGGTGGCGATGGCTTGGACGCGCTGGTGCAGCGAGCCATGGGATTGGCTCCGCTGGTTGGGTTCGGTCAAAACCCATCCGAGGAAGGCTTCGACCCGGTAGCCCGCGGCCATCGCATAGCGGGCTCCGGCGATGTCGGCTTGCAACTCGTTGGCCGGGGTGGTCGCGGAGTGGGTCCCCAGCTCTTCGACCAGATGGGCGAACTCGTGGCCGAAGAGAAAGGCCCAGGTGTTCGGCGGGATTTTGCGGGCGGCGACGGGATGGAGGGTGATCGTGCAGCGGTCCAGGTTGCCGCGGATGGTCACCAGAGGGCCCTGGGGGCTTCCGCGCTGGAGTTTCCAACCGATGTCGCGCCCGGTGGCGCGGGCGACTTCGCCCGCGACCGCCTCAAGTTCGGAAAACCCTGTCGGCGGCCGGTAGCGCGGGTCCGGGCGCCCGGCTTGTGGTCGCCGTGAGGCTGTCCGGGTCGCGGCGGTGGTGGATGCCGCCTGGTTCCCGGGGGACTCGGCGGAGGCCCGCGCCGGACCCGGATCCGTCACCGTGCCCGTGCTACACGACGAGCATGCCGCGAACACCGCGAGGGCAAGGGCCCGCGGCAATGCCAGCGGGTGGACAGGAAGCGCGATCTTCAACATCGCGGGTAATAGAGCCCGAAATGCCCGGGAAGAAAGGGAATTGACGGCGGATCGACAGCGGGGGCTCCGGCGCGTCGGGCCCGCCGGCGAAGGAGGGGCAAGTCCGCCGTTGCAACGTGCGCGATGCCCCGTTGCATAATGCTTGCGGACGACGCGGTGGCCGCCTTGTCGTGCCGCACCCGATGCTTTCAGATCAAGGCTGGCGGCATCTAACAAGACCTTTTCCGCGATGGCCCGCTCCGTGCAAGGGGTGATCGGCACTCCTTGAGGAGAGATTCATCTGACCTCTCCCGGGAACCACCATGATCCTATGAAAACCAACACCGCACTCACGGCATTTCTTGTCTTTGCCGCTCCTTCCCTGCTTCTTGCGGGCGAAGCGGAATCCACCAACACCACCATGCCGCCGCAGCCAATGGCTGCTTATTCCGACGGCGGATGGTTTGTCGGCGGTGGCGCCGACTACCTGCTCGATGCCGAGGAGATCTTCTATAACGCGCATCTCGGTTATGATTTCGGCAACGGCTCCTCGCTGTTCGTGGAAGCAGGCTGGATCGGTGCCGATCAGTCCGGTTTTCCCTTCAACACCAGCGTCGACATCATTCCGATCACCCTCGACTACAAATACGAGATCGTGTTCACCGAGTCGTTCGGCCTTTATCTCGGACTTGGTGTCGGCGGTGCCAATGTGGACGTCTCCGCGGGCTTCGCCAGCGGGGGCGAGTGGGTTCTGGCCGCCCAGGCTTTCGTCGGGCTCGTCTATGAATTCTCGCCGACCTTCGAGATCTACGGAGGCGTCCGCTACCTGTGGTTCGACGACGTGAACCTGGCCGGTGCGAACATCGATGATTTTGACGATTACAGCTTCGGCGCCGGTATTCGCTTCAATTTCTAAGCCCTTTCCAGGAGCAGCATTGAGATGCCACCCCGTTGCGCGGGGTGGCATTTTTCGTGGTAGGCGGAGGGGCGGAAGGTCAACCGCCCCCCGGGTTCCTGGATCACCCTCGATCCGGCGATCAAGCGGGTGGGGCGGACCGGGGCCAGATTGGCGGATTTGGGGCTTGGAAATGGCGCGCCGACGGGCTGAATCGCCGCATGTTCAGCGCCAGCAAGCTTTCCGACGATCAGAAATCCGCCCTCCACCGCTGGGCGGCCGAGGGCGCGTCCATCGCGGATCTCCAAAAGCGTCTGAAAGACGACTTCGATCTCACCGTCACCTACATGGACGCGCGGTTCCTGGTGCTCGATCTGGGGATCGAGCTTCAAGATACGCCGAAAGAGGCCGCGACGCCCGCCGGGGACCTCGCGCCCGCCAAACCCGTGCCGACCGGCGTGGTCACCGTCACCATGGACAGCCTGGCCCTGCCGGGCGCGCTGGTGTCCGGCAAGGTCAGCTTCTCCGATGGCGAGACGGCGATCTGGATGCTCGACCAGTATGGCCGCCCCGGGCTCGACGCCGACACCCCCGGTTACCGTCCTTCGCCGGAAGACATCGTCGATTTCCAGAAGCAACTCGCCGAACTGGTGAGCAAGTCGGGTCTTTGACCCGCTGTCATTTCTCGGGGTGGATCAGCACCTTGATCGCGTTCTTTTCGGCGAGGAATTTTTTGGCGACCTCGTTAAGTTCTTTCGAGGTGATGGCGGCATAGTCGGCATCGCGGCCGCGGATCAGGTCGAGCCGCGCCGGGTCTTCCTGCGACTGGCTGAGGACGGTGCCGAGCCAATAGCTGTTGTCGCGCTTGGATTTCTCCAGCTGGGACTGGAGCGGCTTGCGGGCGCGTTCCAACTCGTCATCGGTGGTGCCCCCCTTGGCCAGGGTGGCGGCGAGTTGAGCGGCGATGTCCGCGAGCCGCTTCGCATCCTCGGCCTTGCCGCTGCATTCGGCGGTGAGGTAGCCGAAGCCATCGAGGCCTTCGGAACCGTTGGCATAGGAGTTCGGGCTGTAGGCGGCGCCGAGCTTCTCGCGGATTTCCTCGCGCAGGCGGTCGCCGAGAATTTCGCCCAGCAGGTTGAGCCGGCGGAACAACTTGGTATTGCCGCGCAGGCCGTCGGTCTTCCAGACCACCTTGGCGGCTCCCTGGGCGATTTTCGAATCGTAGGTGTAGGTTTTTCCCGCGGGAGCCTTCGGGAACGCGATCTTGCGCGCGGCGACGAGCGCGGGCTTCTCGGCGGCGCGGTCTGGCAGGGCGCCGAAAGTCTTGAGGACGAGCGGCAGCAGCACGCTCTCGTCGAAGTCGCCGACAATGCTCAGTTCGAGGTAGTCCTTGGCCAAGGCGGGCGCGAGCCACTCGCGGGCATCGTCCAGGGTGAAGGCGGACAGCTTCGCCTCGTCCGGCACGCCCCAGCGCGAGTCGCCGCCGTGAAGCCAGGCGTCCATCGCCGCCTCGGCGCCGGCCGGCGAGTGGCGGAGTTGCTGGAGGATCGGCGGGATCGCCTTCTTGAATTGGGTCAGGGCCTCCTCGCGGTAGCCGGGATCGGCCAGCTGGGCGCTCATCAACTGGAGCTGGAGTTCGAGGTCTTCCGGGGTGGTCCGGCCGCTCAGCGCGAAGCTGTCGTCGCCGATCGAGAGGCCGGTGCCGACGTTGCGCCCGGCGAGGATCTGCTGCAACTCGTCGACCGAGTGCTTGCCGAGGCCGCCGGCGTCGAACACGCTGGCCGCGAAAAAATCAAGGCCCGGCATATCCTTCGGCTGGGTCAGCTTGCCGGACCCGAAGCGGGCGAGCAGCCGGATCGAGCCCTGTTCGAAATCGGTCTTCTTCAGGTTGAGGCGGACGCCGTTGGAGAGGACGAACTGCACGATGCCGAGATCCTCGATTTCCTCCCGCGATTTCACCGTGCCGGCAGGGCCGAAGTCCTCATAGGCGAAGGTCGCGGCGGTGGTCGGCGCCGGCGGCGTCACCTCGCGGCTACTGGAATCCTGGTAGATCGAAAGCAGGGTGCCGGTCGCATTGTCGGGTTCTTCCTTGGTCGTGAGGATGAGGTGCAAGCCCTGGTCGGCCCAGAACTCGCGGAACGCGGCATGGCAGGTCTCCGGGGTGGCGGTGGCGAGACCCTTCGCGACGATCTCGAGATCGGTCACCGGCGTCGTGAACACGCGGCCGTCGTTGATCGATTGCGCCACCGCGGTCGCGATCCCGTCGGACTTGCGGCTCGGCGCGGTTTTCACCGCCTGCTCGTAAGCGTTCTGCAGGTTGGCCTTGGCTTCGGCGATCTCGGCGTCGGTGAAGCCGAACTCGAGCGCCCGGCGGAATTCCTGTTCAAGCACGGGCAGGGCTTCCTGCCAGCGATCCCCGGTCACCGTGACATCGAACGAACCGAGCTCGGCGAAATTGAAGAGTTCCTGGCGGCTCGCGCTGCCGCCGGCGACCGGCGAGCCGTCCTGCTTGGCGAGCCGCTCGAAACGGCGGCTGATCGCGGCGTGGGCCAGGCCCAGCGGCAGCATCGACAGCCGGCGGGTGCGGGTGTCGGCGACCGGGCTGAACGGGCGGATCGAGACCAGCGAGAGATCGGTCGAGGTCACCTCTTTGTCGGTGTAAACGGCGGCGACCACGCCGTCCGGCGCCTTGATCTCACCGAGATCCGGATCTTTGCCGGGCTCCGCGGGATTGGCCATCGAGCTGAAGCTTTCGCGGATCCGCGCCTCGATGGCGGCCGGATCGACATCGCCGACGACCACGAAGGTCATCCGTTCGGGAGTGTAGAAGCGGGTGTAGAAGTCGACGAAGCGTTCGCGCGGCGCGTTCTTGATGACTTCCTCGATGCCGATCGGGAAACGCTGTGCCACCAGCGAGGCGGGCAGCAGTTCCTCGAATTGTTGCTGCATCAAACGGTAGCTCACCGAGTCGCGGTCGACCTTCTCCGACAGGATGACACCGCGCTCCTTGTCGATCTCCGCGAGGTCGAGCTTCGCGCCGTCGCCGAAATCGCGCATCACGGTGAAGCCGAGCTTCATCATCTCTTCGGACAGGTCCGGCAGGTCGAGCATGTAGACCGTCTCGTCGAACGAGGTGTAGGCGTTGACGTGGGCGCCGAAGGCGATGCCGAGGCGCTGCATCCGCGGGATGAGTTCTTCCGGGGTGAAGTTCTTCGATCCGTTGAACACCATGTGTTCGAGGAAATGGGCGAGGCCGCGCTGGTCATCGGCTTCCATCAGGGACCCGGCGGCGATGTGCAAGCGCAGCGAGACGCGGCCCGGCGGTTCGGCGTTGGGGTAGATCAGGTAGCGCATCCCGTTTTCGAGCTTGCCGAAGACCGCCTTGGGGTCGGCCGGGATATCGCTGCGTTCGTGCGGCCAGTCTTTGGCCGGTGCCGCGGCGACCTCGACGTCGGTTTTGACCGTGGCGGGCGGGTCGGCCGGAACCGGAGGGGCCTCCGGCGGCGGAGAGTCGGCGACCGCGTCGGCGGCATCCGCTGGCGCGAGTGCGGCGCTGGGCGGGAGGTCGGGGCTGCGGATGAGGAAAAAGGCGGCCGTGGCGGCCAGCAGCAGGCTAAGGATGAGCGGGGCCGGATTTCGCATGACGTGAGGCTGTCTTGACGGCCCCTTGTTTGGCAACGGCGAAAGCGATCCGGCGGGAGGCGAATTTTTCCGAAGAATGGGTGTTGCAAATTCCCGGGCGGCATGATGCTCTCGCCGCCCGTCGAACCGGCGGGAAAAAACAAGGCGCGCGTGGCGGAATTGGTAGACGCGCTAGATTCAGGTTCTAGTGGGGGCAACCCCGTGGAGGTTCGAGTCCTCTCGCGCGTATGTTTTCTCTATCAACGGGTTACGGGTTCCATCCCCGGCCCCGTTGACAACCTCCACACCCTCATGAGCAGGGGTGGTGACAAA
>CAMCYK010000296.1 GCA_945883695.1 Akkermansia muciniphila | reverse complement strand
ATTCTCCTCGCCTGCTGCCTCACGGCCGCCGCCTGGGGGAAACCCACCCTTTTCATTCTCGGCGACTCCACCGTCCGCAACCAGACCGCCGGCACCCGCGGCTGGGGCGATCCGCTGGTCGCGCGTTTCGATCCCGCGAAGATCGAAGTCCTCAACCGCGCCATCGGCGGTCGCAGCAGCCGGACTTTCCTCACCGAAGGCCGCTGGGACGCGGTCGTCGCCAACCTCAAGCCCGGCGATTTCGTGCTGATGCAGTTCGGCCACAACGACGGCGGCGCCATCAACGACGATCGCTGCCGCGCCTCGATCCGCGGCAACGGCGACGAGAGCGAGGAGATCGTCCGCAAGACCGACGGCCAGCCGGAGTCCGTCCTCAGCTTCGGCGCTTATCTGCGGAAGTACATCGCCGAGACCAAGGCCAAGGGTGCCACGCCGATCGTGCTCTCGCTGATCCCGCGGAACATTTGGCAGGACGGCAAGATCGGCCGGGCCAGCGAAACCTACGGCGGCTGGTCGAAACAAGCCGCGGAGCAAGGCGGAGCCGTCTTCATCGACTTCAACGCGCTGCTCGCCGACCGCTACGAGGCGCTGGGCGAGGAACAGCTCACCGCGCTCTTCGCCCCCGGCGACCACACCCACCCGAACCCCGCGGGGGCCGAGCTCAACGCCAGCGTGCTCGCCGGCGCCCTCCGCGGCACCGAACTCGGCCAGCACCTGCTCCCCGCCGTCCTTTGGCTGCCGCGGATCTTCTCCGACCACATGGTGCTCCAGCGCGAGACACCGAATCCCGTCTGGGGAACCGCCAACCCGGGCACCGTCGTCACCGCGAGCATCGCCGGAAAAACCGTCAGCACCACCGCCGCGGCCGACGGCAAGTTCCGCCTCGATCTCCCCGCCCTGCCCGCCGGCGGTCCGCACGAGCTCGAGGTGAAAGCCGACACCACCCGCACCTTCACCGACGTCCTCGTCGGCGAAGTCTGGCTCTGCTCCGGCCAGTCGAACATGGACTTCTCCTTGGCTAAAACCGCGAAGCGTTCCTATGCCGGAGCCGCGAATTGGGAGCGGGAAGTCGCGAAGGCCGATCACCCGCGGATCCGCGAGTTCAAGGCGGAGTGGGCCATGCGCGAGGACCCGCAGCCGGAACTCGAAGGCGGGTGGACAGCCTGCACTCCGGAAACCGCCGGCGATTTCTCCGCGGTCGCTTACTTCTTCGCCTGCGAGTTGCAGAAAGAACTCGGCGTGCCCGTCGGCATCGTCACCAGCGCCTACGGGGCCAGCACCGCGGAAGCGTGGATCAGCAAGGAGAAACTCGCCGCCGATCCCGCCTTCAAGCCGCTGCACGATGCGTTCTGGAAGAAGTTCATCGCTTACCGCGACAATCCGCAGCCCTTCGCCGACTACGGCACCGCGATGGCGAAATGGACCGCTTCTAACAAGAGCGGCCGCGCCCCGCGCCATCCCGATCCGATCCAGGACCAGCACCACCCCGCCGTCCTCTTCAACGGCATGATTGCCCCGCTGATCCCCTACTCCCTCCGCGGCGCGATCTGGTATCAGGGCGAGTCGAACGTCGGCAGCCGCAAGCTTTACCCCGCCCTCCAGCACGCACTCATCGAAGACTGGCGCGCCCGCTGGAACCGCGACTTCTCTTTTCACTTCGTCCAGCTCGCCCCCTATCAGAAGCCGAAGCCCGAGCCCGCCGACAGCAGCCTCGCCACCATGCGCGAAGCCCAGTCGACCTCGCTGTCGCTGCCGAAGACCGGCATGGCCGTAACCCTCGACCTCGGGGAAGAAAAGGACATCCACCCCCGCAACAAGCAGGACGTCGGCAAGCGTCTCGCCCTGCTCGCCCTCAAGAAGGACTATGGCAAGGACGTAGCTTGCGCAGGCCCGCTGTTCAAGACCGCTGAAATCGAGGACGGCCGCATCGTCCTCCACTTCGACACCACCGACGGCGGACTCGTCGCCAAGGACGGCCCGCTGAAACACTTCGCGATCGCCGGCGACGACCGGAAGTTCGTCTGGGCCGAAGCCGGGATCGAGGGCGACACGGTCATCGTCTCGAGTCCCGCCGTCCCCCGCCCCGTCCACGTCCGCTACGCCTGGGCGGACAACCCGCAAGGCGCGAATCTTTTCAACACCGCCGGCCTCCCCGCCGCTCCTTTCCGCACCGACCCGTGAAACCCGTCCGACGGCCATTTCCCCGTGGCTGCGGCATCTTGCCGCAAGCCTTCCGGAAAGATATTCCTCCCGCCGGCGAGTTCCCCGCCCGCTACCTCATCGGATTCCCTCTCCAACCCATGAATGCCCGACTCCTCCTCACTGTCCTCTTCTTTCCCCTCGCCGCCGCCACGGCATCACCCGAGGAATTGCTCAAGAAGTCCGACGCTTGGTTCCGCTCCGTAGATGGAAAGAAAGCCGTCGCGAACGTGCTTTCCTGGCAAGCGCCCGAAGGAAGCTGGCCGAAGAACAACGACACCAGCAAGCAGCCCTACACCGGCAAGGCGAAGAGCCTCGAAGGCACCTTCGACAACAAGGCCACCACCGGCGAACTCCGCTTCCTCGCCCGGGCCTTCGAAGCCACCGGCGACGGAAAGTGCCGCGACGCCGTGATCAAGGGCTTCGACCACATCCTCGCGGCCCAATACCCGAACGGCGGCTGGCCGCAGTTCCATCCGCCCGGAAAAAAGTACCACCGCCACATCACTTTCAACGACGGCACCATGGTCCGCTTGCTGGAGTTCCTCAAGGACAGCACCGGCTCCGATGAATTCTCCTTCCTCGGCCCCGAGCGCCGCAAGGCCGCCACCGCCGCTTTCGACCGCGGCGTGGAGTGCATCTTGAAGTGCCAGATCGTGATCGGCGGCAAACCCGCCGTCTGGTGCGCCCAGCACGACGAGGTCACTTTCGCCCCCGCCAAGGCCCGCGACTACGAACTCCCCTCGCTCAGCGGCTGCGAAAGCGCGGGCATCCTCCGCTTCCTGATGGACCTCGAGAAGCCGTCGCCCGCCGTGATCCGCGCGGTGAAGGGCGGCGTCGCCTGGTTCGACTCCGCCAAGGTGACCGGCTACCGCTACGTCAAGTCCGGCAAGGATCGCGTGATGGAGAAGGACCCCGGAGCCCCGCCGCTGTGGGCCCGTTTCTACGACCTCGAAACCGGCAAGCCCTTCTTCTGCGACCGCGACGGCATCAAGAAGGACTCCGTCGACCAGATTGGCGCGGAACGCCGCAACGGCTACGCTTGGTATGGCAACTGGGGCGAGTCCGTCGCCAAGGACTTCGCCAAGTGGCCGCACCGCTGAATCCATCTTCCCCGCTGATGAAGGTCATCCTGGCCCTTTTCCTCGCGCTCGTCGTTTCGCCCCTTCGCGCCAACGACCCCGGCGGCGGCGCGCCCGGCGTGGGCGCCAACGTGACCCTCACCGACCACGGCGGCTCCGTCACCCTCTCCAACGGCGTGGTCAGCGCCACCCTCACCAAGGACAACGCGAAATTCACCGCCTATACCTTCCGCGGCGTCCCGCTCACCACCTCCACCCGCCAGATCTACTACTCGATGGACGGCGGCGCGGACTACCGCCAGCCCTCCGGCTGCACCTACACGGTGAAGACGAACACGCCGGACATGGTCGACATCGGCATGCGCCAGACCTGGACCACCCAGGCCCAGGCGGTCGACATCGAGGTCCACTACGTCCTCCGCCGCGGCGACAGCGGGATCTACTCCTACGCCCTCCTCGACCACCCCGCCAGCTACCCCGCCACCTCCTTCGGCGAATGGCGCATGGTCTGGAAACTCCCCGACAACACCTTCGAACGCCTCTACGTCGACGATCTCCGCAACCGCCGGATGCCCACCGCCGCCGACTACGCCGCGGCCTCCGCCACCTCGATCGCGGAAATCGTCAAGCTCAACACCGGCGTCCTCGCCGGCCAGTTCGAGGGGAAATACTGCTACAACTCCAATTATCGCAAGAACCCCGTCTGGGGCCACGCGACGAATGACGAGGACATCGGCGTCTGGCTGGTCACTGGCGGCCACGAGTTCTTCAACGACGGACCGATGAAGCAGGACCTGGCTCCCGCCGACCGCATCCTGCACATCCACTTCGGGATGAACCACTACAACGGCTCCTCCACCTCGATCGCCGCCAACGAATCCTGGCGCAAGCTCTACGGACCCTTCCTCCTCTACTGCAACCACGACCCCGCCGGCGCCGACGCCTGCTGGGCCGACGCGAAAGAACAGGCCGCCGCCGAACAGGCCGCCTGGCCGTATTCCTGGCTCACCGGAAATCCCGACTACCCGCTCGCCTCCGGCCGCGCCACCGTCCGCGGCACGCTCGACTTGAACGATCCCCTCAAGCCGCTGTTAGACGGCGAGGGCGCATGGATCGGCCTCGCCGCGGCGGACCCCGGCGGCAACTGGCAGTTCGAGTCGAAGCGCTACCAGCACTGGGTGAAAGCCGGCCCCGGCGGTAACTTCACCATCCCCCACGTCCGGCCCGGCACCTACACGCTCTACGCCTTCACCTCCGGCGCCACCGGCGAATACAAGCACGCCGCCCCCGTCACCGTCACGGCCGGCCAGACCCTCGACCTCGGCACGCTGACCTGGAACATCGCCCGCAGCGGCACCTGGCTCGCCTGGGAGATCGGCACCGCCGACCGCGACTCGCGCGAGTTCCGCCACGGCAACGGCAACGGACTCCTCCGCCAGACGAACCTCGCGAAATACTCGTCGCACGTCGTCGAGATCCCCGTCTCGCGCCTCCGCGCCGGCAGCAACACCATCACCCTCGTCCAAGGCCGCAGCACCACCACCAGCGACCACGTGATGTACGACTATCTCGCTCTCGAAATGCCGACGCTTCCCGGCGGCACCGCCTCCGATGCCGACAACGACGGCCTCGCCGATGCCTGGGAGATCCTCCACTTCTCCAACCTCCTCCAGACCGGCCTCCTCGACCCCGACCTCGACGGCGCGAACAACGAGATGGAGGAAAGCGCCGGCAGCGATCCGAACTCCATCACCTCGACCCCGGACCTCGACGGCGATCTGATCTCTGACGTCTGGGAACTCGTTCACTGCCCCGCCATCGCCACCGCGTCCCCGCTCGACGACACGGATGGCGACGGCTTCAACACCTGGGCCGAATACCGCGCCGGCACCGATCCCGTCTCTAACAGCAGCCTCCCCGCCGGAGCCACGACCACCCTCCGCGTCGCCCCGCATCCCGCGCTCGTCCCGCCGGACCTCGCCAGCTTCGATGGCACCCTGACCGAAGTGAACGGCTCCGGCCTCTACGACGGCGGCTTCTATTTCAACGACCCCAACAAGCGGAACACCGCCCGCCAGGGTGCCACCCGCCATTACCTCAGCCTCTTCAAATTCGACCTCACCGCCCTGCCCCGCGGCCCGGTCACCAACGCCTCCCTCGGCCTCACCATCAACGGCTCCTCCGCCGGCATCCGGACCCGCACCGTTGCCGCCTTCAACGGCCCGCCCGCCGTGATCCAGCCGACGATCCGTTACGATGCCGCCAACCCCTTCCTCCGCCCCGATTACGTGGGCGAAACCAACACCGACACCGACTTCCAGCCCGGTGCCCTGACCTCCCTCTTCACTTTCTCCAACCAAGTCGGCGAAGGCGTCCGCGAATCCCTCGGCGGCGGCAACGCGAACTTCCGCAACGCCATCGAATCCCGCCGCCCGAACGGCAACTCCATCACCCTCCTGCTCTACGGCGGCGACGGACAATACCTGACCTACAGCAGCGAACACGCCGACCCCGCCGTCCATCCCGCCCTCGTCATCACCACCTCCGGCGACCCTGTCCCGGATGATGACCTCGACCTCCTCCCCGACGCCTGGGAAGCTGAAATGCTCTCATCGCTCTCCTTCACCGGCACCTCCGACCCCGACAACGACGGCTGGAACAATGCCGCCGAGTTCGCCGCCGGCTCCGATCCGCTTTCTCCAACATCCACGCCAAACGACCGCGATGGCGACGGCACGCCGAATACCAGCGACGCCTTCCCCGACAACCCCGAGGAATCCCTCGACAGCGACCTCGACGGCATCGGCAACAACAGCGACCCGGACGACGACAATGACACCCGCCCGGACAACGCCGACCTTTTCCCGCTCGATCCCGCCGAATGGGCGGACGCCGACAACGA
>CAMCYK010000295.1 GCA_945883695.1 Akkermansia muciniphila | reverse complement strand
AGCCGGCGACCAACTGAGCGAGGTTTCGCGAATTCTCCGCCTCCGCGAGCTTGCAAGCCGCGGAGGCTTTTTTATGTTCCCGCCATGCGCCTGATCCTTGCCGCCTCTCTCCTGACTCTGTTCCTTCCATCCTGTGCCTCCGAGGACGCAGAGGATCGCAACCCCGCCGGCCCGGTCTCGACCTCCAGCCAGATCCCTTGGAACAAGCCGCAGCCCGGCCAGGGTGGCGGCGCGCTGGGGGCGCTGCCCCAGACTCCGCGGCGGTGATCTCCGTTCGACCTCACCGGTGATACGGTTCGCCCTTGCGCAGGGTCGCGACCCGGTAGAGCTGCTCCAGCAGGACGACCAGCGCGAGCTCGTGCTGCAGGGTCAGCTTCGACAGCGACCACACCGCGTCACAGGTCGCGCGCAGCGCCGGGGTGTGACCGTCCGAGGCCCCGATCAGGAAACTCAGCGCCTTGATGTCGCCGCGCATTTCCAAGGCGGCAAATTGGTCGGCCCAGCTCCGCGTGGTCAGGAGTTCGCCGCGCTCGTCGAGGGCGATCCGGAAACTGCCGGCCGAGCGTTCCCACAAGCTGGCGGACACGCTCTCCGAATCGCCGGCCTTGAGGAACTCGAGCTCGTGGGAACCGTAACGCCCGAGCCGTTTCAAATACTCCTCCATCCCGCTCTTGGCATAGGCGAGCGCCGGTTTGCCGGCGGCGAGGATTCGGATGCGCACGCGGCAGCTTCCCTGCCATCGATCGGCGGTCAATCATTCCCGCTTGTCGCGATCGCGGCTTCGCCGATGATCCGCAGCGAATGAAGTATTTGCTGCCCATGCCCTTCTTGATCGCCGCCTGCGCTCAACCCCAGCCCGATCCCCATTCCGAAGCCGCCCATGGCCGCAAGGTGATGGGACTTCAGGAAAAGTTCGACCGCTTCGACTACAACGCGGATGGCAAGCTCACCCGCCAGGAGATCGAGCAGGGAATCAAGGAGACCGGCGTCACCGGGGTCACCTCCGCGGAGATCGAGTCCATGCTGGAACACTACGATCTCAACAAGGACGGCGGGATTTCCCGCTGGGAGACGCAGCACGCGATCAACACGCCGCTGCCGAATCATTCTTGAAGCGACGGGCGGGTTGCTTCTTGCCCCGAGGGTGGAACGGGCCTTTGGGGACCGTTCCCTCCTCCGCTGAAGCTACGGAGGGCAGGCCGGTCGGCCGATGGCGTCCGACCCTACCTCCGCGGCCGGCGGCCGCGGGGATCGAACGACCTTCGGTTGTATCTCACCGCCCCAGAATCCTCAATCCGTCCTCCAACGGCAACGCCGTTCCCTCTTATAGCCCGGGGTTGGTCCGACCACGGAGGACCTACCCCGGGTTGGTCCCGCAGGGTTTGCCAACCCCGAAGGCGGTTGCCTCGGGCGGGACGGTTTGGTGATACGGTTCCCCACCCTCAGGGCCCACCGAGGCAACCCGCTCCGGGGTTGGAATCCATCGAACCGTCCACCCGGGGTAGCCGCTCCGTTGTCGCGGCAACCCCGGGCTTTATGAGGCAACCGCGTTGCGGTTGAAGAAACTCTCCACCGGGACACCGCCTCCACCGGACTCGCCTCACCTCGCGAAGCGCAGGGAGAGGTGGTCCTTCGAACCGATGAAGCGGGCGGTTGAAGAGCTACCTTACCCGCTCCAGCAACCAAGGCAGCAGGGCATCGACCGGCAGCCGTTCCTGTTCCATCGAGTCGCGATGGCGGACGGTGACGGTGTCTTTCTGCTCCGGGCCGTTCTCGCCGAGGGTATCGAAGTCGACGGTGATGCAGAACGGGGTGCCGCATTCATCCTGGCGGCGGTAGCGCTTTCCGACGGAGCCGCCGTCGTCGTAAAAGACGTTCATCCAGGGCTGGAGCTTCTTCTGGATCTCCTTGCAGATGCGGACCTGCTCCTCGTTCTTCTTGAGCAGCGGGAAAATGCCGGCTTTCACGGGCGCCATCCGCGGCACGAAGCGAAGCACCTCGCGGGAATCGTCCTTGCCCTTGTCATCGGTGAGCTTCTCCTCGTCGTAGGCCTCGCAAATCAGCGCGAGGATGGTGCGGTCGCAGCCGGCGGAGGGCTCGACGACGTGAGGGAGGAAGCGCTCCTTGGTTTCCTCATCGAAGTATTCGAGCGGCTTGCCGGAACCCTTCTGGTGCACCCCGAGGTCGTAATCGGTGCGGTAGGCGACGCCTTCCAGTTCCTGGATGCCGAAGGGAAATTCGTATTCGATGTCGTAGGTCTTCTTCGAGTAAAAGGCGCGCTCGCCATCGGGCACGTCGAGGATGTGGAGCTTCTCGCGCGGGATGCCGATCTCCGCGTAGAAGTTCAGGCGGGCCTCCAGCCACTCGTCGGTGAGGCGCATGCCATCCTCCGGGCGGCAGAAATACTCGATCTCCATCTGCTCGAACTCGCGGCTGCGGAAGGTGTAGTTGCGCGGGTTGATCTCGTTGCGGAAGGACTTGCCGATCTGGGCGATGCCGAAAGGCAGCTTGATGCGGTTCGAGTCGAGGACGTTCTTGTACTGCACGAAGATCGACTGCGCGGTCTCCGGACGCAGGTAGGCGTCGGAAGACGAGTCGTTGTCGTCCGCGGAGGCGCCCATCTTGGTTTTGAACATCAGGTTGAACTCGCGGGGCTCGGTGAGGAGGCCGCCGTTGTCCGGATTGAAGGAGGTGGTGCCGCTGACTTCCTCGCGGCGGTCCTCGACCAGTTCGAGTTCCTTCGGGGAGATCTTCTTGTCCGGCATGAACTCGCCGTAAAATCTGCGGGCGGTCTTGTGGGACTCGACGGGGTCCTTGCCCGGGGCGACGAGGACGGCGAAGGGGCGCTCGACACTCCAGGCGCTTGCTTCGTGTTTGGCACCCTTGAAGTAAACGGCGGTGCCGTCCTGCGCGGGCACCTGGTCAGAGCGGAGGCGGGCCTTCGACAGCAGGCAGTCGCACATCGGGTCACTGAAGCCATCGAGGTGGCCGGAGGACTTCAGGACCTGCGGCATCGTGAGGATCGCGCCGTCCATGCCGAGCACGTCGTCGCGTTCCTGGACGGTCTTGCGCCACCAGTAGTCCTTGAGGTTGCGTTTCAGCTCCGCGCCGAGCGGGCCGTAGTCCCAGCAGCCGTTGAGTCCGCCGTAGAGTTCGCCGGCTTGGAAGATGAAGCCGCGGCGTTTGCACAGGGAGACGATCTTCTCCATGCGGGCGGGGTCGGTGTGGTCCTTGTTGGCCATAGGGTCGAGCGGGTCGGGGCGCGGATGGAATCAGAGGAGCGGGCAGGCGGCAAGGCGCGATTACCTCGCTCACTCCTCGATCGCGTGGATGCTGACCGCGTGTTCCTGGCAGAGCCGGAAGATCGACTCCCGTTCCAACAACAGCGTCTTGCCGGCCTCGATGGCGATCGCTTTCACTCCGGCGGCGGAGCAGGCCTCGATGGTTTGCGGTCCGACCACCGGCACGTCGAAGCGGAAATCCTGGTTGGGCTTCGACACCTTGACCAGCATCGTGTCCTTGCCGCGGCCGAGCTCGCCGCCGCGGCGGATGCAGGCGTTGGTCCCCTCGAAGGCCTCCACCGCCAGCACCGTGCCGTGGCGCACCACCACGGTCTGCCCGATGTCCAGCCGGCTGGTTTCCTTGGCGATGCGGAAGCCGAACGCGGCGTCCTCGAGCTGCCGTTTCTTCAGGACCGGCCCGCAGACGTGGCCGGCGTGCGGCAGCAGGTCCTCGAGGAAGGTGGTGGCGGGCAGCAGGTGGATCCCGTCCTTCGCCAGTTCCTCGCCGATTCCCCCGAACAGCGACTCGGCATTGCGCTCCTTGAGCCGGGCCAGCAGCATCAGGGTGCGCAGGTCGGGCCGCAGATCGAACAGGTTCTTCGGCGCGATCTGGCCGACCATGATGGCCTCGGTCGCCTTCTGCGCTTTGAAAAACTTGATCAGCTTGCCGAGCTGGCCGACGCGGAACCAGGCGGAGGCATCGGTGAGATCGAGAAAGGCCTCCGGGGTCTCGCCCTCGAAGGCGGCGGCCACCAGGCGGACGTCGGGAGATTTCGAGCGGGCCGCGCGGGCGAAGGTTTCGGGGTAAACGCCGCTACCCGCGATGATGCCGATGATTCGTGAGTCCGCCATGCTGCTTCTCCGGCAAGACTCTCCCGCGTGGCGAGCGGGTCGTCAATCGCCCGCATGCCCGGCCGGCCAAATCGATCCGTCCCCCTGGAGTCAGGGAGCGGGGACGGGCACCACCTTGTCGGCGGTCGGGAAGTCGGCGGGGACTTCGGCGGTGCGCTCGACCTTGCCGCTGACCGACCATTCGGTGCCGCGCTGGAGGAGTTCGTAGAATCCGCGGCAGCGCATCGCTTCCACGTCGTGACCCATCGGGGTGTGGAAAATGCGGCCTTTGCCGTAGGTGATGGTCAGCAGCATCGGCTCGTGGCGCTTGGTTTGCGGCGACAGCGCGGTGGCCTGCACCTCGACGTTCACGGCCGGCCCGCACAGCTTGCAGTAGAGTTCGTCCTTCGCGTGGAGCCACTTGGCGGGCAGGCCCTTGGTGATGGGATGGTTGGTGTCGATGTGCTCGACCAGAAAGGGTTCGCGCGGGCCGTGGCTGCCGGCGCCGCCGGTGCTGGTGGTGTCGCGGACAATCTTGCCGTCCACCGCGTGGAGCCAGGCGCCGTCCTTGCCGAGTTGCCGGCCGCCCCAGCCGCCGACCCCGATCATCTTGTTGTATTCCTCCCAGTTGCCGAAGGAATTGTCGGCGGCGTGGACGCAGACGAAGCCGCCACCGTCCTCAACGAATTTCACGAAGCTCTTTTGGACGTCCTCGGGCCACATCTGGCCGTTGTAATTGCTGAGCACCGCGTCGTGGCCGGCGAAGTCCGGTTTCCAGGCCGCCCATGCCTCCGGGCCCGCCTTGTCGGGCGGCGAGGTGCTGACCGTGACGGTGAAGACGCCGCTCGATTCGAGGGCTTCCTTGAGGACCGGCGTGGTGGACTTCCAGTCGTGGTTGTTCTGCCCGTCGAGGATCAGGACTTTCAGCTTGGGGTCCTCGGCGAAGGCGAGGAGCGGCAGCAGGGCGAGCGTGGCGAGGAGCGGGGTTTTCATGGATGGATTCGTTCGGGAATGGAAATGGCTTTCCGTGGGACGTGGCCGGGAGGGCCGGTCTGTCAGGGAATCGTTAAACGTAAAAAAGCCCCTCGGGAAGATTCCCGAGGGGCTGAGAGTTTGGATCGATGATCCCGGGGGGATACCTCAGGCTGTCCGGGTGCGGCGGGACCGCAGGAACAATCCGCAGGAGAGCAAGCCCATCAGAGCGGCGGTGCTGCCGGGCTCGGGGATGACATTGATGGGGTTGTTGGGATCGGTCGGCGTTCCCGCGAAATTGGGGTTAGAGTGATCGGTTCCGTATTGAAACCTGACACCGTCGAGCTTCGACAAATCAAGTCCCGAAGCCCCTTTCAGCGTGATCAAGACCGAATAATTAATAATTGGCTCATCGCCGATCCCACCATTGTAGGTGCTCACAATGTCTCCGAAGCTGCTGATCCCATAGTTCATGCCGTTCGGGGCATCGGGATCATGCAGGTTGACATTGGAAAAACGATCACCCGTCCCAAAGTCAAAAGCGCCCATTCCATTCGAACTGACTCCGAAAAACGTGTCGCTGCCCAAAACCCCGCCGGTCAAGCCGCTCTTGAAAGCGTACTCGCCGCTTACATTTCCGCCCCCGCCATATGGACCTGCGGTTACGTTGACGCCGTTGTAATAAATCTGGCTGCCATCGAGAGCGACACCGCCGCCAGTTTTCGTAAGGGCGGGAGTAGAGCCGCTGAGAAAACTGAAATAGACGCTACTCAGCAATTGATCGGGTGCGGTGACATCGAACGTGCTCGTATTGGTGAGACGAATGGATAGGGTGTCGCCTGAGACGGAAAACTCAGCTGATGCGGACCTGGTTCCACCATCAGTTCCAGTGAATGTCACCGCCGCATGGGCCTGCGTCCCGAGGGCCGCGGAAGCGATGAGCGCCAAGCCGGCGAGTTTGGCAGGGGCGCAAGCCCGGGTGAATGACGACATGGGGGAGGAGAGGCCGAAGAGGCCTGATTTGTTTTTCATAGGAGGGGGTTGTTCGGGGAGTTGGAGGATTCCGAACGCCCGGATATTCATTTGTTCTGGGAAGGATGCAAGAAAAAGTTCCGCGATTGATGGGCT
>CAMCYK010000294.1 GCA_945883695.1 Akkermansia muciniphila | reverse complement strand
CGCCCTTGTCCTTCATGAGGTAGGGCTTCATTTTCGGGTTCCACTTCTTGGTCTGGTGGCCGTAGTGGACGCCGGCGTCCACCATGTCGCTGATGAGTTCGTTGATCATGATTCTGGGGTTGTCCCGCCTTGATTCAGGTCGGGCGATTCTTGGAAAACCCGCCGCGTGGTTGGTCCCCTCGGTTTTCCGTTGGTGCTGTGGCGGCGCGTGAAGGGGCTGGCGAAATAGGGAGGCGGGCGGTGATTGGCAAGGGAAAAGCCGTGACGATTCAAAGCGATCTGACGAGGAGTCCGCCGAATCGGGCGGCTTGCCCCGCCTTCGGACCAATGCCTCTTACGATTCACCTTCATCGTTCTGGCGGGTGCCGACTGCTGTGAGATCCAGGAGCGATTCCAGGCAAACCGAGAAATCCGCGGATCGGCGCAAATTCTTGCATGGATCCGGTGCTTCGTGCCGTTTTGGGGGCGTGAAACTGAGTATTGCTGCCTCATTCGTTCTCCCTTGTCTGATTCTGGGTGTGGGGGCATCTACGCAGGCCGAGATCGACGCCAAGCTCCCACAGGCGCGGGCGATCCTCGATACGTGGCAGGCGAAGGACCCGCTGCGGGCGGAAAAGAAGATCCACATCGTGTATTGGACCCCGTCCGACCGGGAGCCGGCGCCGCGCTACCGGGAACGGCTGGGGGCGATTCTGGAGGACATCCGGGATTTCTACGCGAAGGAGATGAAGCGGCTGGGCTTTGGACCGCGGACGATCCGGCTCGACTACGCGGACGACGGGATGATGAAGGTCCACGGGGTGAAAGGCCGCCAGCCGTATGCCAGCTACGACGTCCAGTCCGGCGGGCTGATCCGCAACGAGTGCCTGACGACCTTGCGCGCAGCGGGGATCGACCCGGAAAAGGAGACGATCGTGATCTTCTGCAACATGTCGAACTGGGACGCGGACAAGCGGACCATCACCCAGAACAGTCCCTACTACGCGGGCGGCACGAACCGCGGCGGCACGGCCTGGCAGGTCGATTCGCCGATCCTCGAGCTGGCCTCGCTGGCGAAAAAGGAACCGCGGGTGAGGGACGGCCAGTACGGCGACATTTCGATCGGCCGCTACAACTCGATCTTCATCGGCGGGGTCTGCCATGAACTCGGCCACGCGCTCGGGCTGCCGCACAACAAGCAGCGGCCGGACGAGGAGGCGGCCTTTGGCACGGCGCTGATGGGCAGCGGCAACCGGAGCTACGGCGAGAACCTGCGCGACGAGGGGAAGGGGTCGTTCCTGACTCTGGCGCACGGGCTCAAGCTGGCGTCGCACCCGATTTTCAGCGGCTCGGTGAAGGGGATCGACCTGCCGTCGAACGCGGAGGTGAGCGCGGTGACCATCGAGAACCGCGGCAAGTCGTTCACCCTGTCCGGAACCGTGACGGCGGATCCGCCGGCCTACGCGGTGCTCGGTTACATGGATCCGGACGGTGGCGGCGACTACGACGCGACGACCTGCACGGCGATCCCGGACGCGGCGGGGAAATTCACGCTGGAGGCCGACGCGCTGGCAGCGGGCAAGTCCGGCGTGTTCCGCGTGGTGGTGGTGCAGGCGAACGGCGCGGCGAACTCGTTCGCCGGGGCGAGCAGCCGGATCACTTTCCCTTATCTGGTGGCGGGGGATGGCAGCGTGGATCTTTCCGCGAGCCAGGCGCGGCTGCAGCTGGCGCCGCTGTTAGAGAGTCTCGAAGGGCCGGCGGAAGGCGTCCCGGTGGCTTTGAAAGAGGTAGAAGCCTCAGCGGCAGGGCCGCTGGTGAAGGAGACCGCGCGGGTGCTGGCGGCGAGCGTGGGCTACCAGCCCGGCCCGGCTCCGGCGGTGGCGGAAGGGACGCTTTGCCATCTGTCGGATGCCGCGACCAAGTCGGCGCGGGTGGGCTACGGGCGGGCCCAACCGAACCGCCTGCCGGAAGGGCTGCTGTTCTCCTGTGGTTCGCAGCTGTTTCCGCGCGGGCTGTATGCCCATGCCCCGGCGAGCCACGTGTGGGATCTCGGCGGGAAATGGACGACGCTCGAGGGTCACGCGGGCATTCCGGACGGACGCGACGGCGGCTCCTGCGTGTTCGTGGTGAAAGCCGACGGCAAGGAATTGTGGCGCTCGCCGAAGACCGGACCGGGGTCGCCGCGGGATTTCAAGGTGAGCGTGGAAGGGGTGTCGAGCCTCGAGCTGCGGGTCGAAGATGCCGGCGACGGCAATGGTTCGGACTGGGGCTGCTGGTTCGCGCCGCAGGTGACGCGGTGAGAGGAGAGTCGCTTTCGAAGCGACATGGCGAGGGACGGACCTCTTTCAGAGGTTCGTCAAGGATATTGCCCCGGGCGGCAGGATGCCGCCCGGACCCTTGTCATGTCGCCTTCAAGGCGACACTCCAATCATGGGCTCAGCTCCAGCTCCAGCGCTCGGCCCACCAGCGGTAGCCGGCGCCGTCGGGCAGGACTTTGCCGAGGCCGGGCCAGGGAAGGTGGAAGCCGTAGCAGCGGACGCGCTTCTCGCCGGCGTCTTTCCAGAAGCGCTTGCGGGTCACCACGGCGGTCGCCGGATCGTGGTCGAAGGCGACGAACCATTCCGGATCCGCGAACATCAGCAGGTGGTGGTGCGCGAGGTCCATCAGGTGGAGCAGTTCGTCGTTACCGGAACGGATGCGGAAGCAGGCATGGCCATCGGTATGGCCGGGCGCGGCCTCGACGCGGACGATGCCCTTGAAGACCTCCGCGCCGTCCTTCACCGGACGCAGCTTGGCTTGCAAGGTGTCGAAGTGCGAGCGCACCTCCTTGATCATCCCGGGAATCTGCTCCTTGTTGCGCTTCGATTTGGAGAAGTCCGGATTCTCGCCGCGCCAGAAGGCGAGTTCTCCTTCCAGCAGGAAGATCTCGGCATTCGGGAAGGCCGGCTTGCCGTTCTGGACGAAGCCGTTGAGGTGGTCCGAGTGCGAGTGGCTCAGGAAGCCGGCGGTGACCTGCTCCGGCGCGATGCCGACCGCGGCGAGGCCCTCCTGGAGCCAGCCCATCCGCGGGTTGTTGCCCTTGCCGAAGCCGGCGTCGAAGATCGCGACGTCCTGCCCGGAGCGGATCACCAGCACGTTGACGTAGAGCGGCAGGACATCGAGCCGTTCGCCATGGCGCTCCATTTCCGCCTTCATGGCCGGCCGTTTCTCGACCGGCCACATCAGGTCGAGCCCCTCGCGGAAGCCGAGGTCGCAGTCGCTGATCGAAAAGGCCTCCAGCTCGCCGATCTTAAAGCGGTACACGAAGGGATCGCGAAAGCTCTTGGCGGGCTCCGGGGCCTGGGCGGACGATTTCGCGGTCAAGGCCGCCATTCCGGCGAGGGCGGTGCCGACGAAACCGCGGCGGGAGAGGTCAGGAGATTCCATGGCCGGACCCTACGCCGGAGCGAACCGGATTTCATCAGTGAAACGCGGCAGGCGTGTCAGCGCGGAAAACTCCGCCGGATCGATGAATTTTGAAGGTGATTTCGGCCGCGGGACGTGTTTGGTATCGTCCATCATGAAAACGATCCCTGCACTTTTCCCGGCGCTGACCGCGCTGGCGTTCGTCATCGGAAGCCTGCCGCTCGCGGCACAGACCCGCACCGTGGCCGCCAAAGGCGCGGCGGAATGGCCGACCTGGCGCGGCACCACGCGCGACGGGCTGTCGCCGGACAAAGGGCTGCTCAAGGAGTGGCCGGAGGCTGGGCCGGAGCTGCTGTGGTCGTTCGAGAAGGCCGGCAAGGGCTACAGTTCGCCCGCCATCACGGGCGGCAAGATTTACCTGACCGGCAGCCGCGGCGGGAAGGCGGAGATCATTTGCCTCGATCAAGGCGGCAAGGAGCTGTGGTCCACCCCGATCGGCGAGGATCCGGAAAAGGGCTACAACACCGGCTGGGGTGGCGGCCCGCGCGGGGCACCGACGGTGAGCGACGGCCTGGTCTACGCGATGAGCGCGAACGGCGAGCTGACCTGCGTCACCGCCGACAAGGGCACCCGCAAGTGGAGCAAGGACCTGGTCGAGGATTTCGGCGGCAAGGTGCCGGACTGGGGCTATGCGGAATCGCCGCTGGTCGATGGCGACCAGCTGGTGGTGACGCCCGGCGGCAAGGACGGCGCGATCGTCGCCTTCGACCGCAAGACCGGCAAGGAGCTCTGGCGGAGCAAGGGTCTCGAGGACAACGCCCAGTATTCGTCGCTGGTCGCGGCGGACGTGAAGGGCAAGCGCCAGTACATCCAGTTGTTCATGAACACGCTGGCCGGAGTCGACGCGAAGACCGGCAAGGTGCTGTGGACGTCCAAGTGGCCGGGCCGGACCGCGGTGATCCCGACTCCCGTCTACCAGGACGGCAAGGTTTACATCACCTCCGGCTACGGGGTGGGTTCCAAGCTCGTCAAGATCGACGGCGACAAGGCCGAGGATGTCTGGGAGAACAAGGTGATGAAGAACCACCACGGCGGCGTGGTGCTGGTCGACGGCTCTCTCTACGGTTTCTCCGACGGCGGCGGGCTGGTTTGCCAGGATTTCGAAACCGGCGAGCAGAAGTGGAACAATCGCGGCGAAGGTTCGCAGAAGGGTGCCGTGCACTATGCCGACGGGATGCTCTACTGCATGGATGAGGAGGAAGGCTCGGTGTTCCTGGTGGAAGCCACGCCCGACGGCTTCAAGGAGAAGGGCCGTTTCCCGATGCCGGAAAAGACCAAGCTGCGCGAAGGCACCAACGGCAAGGTCTGGACCCATCCGGTGGTCATCGGCGGCAAGCTCTACCTGCGCGACCAGGACCTGCTGTTCTGCTACGACGTGAAGGGCTGAGCGGTGCGCCGCTCTCAAGAGGAGTGTCGCTTTGCAAGCGACATGACGATGGACGCGCGGCATCCAGCCGCGCGTCTCTTGCGTTGCCGCGTGACGAAAGGCTGGCGGCGAGACGCCACCGCCACGGTGGGATCAGTCCTTCTTCGCCGTGTAGTCGAAGACCAGTGCCTTCTCCAGGATCGGCCGGAGCTTGGCCCCAAAGGCCTTGTGCGCCTCGTGCGGGAGGTAGGCCTCGAGGCCGGCCTTGTCCTTGAAAGTAACGAGGAAGCAGTGGGTGAAGCCGTCGTTCAAGCCTTCGACGCTCTCGCTGGGCCCCCACTCGTAGCCTTTGATGGCGTCGATCTTCTTCGGCAGTTCAGCGAAGGCCTTCTCGACCTCCTTGATCTGCTCGGCGGTGGCACCCGGCTTGAACTTGAAGAGCACGACGTGGCGGAACTCGTTCTCGGCGACGGCGGCGGTGGCAAGGGCGGCGGACATGAGGGCGATGAGGATGCTTTTCACGATGGCCGCATGCTCCGGGGCGCGGGGCGGGATGTCAAACCCGCGGTCCGTCGGTATCGGGTCGGATACCCCGGGAGAGCGGCTGCCGCATGCGGTCGAGATCGCGGTGTCGCCGAAGCGGGAGGTGACCGTCGCCGCTCCAATCCACCGCTCGGATTCCCATGGCTTGCCAGCGGCAAATCGCGATAATCCCGGGCGCTATGAATCCTCCCCAGACCCACAGCAAGGTCATCGGTTACTTCCTCTGGATCTTCGGTTTCCTCGGCGCCCACCGCTTTTACTTCGGGCGGCCGATCACCGGGACGATCTGGTTTTTCACGTTGGGATTGGTCGGGATCGGCTGGATCATCGACCTGTTCCTGATTCCCGGGATGGAGCGTTCGGCGGCGCGGAGATATGCCAAGGGCCCGATCGATTACTCGGTGGCCTGGTTGTTCCAGACCTTCATCGGGCCGCTGGGGATCCACCGCTTTTACATGGGCAAGATCTGGACCGGGCTGCTGTGGTTGTGCACCGGCGGGCTGGTCGGAATCGGCTGGCTCTACGACTTCTGGACGCTCAACGGCCAGATCGACCAGCGGAACGCCGGGGGCTGATGCTTCCCGTGATCCATCGCCCGCCTGCGACGATCATTCTTTCCAATGGAAATGCTCCAGCTTGAGCGTTCCCGCCCGTTCGGCGGCTTCCTTCGCGCCGGGGCTGGCAAGCTTGGCGTGCTGCTCGGCGATGGCGATGGCGGCATCCCAACGGAGCGAGTTCTCCAGCAGGCTGCGGGCGCGGACGCCGCACTTGTCGACCCACTGCCAGTCGGCGGGTGCCTGCCGGGCGGCGGCCTGCAGGACCGAAAAGTAGACATCGAGCGCTGCCTTCTCGCGCTTTTCCGACGGGGCCTTGGGATCGGGGAGTTGCTCGAGCACGCGGC
>CAMCYK010000293.1 GCA_945883695.1 Akkermansia muciniphila | reverse complement strand
CTCATTTTCGCCGTCCCCCCCAGTAGGCGTCGGGGTTCAGGCGTGGCTGTCAATTAAGCAGCCAGTGCGAGCTCGTTAGAGTCTGCATTTATTTGTTTTGAACGGCTTTTTAGGAGGCCAGCCGATCAACCTCCACGTGCAGCCAGCACATCGAACATCCCGTCGAAACCGGTACGCCCCCTGTGACTGACGGCGGAACCATGCCCGCGGATCACCCGGGGCGCAAATGGAATTTCCACGGGAGTTTTCCAAGTCCATGGTGGCCGCGCGATGAAAGTCAGCCACTACCCCGTCCAGCCCGGCCTGTTCGCCGGCGAGTATCCCGGCAATCAAAGCCCGAATGTCGCCGAAACCCGCTTGCGGGAACTGGTGGGGAACGGCGTCCGCACCTTCATCGACCTGACCTCCCGCGTCGACGGCCTCACCCCCTACGAACCGCTCTTCGTCAAAATCGACGAAGATGGAGCGCTCGACCTCCGGCGCCACGGTTTCGAGATTCCCGACATGAACATCCCGTCCGGTCCGGAGCTGATGCGCGAGATTCTCGACCGGATCCAGGCGGAGCTGGATGCCGACCGCACCTGCTACGTCCACTGCTGGGGCGGCATCGGCCGGACCGGCACCGCGATCGGCTGCTGGCTGCGCGAAGGCGGGCTCGATCCCGACGCGGCGCTGGCCCAGGTCCAGCAGCTCTACGGATCGCACATGGATCCGGGAAAACTCTCGCGCTACCCGCATTCACCCCAGCAGCCCACGCAGGTCCACTACGTCCGGAATTGGCCGGATGTCTAACGGGAAGCTGCGAGTCTCACTGTCCATCGCAAATTGATTTTCCAAGCGGAGCCGAGATTACGCTCAAGCCGTGAAGAGAGTACAACACTACCACGTTCAAGACCGGCTTTTCGCGGGCGAATACCCCGGAAGCTTCGCTGCCGAAATCACCGCGGATCGGCTGGAGGAACTCGTCTCGAAAGGGATACGGAGTTTCATCGATCTGACCACCCCCGTCGATCGTCTGGAGCCCTACGAGCCTGCCTTCGCGGAACTCAAGGACATCGACCTCCGGCGCTTTTCCCATGAGATCCCGGACTTGAGAATCCCGACATCCCCTGGCGTGATGCGTGGAATTCTCGACCGGATTCGATCTGAACTCGAAACCGGTCGCGGCTGCTACGTCCACTGCTGGGCTGGCATCGGTCGCACGGGAACGGTGATCGGATGTTGGCTCAAGGAGTCCGGCATGGACTCGCTGGCGGCACTCGACGAGGTCCAGAGGCGATATTTCACAGGTATGGAGAAGTCAGCGATTCACCCGCGATCTCCACAGACACCCGTCCAAGTCCGCTACGTCCGGAACTGGCCCGACGTCTAATTCCCCGCCCGCTCTCCCCGCCTGCAAGGAACCCGCCCGCCTGAGCGTTTTCATCGTGCGGAGTCCGTCCGGAATCCGCAGCTTTCCCGAAGAAACAGGATTTCACCCGCCTCATGAAGCACCTCACCCGCGATCCGGCCACCGCCCTTGCCACCCTTTTGGCCGCCGGCATGCCCGCCCTGCTGTCGGCGGAAGAAGCATCGATCTCCTTCGCCCGCGACATCCGGCCCATTCTTTCGAACGCCTGCTTCAAGTGCCACGGGCCCGACGAGGCGGAGCGCAAGGGCGGCCCGAAAGACGGCACCGGCCTGCGCCTGGACACCGAGGAGGGCGCGCTCGAGGACATGGGCGGACGCTCGGCCGTGGTGCCGGGGCATCCGGCGGACAGCGAGTTGGTCGCCCGGATCCTCGCGACCGAGGAAGACGAGATCATGCCCCCGCCGAAATCCGGCAGCCCGCTGACCCCCGCCGAGGTGAAGCTCCTCGAAGACTGGATCAAGGGTGGCGCGAAGTACTCCAAGCACTGGTCCTACGAGCCGCCGGTCGCGGTCGAGCCGCCGAAGCCGGGCCTCCATCCGATCGATGCCTTCATCCGCCACCGCCTCGAAAAGGAAGAGCTCCAACCCCAGCCGCAAGCCGACCGCGCCACCCTCGCCCGCCGCCTGTCCTTCGACCTCACCGGCCTGCCGCCTGAGCCGGCGGACGTCGATGCCTTCGTCAATGACAAGGCACCCGATGCCTACGAGCGCCTGGTCGACCGCCTGCTCGCCTCCCCTGCGTATGGCGAACACTGGGGCCGCGCGTGGCTCGATCTCGCCCGCTACGCCGATTCCGCCGGCTACGCCGATGACCCCTCGCGCTCGATCTGGGCCTTCCGCGACTACGTCATCCGCTCCTTCAACGCGAACAAGCCCTTCGACCAGTTCACGATCGAGCAGATCGCCGGCGACCTGCTGCCAAACCCGACCGAAGAACAGCTCATCGCCACCGCCTTCCATCGGAACACGATGACCAACAGCGAGGGCGGCACCAACGACGAGGAATTCCGCACCGCCGCCGTGGTCGATCGCGTGAACACCACGATGGCCGTCTGGATGGGCACCTCGATGGCCTGCGCCCAGTGCCACACCCACAAATACGACCCGATCACGCACACCGAGTATTTCAGGATGTTCGCCTTCCTGAACAACACCGCCGACGCCGACCTGCGCGACGAAGCGCCGCTGCTCAGCTTTTTCAGCGAGGAGCAAAAAGCGCTGCGAGCGAAGCTCGAAGCCGGGATCGCCGAGGTGGAAGCCCGCTTCAAGAATCCCGCACCCGCCCTGCAAGCCGCCGCCGACCAGTGGGCGAACCAATTTCCGCTGGCGCTCGAGTGGCAAACCCTCACGCCCACGGTCCTCAAATCGCAGGCTGGCCTCGCGATGACCCGCGAAGCGGATGGCACCGTCGCCGTCGCCACTTCGGCCGCGAAAGACAGCTACGGCATCGAGATCCCCTCGCCCGCCGCGCGAAGCCTCAGCGCGCTCCGCCTGGAAGCGCTGCCCCACGATTCCCTGCCGAACAAAGGCCCCGGCCACGCCGCGGGCAACTTCGTGATCACCGGCATCAAGGCGGAAGTGATCCCACCCGAAAGCGCGAAAGAACCGCGGGTCCGCTTCGTCCGCATCGAACTCACCGGCAAGGACAAGCTGCTCCAGCTCGCCGAAGTGCAGGTCTTCAGCCAAGGAGTCAACGTGGCGGCCCAAGGCACCGCCTCGCAGAAATCCACCTTCGCCGACGCCACCGCCGCCCGCGCCAACGACGGCAACACGGCCGGAGGCTACGACCAGGGATCGGTCGCCCACACCGGCATCGGCACCGAGGATCCCTGGTGGGAAGTCGATCTGAAATCCGAGCACCCGGTCAACCGGATCGTCGTCTGGAACCGCAGCGAAGCCGCCGAGCGACTCGCCGGCTTCCGCATCGTCGCGCTCGATGCCCAGCGCCAGCCGGTCTGGGAAAAATCCGGCAACCCCGCCGCCGCGGAGATCCCCTTCGGCCTCGATGGCTCCCGCGAAATCTCCTTCGCCGCCGCCTCCGCGGACTTCGTGCAGCCCGACTTCGACGAAAGCCGCGTGCTCTCCAACAGCACCGCGAAACCGCGCGGTTCTCAAGCCGGCTGGGCGATCGGCGGCGGCCCCGGCGTCGCCCGTTCGCTCATCCTCGCCACCGCCGCGCCGGTCGACATTCCGGCCGGCTCCACGCTGCGGATCACCATCGACCAGCAGTCGCCCCACGCCGACCACACGCTCGGCCGCTTCCGCCTGAGCGCCACCGGTCATCCTTCCGCGGCGCGCCTGACCGAGATCCCGCGCGAACTCGCCGGTCTCCTCGCCTTGCCCGCCGGCCAGCGCGATGCCGCCCAAAATGCCACCGTCACCGGGCACTACCTCCGCGAGATCGCCCCGGAAAGCGCCGCCGATCGCAAGGCTCTAACCGACCTGCAACAGCAACTCACCGCGATCCAACCCAGCACCGTGCCGATCCTCCGCGAGCTGCCGGAAGGCAAGCGCCGTAAGACCTATCTGCACCTCCGCGGCAATTACCTGACCCACGGCGACGAAGTCACCGAAGGCACGCCCATGGCGATTTTCCCGCTGCCGGAAGAGGGCGCGAAGAACCGCCTCACCCTCGCCCGCTGGCTGGTCGATCCCGCCAACCCGCTGACCGCCCGGGTCATCGCCAACCGCTTCTGGGAGTCGCTGTTCGGCATCGGCATCGTGCGCACCAGTGAGGAATTCGGCGCCCAAGGCGACGCGCCCACGCATCCGGAACTGCTCGATTGGCTCGCGGTCGACCTCGTCCGCGGCGGCTGGGACATCAAGCGCTTCATCCGGCTGATCGTGACCTCCGAAACCTACCGCCAGTCGTCGAAGATCGAGTCCGGCATGGCCGAGCGCGATCCCGACAACCGCCTGCTCGCCCGCGGTCCGCGCGTCCGCCTCACCGCCGAGATGGTGCGCGACCAGGCGCTCGCCACCAGCGGCCTGCTGTCGCCCGTGATGTTCGGCCCCTCGGTCCGGCCGGTCCGCCCCGCGCTCGGTCTTTCCGCGGCCTTCGGCGGCGGACTCGACTGGCAGACCAGCACCGGCGGCGACCAGCACCGGCGCGGGCTTTACACCGAATGGCGGCGCACCAGCCCGTATCCGTCGATGGCCACCTTCGACGCCCCGAGCCGCGAGGTCTGCACGCTGCGCCGCGACCGCTCGAACACGCCGCTGCAGGCGCTCGTCCTGCTCAACGACCCGGTCTACGTCGAAGCCGCGCAGGCGCTCGCCCGCCGCCTCACCGCCGAGGCTTCGCCGCCGGACCAGGTGATCCGCGAGGGCTTCCGCCGGGTGCTCTCGCGGATGCCCTCGGACACGGAGCTGAAGCGGCTGTTAGATCTGCGCGAGGAGTTGCTCGCCGACTACCGCGCGGATCCCAAGAAGGCCGCCGAGATGGCGACCGTCCCGATCGGCCCGCTGCCGACCGGCGCCGATCCCGCCGACCTCGCGGCCTGGACCGCGGTCGCCGGAGTCCTGCTCAATCTCGACGAAACCCTGCTCAAACGGTGACGCCCATGAACCCTCGATTCGATCATCTCCAGAACCTGACCCGCCGCCATTTCCTGCGCGACGCCGGGCAGTTCAGCCTCGGCGCGATCGCCCTGCAAGCGCTCGCCCAGGGCAGCGCGCCGGCCGCCAGCGACAATCCCCTCGCCGCCCGCACCGCGCCGGGACCGGCCAAGGTGAAGCGCGTGATCTACCTGCACATGTCAGGCGGGCCGCCGCACCTCGATCTCTTCGACTACAAGCCGGAGCTGGTGAAGCGCGACGGCCAGGACGCGCCCGACCAGTTCGTCAAAGGCAAGACCTTCGCCTTCACCAACGGCACGCCGAAGCTCATGGGCACGCCGCGCACTTTCACCCAACACGGCGAAGGCGGCATCTGGATGTCCGACGCGATCCCGAACTTCCACGGCATCGCCAACGAGATGTGCGTGATCAAGTCGATGTACACCGACCAGTTCAACCACGCCCCGGCCGAGCTGCTGCTCTACACCGGCTCGCCGCGCCAGGGCCGGCCGTCGATGGGCTCGTGGGTGACCTACGGCCTCGGCTCGGAGAACGAGAACCTGCCCGGCTTCGTCGTGCTGATCAGCAGCGGCGTCCAGCCGAGCGGCGGCCAGAGCTGCTGGGGCACCGGCTTCATCCCCTCGGTCTTCCAAGGCGTGCAATGCCGCTCGAAGGGCGACCCCGTTCTTTATGTCGGCGACCCGCCGGGGATGGACCGCGCGCTGCGCCGCAAGACGCTCGATGCCCTGCGCGACCTGAATCAGGAGCAAGCCAGCCAACTCGGCCATCCCGAGACCGCGACCCGCATCGCCCAGTACGAACTCGCCTTCCGCATGCAGGCCAGCGTCCCGGAAGTCATGGACATCTCCCGCGAATCGAAGGCCACGCTCGACGACTACGGCGCGGTCCCCGGCGATTCCAGCTTCGCCAACAACTGCCTGCTCGGCCGCCGCCTGCTCGAGCAGGGCGTGCGCTTCGTCCACCTCTTCGACTGGGGCTGGGACTTCCACGGCACCAACGGCAACGAGGACATCCGCGGCGGCCTGACCGAAAAGATGAAGCGCACCGACAAGCCGGTCGCCGCCCTGATCCGCGACCTCAAGCAGCGCGGCTTGCTCGATGACACCCTGATCGTGTGGGGCGGCGAATTCGGCCGCACGCCCTTCCGCGAAGGCCGCACCGCCGGCAGCGCCATCCTCGGCCGCGACCACTTCCCGGACGCCTTCTCGATCTTCCTCGCCGGCGGCGGCGTGAAGGGCGGCTTCAGCTACGGCGAGACCGACGAGCTCGGCTTCAA
>CAMCYK010000292.1 GCA_945883695.1 Akkermansia muciniphila | reverse complement strand
CTTTTCATGCTCAATCACCTGATTCGTTTCTCGCTCAAGAACCGCGCGCTGGTCATCGCCGTCGCGCTGCTGGTGCTTTTGATGGGCCTGCGCACCGCGACGGAACTGCCGGTCGAGGTGCTGCCCGACATGACCAAGCCGACCGTCACCGTGCTGACCGAGTCGCCCGGACTCGCGCCGGAGGAGGTCGAAACCCTGGTCACCCGGCCGCTCGAGAACGCCCTGTTAGGTGTCGGCGGGCTCGACCGGCTGCGCTCGAACTCCGACGTCGGGCTGTCGCTGGTCTTCGTCGAATTCGGCTGGGGCACCGACATCTACAAGGCGCGCCAACTCGTCCAGGAGCGGCTGCAAACCGTCAAGCTGCCGGAGGGCGCGCGGCCCGGGATGACGCCGGTCTCCTCGCTGATGGGCGAGATCCTGCTGGTCGGGCTGCGCTCGACCGATGGCTCGATCGCGCCGATGGACCTGCGCACTTTCGCCGAGTGGACGGTCGCGCGACGCCTGCAAAGCATCCCCGGTGTCGCCGAGGTGCTCGCCATTGGCGGCGGCGTGAAGCAGGTCCACGTCGAGCCCGATCCGCTGAAGCTGCAAGCCGAGGGCGTCACGCTCGCGGAGCTGGAGGAAGCGGTCAGCCGGTCCGCCGGCAACGCCACCAGCGGCTACCTCCAATCGGGACCACGCGAGATCATGGTGCGGAATCTCGCGATGACCGCCGATCCCGCCGACATCGCCGCGTCGGTGGTCAAGCGGAGCGGCGACCGGATCATCACCATCGGCGACGTCGCCACGGTGAAGTTCGGCGTCGCCACCATGCGCGGCGACGCGGCGATCGCCTTCGAAGGCGACACGCGGGAAACCGCTGGCGTGATCCTCAGCATCGACAAGGCTCCCGGCTTCGACACCTTGAAGCTGTCGGCTCAGATCGAGAAGGCGCTTGAGGAGCTGCGGCCCGGCCTGCCGCCCGGCGTCGAGGTCGGGGTCTTGTTCCGGCAGGGCGATTTCATTGAAAACGCGGTCGGCAACCTCAAGGAAGCGATCCGTGACGGGGCGATCATGGTCACGATCGTCCTGTTCCTGTTCCTGATGAATCTGCGAACCACCTTCATCACCTTGACGGCGATCCCGCTGTCGTTCGCGATCACCCTGCTCACCTTCAAATGGTTCGGCACCGGCGTGAACAGCATGACCCTCGGCGGCATCGCGGTGGCGATCGGGATGGTGGTCGACGACGCCATTGTCGACGTCGAGAACGTCTTCCGCCGCTTGCGCGAGAACGCGTCGCGGACCGAGCCGCGGCCGCGGCTCGAGGTCATCGCCGCGGCGTCGAGCGAGGTGCGTTCGAGCATCCTCTACGCGACCCTCCTGATCGTGCTGGTCTTCGTCCCGCTGCTTGGCCTGGCCGGGCTCGAAGGACGGCTGTTCCGGCCGATCGCGATCGCGACCATCGTCAGCATGATCGCCTCCTTCGTGGTGTCACTTACGGTGATTCCCGTACTTTGTTCGCTGCTGCTGAAGCCGAAGGAGGGCAAGGAGCACCGCGACGGCCCGCTGGTCCGCGGACTGAAGGCTTTCACCCGCGCCACCTTCCTGCGCGCCGCCTTTGGCGCGCCGCTGGCGGTGATCGGGGTGGTCGTGATGCTGGTCGTCGCCGCCGGGATGCTCTACCCCGGCATGGGCAAGGAATTCCTGCCGACCTTCAACGAGGGCAGCGCCACCATTTCCTTCGCCAGCGCGCCGGGTTCGTCGTTGAAACAATCGAACGAGGTCGGCAAGCGGGCCGTTGAACTGCTGTTGCAGATCCCCGAGGTCAAATCCGTCGGCCGCCGCGCCGGCCGCGCCGAGCGCGACGACCACGTGATGCCGGTTTCCGTCAACGAGTTCGACGTCGAGTTCCACGAAGACGGCCGCCACCGCGAGGAAGTCTTCGCCGAGATCCGCGACAAGCTGAAGGGCATCCCGGGGACATTCGTCAATGTCGGCCAGCCGATCGGCCACCGGCTTTCCCACATGCTCAGCGGCGTGTCCGCGAAGATCGCGGTGAAGATCCACGGCCCCGACCTCGACACCCTGCGCCGCCTCGGCGCGCAGGTGAAGGAAGCCAGCCAGAGCATCCCCGGCCTCACCGACGTCAACCTCGAAGCCCAGGTGCCGATCCCGCAGATCCGGATCGAGGTGAACCGCGAGCGGGCGAGGATTGAAGGCCTTTCCCCGGGTGCGATCAACGAGCAGGTCTCGCTGCTGTTAGGCGGCTCGCTGCTCGGCGAGCTGCGCGAGGGCGAAGCCACCGTCGAACTCGTGATGCGCCTGCCCGAAAGCTGGCGGGCCTGGCCGGAGAGGATCGGCGAGCTGTTGGTCGAGACTCCCGACGGCCGCCATCTCCCGCTTTCGCTGGTCGCCGAGGTCCACGAGGTCAACGGCCCGAACGTGATCAACCGCGAGAACGGCCAGCGCCGCATCGTGATCGGCGCGAACACCGGCGCACGCGACTTGGAATCGCTGGTCAAAGGCTGGCAGCAAGCCGTCGCGGACAAGGTCGCGCTGCCTCAGGGCTACACGCTGCGCTTCGAGGGCGAATATCTCGCGCGGGAGCAGGCGTCGCGGCGGATCATGATCCTGTTCGGGATCGTCATCGGGGTGATCGCGGTCCTTCTAACAGGCTACTTCCGCAGCCTTTCGCTCGCGTTGCAAGTCATGCTCAACCTGCCGCTCGCGCTGGCCGGCGCGCTGGCTTTCACCTGGTGGAAGATCGACAACATCAGCATCGCCACCCTGGTCGGCTTCATCGCGGTCGGCGGCGTCGCCGCGCGCAACGGGATCATGATGATTTCCCACTACCTCCACCTGATGCGGCACGAGGGCGAGGTCTTCGGCATCCCGCTGATCACCCGCGGCACCCAGGAGCGGCTGGTCCCCGTGCTGATGACCGCGCTCGCCGCCGGGATCGCCCTGATCCCGCTGGTCCTCGCGCCCGGCGAACCGGGCAAGGAGATCCTCCACCCGGTGGCCGTCGCCATCGTCGGCGGCCTTGTTTCCTCGACCCTCCTCGACCTCGTCGTCACCCCGGCCGTCTTTTTCCTGATCGGGAGAAAGGCGGCGGAGAAAGCTTTGCGGCTGGACGCTCCGGCCGCCCGTTAGAAACCGATCCCAGAACCAACCACGATATGAAAACGAAACTGACCACCCTCCTTCTCGCCCTTACCGCCGGGCTCGCGTTCGGCCACGAGGGGATCGAACTCGGCCCGAACAAAGGGCGCATCGTCGAATTCAGCGACAACGAAACCCTGCACGGCGAAGTCACCGTGAAGGACGGCAAGCTCCACGTCGCGCTGCTCGACAAGGACATGAAGCCGGTGAAGGTCGAGGCCCAGGCGCTGGTAGCCACCGCCGGCACCCGCGAGAAGCCGGCGAAGCTGGAAGTCGCCAAGGACGCCGCCGGCTTCACCCTGCCAATCCCCGGCGAGGACGAATGGCTGATCCTCCAGTTCAAGGGCGACGCCGCGGCCAAGCCCTTCACCGCGCGGCTCCACTACAACACCAAGAATTGCGAGCCCTGCGGCCAGCCCGAGTGGCGCTGCGCTTGCGGTGACAAGGAGGAGTAAGCGCTCCCCGCGCCAACTCGTCCCTTGACCGCTGCCTCCATCGGTGGGACTTATTCAGCGATGCAACGGCTTGTCGCGGCGATTTTGCTGGCCTGCCTCGGGATGATGATCCCGCTGGCCGGCTCGCCGTTGCGGCTGTGCCTGTTGGAAAACCGCTTGCTCGTAGGTGGCTCCGGCTGTGGCGCGGAGAAAGATCCGTGCTGCCCGGACTGTGGCGATTCCCCTGTGGAACCCTGCTGCGTGGAGTTGGAGGAAATGCCGGATGTCCCGGTACCGCCGGCTCCCGACGAGCTGCCCGTACCCTTGGTGATCGACTTGCCGAAACTGGCATTCGTCGCGGCGCGGCCGGTGATCACCGATGGTTCCGTCCATCCCGCCGCGACCCCGATCCGCGGCCCTGCCACGCCCGCGGCGCACCGTGCGTTGTTAGGAGTCTGGAGACTGTGAAGCGGCCGCTTGCCGCCGCTGTCGGCCGCCCTGTTGAGCGGCCGTTTCTGCCTGCCCGTGCCCCGGGCGCAACGTCTCCGTTCCATGAAAGCTTCCCTCGATTCCCTGACCCGCTCCGCTTCCACCGAGGCCAAGCCGCCGCGCCGGATGCCGGCCTGGCTGGTCCCCGCCGCGATTCTAGCAGGCTTCGCGCTGCTCTTCCTCGCGCTGTTCCGCGACCGCCTGCTGCCCGCACCGGCGGTCGAAACGGCGCTTGTTCTCGCGATACCCGGCGGCACCGAGATTTCCGCCACCGCCGCGACCGGCAACCTGCTCTTCCAGGCCAGCGGCTGGATCGAACCGGATCCTCTGCCGGTCAAGGCGACCGCCCTGCTCGACGGGGTGATCGACGCCGTCCACGTGCTCGAAGGCCAGCAGGTCGCGAAGGGCGATCCGCTGGCGACCCTGGTCGATGCCGACGCGCGGCTGGCCCTCGCCGCCGCAGAGCAGGAGCACCGCATGAAGGTCGCCGCGCGGGATGCCCAGGTCGCCGCCATCGACTCGGCCCGCAAGAAGTATGAATCGGCAAAGGCGATCGTC
The DNA here is from genome assembly GCA_945883695.1 of Akkermansia muciniphila. Lineage (GTDB taxonomy): Bacteria > Verrucomicrobiota > Verrucomicrobiia > Verrucomicrobiales > Akkermansiaceae > Haloferula > Haloferula muciniphila_A. Next base: position 1,684 of record CAMCYK010000292.1, on the reverse strand, counting down.
GAGGCGGCGCGCACGCTGCAGGAGGAAGCCGCCGACCAGAACGCGCGGATCTCCGGCCTTGGCAAAGGGGCGATCTCCGAGTCGGAAATCGTGGTCGCCCGCTTGCGGCTTGACCGCGAGCGGCTCCAAACGCTCGCCGCCGAGGCGATCAGCGGCGAGGCGGAGTCGGAGGTCGCGCGGATGGAACTCGAGGCCAAAGTGAAGGACGCCGAAGCCGCGGCCGCCGCGGTGGCGGTCGATCAGGCGAAGCTCGCGCTCGAACGGACCCGGATCCTCTCCCCGGTCGATGGCCGCGTGCTGCGCCTGCTCGCCGCGCCGGGCCAGAAGAAGATGCTGGCGATGGACGACACCGACAGCTCGACGATTGCCATCCTCTATCAGCCGGATCAGCTCCAGGTCCGCGTCGATGTCCCGCTGGCCGATGCCGCCGGCCTGAGCGTCGGCCAGCCCGCGAAGATCCGTTGCAGCCTGCTGCCGGACCGGGTCTTCAGCGGGGAGGTCACCCGCATCACCGGCGAGGCCGATCTCCAGCGCAACACGCTCCAGGCGAAAGTCCGCATCCTCGATCCCGCCGACCAACTGCGGCCGGAAATGCTGAGCCGCGTCGAGTTCTTCGGCAATTCCTCGGGAGCCGGCCAGCCCGCCGGCTCGCTCGCCACCTGGGCCCCGCAGGCCGCTCTAACCGACGACGCCGCGTGGGTCTTCGATCCCGATACCAAACGCGTTGCGAAGCGCGCGGTGCAAGCCACCACCGAGACTCGCGACGGCTTCATCCGTGTCCTCGACGGCCTGCGCCCCGGCGAGCACGTCGTTCTTTCCCCGCAAGGCCTGCGCGACGGCCAGCGGGTCAATCCCAAGCCCGCCCGGCCATGAACGATCCCATGATCCAATGCCGCGGCATTTCGAAAAGCTATCGCAAGGGCAGCACGGTCGTGACTCCGCTGGAGAAGCTCGACCTCGATGTCCCGCGCGGCGAGTTCCTCGCGCTGATGGGCCCGTCCGGCTCGGGCAAGACGACGCTGCTCAACCTGCTCTCCGGCATCGACTCGCCGAGCGAGGGCTCGCTGGTCATCGCCGGCACCGAGCTTGCCAAGCTCTCGCGCCGCGACCTGACGAAATGGCGGGCCGCCCATGTCGGCTACATCTTCCAGCTTTATCACCTGGTCCCGGTGCTCAGCGCCTTCGAGAATGTCGAGCTGCCGCTGCTGCTCGCGGCGATGTCGAAGAAGGACCGCCATGCCCGTGTCGGTGCCGCGCTCGAACTGGTCGGCCTCGCCGACCGGATGCACCACACCCCGTCGGAGCTGTCCGGCGGCCAGGAACAGCGCGTCGCGATCGCCCGCGCGCTGGTCGCGGATCCGGCCCTGCTGGTTGCCGACGAGCCGACCGGCGACCTCGACCGCGAGTCCGCCACCCGCATCCTCGACCTGCTGCGCCAGCTCGCCGCCGACCACGGCAAGACCATCGTGATGGTCACCCACGACCCCCGCGCCGCGGCGGCCGCCCACCGGACGCTGCATCTGGAGAAAGGCCAATTGCTGCTCCCAGGAGCGATCTTCCGTCAAACGCGCCAGCGCCCGGGGGCGCGGAGGCTCCGCCCCGCACAACGGTCCCCGGAGCTCGCTGCCCATTCAAGTCCGAATCGCAGAACTCAGCCATCCCCGTGCTTCTGCGGGCCGGAGGC
>CAMCYK010000291.1 GCA_945883695.1 Akkermansia muciniphila | reverse complement strand
TCCTCGGCCTCCTGGATTTCCCAGCGCTTGGCGCGGGTGAGGCGGTCGCGTTTCTGATAGTCGTGCCCCGCCTTGACGGTGACGCCTTTCTCGGAGACTTCGGTTTTGATCCGGTAGATATCGTAGCCGACGTTCACGCCATCGGCGTCGGCTTGGACGTAGGGGTATTGATCGGTGCCCCCGCGCCGCCCCTTCGGGCTGCCCCTGCGGGCAGTCTGTCTCGCTCCGCTCGGCTCGGTGACGAGGTTCCGGTCGAAGAATCCGAGGGTGGCCTTGCTGGGAGTGGCGGTGAGGCCGATGAGGAAGGCGTCGAAGTATTCGATGAGGGTGTCGGGCTGCTGGACGAGTTCGAGCAGGTGCTCGGGGGTGTGGAAGGCGAAGACCGGGCGCGAGCGGGAGTCGGGATCGCGCTGGTCGCGGAAGTTGGTTTCGATGCCGGTGGACTCGTAGGTGAACGGCAAGGGATCGGCCCAGCGCTGGGGGATCCACTTCATGGCGGCGGTGTAGCGGGCGGATTGCTCGGCGACGGCGGAGAGCGGGGTGCGTTCTTTCTTGGCTTCGACGATGCCGAGGGCTTTGCCATCGACGAAGAGGATGTAGTCGGCGGGGCCGCCGTGGGACTGCATTTCCCGGACGGCGACTCCGCGGGCGGCGGAGAGGTTGAGCGAGGCGATGTTTTGGATCGCCCAGCCCGCGGCGCCTAGCAGGGCGTCGATTGTCTCGCGGGCTTGTTGTTCGGGTGTGCTCAATTCCTAAAAGGTCAATGGGAGCGAGCAGGCCGTCGTCCATGAGGAGAGGGTTCCCCCGGTGGGTACGGATTTCCCGAGCACGCCCTTGAAGGACTCGTGAACGATCTCCTCGATCCTGTTGGAGAGGATGTCATAACGGTGCGCGGGTAGGTGCGGATCCGTTCCTCGAAGTCGGTGCCTTTCTCCCGCTCGGTCGGGGCGGCTGCGCCGCAGGTGTTGAGGATTTCTTGGAGCGGGCTCATGCGGGGATGATCGGGCGATGGTCGCAGGGGGCCTGGGACAAGCGCAGGGGGCGGGTCCGGGGACCTTCGAGTTAGGGGAGGTTAGGATTTCCGAAGGACTCGTGGCAAGGACGGGGGGTGGGAAGTTTGGCCGGGCCGGTCTGAAGATTCGGCAGTGGAGGTGTGAGATTGGCCGACCCTCTCCGCTGCGCTCCGGTTGGCGGTCCCGGGGTGGCGAATTCGTGCGCTTTTGCGGCTGACCGGGGACCGGGAGATCGTTAGATCTTGCGCGATGAGTGTCCACGAGACGGAAATCAAGCTGGAGTATGAGACCGCGCCGTTCCTGCATTCGCTGTTCGCGAACGACGCGCGGGAGCTGAAGTATCTGGAAGAGAAGCTCGGGGTGCGCTCGGTGACGCGCGACGGCTGGATCCTGTTCGCGGGGCCGGAACCGGCGGTGAAGGCGAGCACGGCGGTGTTCGCGGACCTGGAGCAGGCGCGGCGGCAGGGCGGGGTGATCGGGGCGCGGGATTTCCGGCTGGCGGTCGATCTGGTGGCGGAAGGCGGCGGTTCGGTGTCCGAATTGTCGGGCGTCCGCCTGCTCGGGGTGCGCGGGCGCAAACCGGTGATGCCGAAGACGCCGCGGCAACTCGAATACCTCAAGGCGATCGAAAAGAACGACGTGGTGTTCGGACTGGGACCGGCCGGGACCGGCAAAACCTACCTGGCGATGGCGATGGGCTTGTCGCTGCTCAAGGCGAAGCGGGTGGGGCGGGTGGTGCTGACCCGGCCGGCGGTCGAGGCCGGCGAGGCGCTGGGATTCCTGCCGGGCGACCTGCGGGAAAAGGTCGCGCCCTACCTGCGGCCGCTTTACGACGCGATCCACGACATGATCGGCCACGAGGAAGGCGAGCGCTACCTGGCCGACGGGACCATCGAGATCGCCCCGCTGGCCTTCATGCGCGGGCGGACCCTGGCCCGCTCGTTCGTGATCCTCGACGAGGCCCAGAACACGACCCGCGAGCAGATGTTCATGGCCTTGACCCGGCTCGGCGAGGAATCGCGGATGGTGGTGACCGGCGACGGATCGCAGGTCGATCTCAAGCCAAACGTGCCCTCCGGGTTGTTCGAGGCGGAGCGGGCGCTGGCGGGGGTGCCGGGCATTGATTTCGTGCGCTTTAGCGGGGTCGACGTGGTCCGCCACCCGGTGGTCGGCCGGATCATCGAGGCCTACGACGCGCACCGCAGTTCGGCGGGGTGAGGGTTGGAGATTGAAGATTGTCGATTGTTGATTGTTGATTGTTGATTGTTGATTGTTGATTGTTGATTGTTGATTGTTAATTGTTAATTGTTGAGCAGGAGGGCGTTTGGAGCTTTTGCTTCGCGAAACCCTGGTTCTCGTTGCTCGTTTCGAGCGGCTGAATCGTGCGGTCCCTGAACCGGGAGCCCCCTGGGGCCGGGGGGAATTGGGCATTGCAAAGGGGGGGGGATTCGCCTAATCCCTCCCGGCCGGATGCTCCTCGAGGAGGCCGGTCCCGTTTTCGCAACCCCGTTGCCTCACCGTGGGATTCATTGATTCTTTCAAACGCTGGCGCCTCGCGCGTCGCGGCATGTCGTCCGGCCGCAAACGCCGGGTGCATGCCGAAAACCCGGTGGCTCTGACCCTTGACCGCAGCGTCTGGGTGCGGGTCATGCTCTTCCTGTTGTTCGCGGCGGGGGTCGGGGTGATGGTCATGAAGGCGGCGTCGGTCACCAATTTCGCCGACGACCCGCTGCGCGGCGCGCTGTTCGGCTTCGTCATCGCCGCGACCGCGGTGGCGGTGGTCCAGGCGAACTACGAAGTGGTCTCCCAGCGCAACAGCCGGATCGTTCTGGTTTTCGGCGGACTGGCCGGCCATCTGGCGCTGGTCCGGGGGATTTCCTTCATGGTCGACGCCAACGGGCTGCCGGGGGAGATGAAATTCCTGCTGATTCCCTTCGCCCTGACGCCGATGGTCCACGCGGTGCTGCTCGGCCGCGGGATCGGCACCTTTTCCACGGTCTACGCGGCCCTGCTCGGCGCGCTGGTGATGCCGAAGCCGGACGTGCTGCTTTACCTCGCGGTCAGCCTGGTCTGCGGCCTGGTGGCGGTGCAGGCGGTCCACCGGGTGCGCAAGCGGGTCCAACTGCTGCGGGCCGGGGTTTATTCCGGGCTGGCGGCGCTGCTGCTGTGCGTGCTGTTCGAGCGGATCGACCTGATGCCCGGGATGGAAGACCAGCTCGAGGGCCTGAAGATCACCGGCCTCAGCTCGCTGGCGGCACTCGGCACCGGGATCGTGATCGCCCTGCTGGTCAGCGGCTTGCTGCCGGTGCTGGAGGGCGCGTTCCACCTGACGACCGACATTTCGTGGCTGGAACTGAGCGATCTCAATCACAAGCTGCTGCGCCGGATGCAGTTGGAAGCGCCGGGCACCTTCCATCACAGCCTGGTGGTCGCCTCGCTGGCCGAGTCCGCTGCGGAAGCCGTCGGGGCGAACGCCGCGATGTGCCGGGTGTCCGCCTACTTCCACGACGTCGGCAAGCTCAGCAAGCCGGACTATTTCATCGAGAACCAGGGCGACGGGGTGGAGAACCCGCACGATTCGCTGACGCCGACCATGAGCGCGCTGATCATCATCGCCCACGTCAAGGACGGGGTGGACCTCGCGGTGAAGCACAAGCTCAACCCGCGGGTGATCGACATCATCCAGGAGCACCACGGCGATTCGCTGGTGACCTTCTTCCATCGCCGCGCGCAGGAGCAGAAGAAGGCCGAGCTGGAGAAGGTCGAGAAGGGTTTGGAGAATCCCGAGGACCTGCCGAAGATCGACGAGAAGAATTTCCGCTATCCCGGCCCGCGGCCGCGGACCCGGGAAAGCGGGATCGTGAGCCTGGCGGACATCGTCGAAAGCGCGTCCCGCTCGCTCAAGAAGCCGACGCCGGCGAAGATCCGCAGCCTGGTGGAGGACCTGGTCAACGGCCGGGTCTGCGACGGGCAGCTGGACGAGTGCACGCTGACCGTCCGCGATCTGGCGAAGGTGAAGGACAGCTTTTGCGCGACCTTGCGCAGCATGCTGCACACCCGCATCGACTATCCGAAGGACGACGAGCGCAGCCAGCTCGGCCGCAAGTCCGACCTCGAGCGGAGGCAGGGCGGGCCGAAGACCCAGTCGCTGAAACCCGCGCCCGCGCCGCCGGCTGCCGTGCAGGAGAAGCGGGCATCTTGAAGCGATGCGACCGGAACTGATCGTCGGCAACAACCAGCAGGTCACCGAGATTCCGGAGGCCTGGCTGACGGCCTTGGAGAAGGGCGGAGCGCTCGCCGCGCGGGAGATTCTGGCGCACCATCTGAGGGGTGGGGAGGCTCCCTTGCCGGGTCACGAGTGCGTGGAGGTCGCGCTGGTGGACGACCCGACCAGCGCCCGGGTCCACGAGCAGTTCATGGGGGTCGCGGGGGAGACCGACGTGATCACCTTTCATCACGGCGAGATCGTGATCGGGGTGGAGGTCGCCTTCCGCCAGGCGGCGGAGAACGGCGAGCCGCCGTTGAGGGAATTGTTCCGCTACGTGGTCCACGGTCTCTTGCACCTGGCGGGTCACGAGGATGAGCAGCCGGCCGACCGGGCGCGGATGGAAGCGGCGCAGGAGCCGCTGGTGGCGGCGTTGTGGCCGGTGGTGGGCGGGTGATTCCTTGGTGCTTGGTGGCTGGTCCGAAGAGGTCCACGCACCCCGTCCGGCCGCCCTGCCGGGACGCCTGGCATCGTGGTTTCAGTCCGGTGGCTCACGCCACCGGCTATCTTCCGGTGCCCCTCCCGGGGCAGGGCCGCGGCCGGTCGAACGAAGCGTCCGCCCCGCAGCCAAAGCTGCGTCATGCCGCAGCACGCCAGCACGCGCGGGTCCGGGGGGCAAGCAACTGGACTTTGTCAGGGTTCTGCCGTCGGACCGCGGTACTCCAGTAGGTGCGAGCGCCGGGCAACAGAGGCGTCGACTGAAGGGCTCCCGGCCGCCGGCAGGGTCAATTTCCCCGCAGGCCGACCGGTAGCAGGGCCAGCAGCAGACCGCCGAGGGTGCCCAGCGTCAGCGTTTGGGCGCGGTCGGGAGAGGAGGGTGCGCCCGGGGTGCGGGCGAGGGAGCTGACTTTGACGCTGAAGGATCCGGATTCCGTTCCCGCCGTATCGAGCTTCAAATCCAGCTCGGCAAGCCGCGCGTCGAACAGTTGGCGTGCGACGCCTAGCCGCTCGTCGGAACCCGCCGCGAAAATGGTATTCACGGGGGAATCATCGGATCCCGTGCAGAGAACCGCGAGGACTCCGGCCAACACCCTCGCCCTTTGCTTGTTGATCTTCGCCTCAAAACCCGCCCAATCCGGGGCGACGGAAGCTTCTTCGAGCTGGCGCTTGCTTCTCTCCGCCTCCATTTCGTCCAGTTCCGAAGCAAGTTTCAAGACCCCCTCGTACGAAGCGCGTTCTGATGCGACTTCCTGGCTCCGCTCCTCGTAGAGTTCGGCGAGGTATTGGCGGGCGACCGCGTTGGCCAGGTTGGGAACGGAGTCCGGCTCGGGGTGAGTGACTGAAATATCGATCAGCCAAGTGCCGGGGCGGACGGATACCTTGAGCCAGCTTGAGACCATTGCTGCGAGCGCCGCGGGATCCGGCACGGCGGACGGGGGCGTTGGTGGGGATGGATTCCGCGCGAAACGGTCCAGCCATGCCGGACGCCAGTCGATCGCGGTCTGCGGCGTCAGGCCCTTCAAGTCGCGCACGTCCTGGCGGGATGCGACTTTTTCCAGCAAATCGTGGCGACGGATCCGCTCGGCCATGGTGTTCAGGTCGCGGAGATCGCTCGCGTCGGTGCGCCCGCCCGGTCGTCCGTCTTCGGTCCGCGGTGTGACCTGCAGGGTCACGGTCGCGGTGTATTGCAGCGGGACTTTGGAGAGATAATTCAAACCCCCGAAGTAGCCGAGGGACCCGCCGAGGAGGAGCAGCAGCCAGCTGCCGAGGCCGTGCCCGCGGCGGCCGTTCTTGCGTCCGCTGGTTTCGGGGTGGGTGGTTTCGATCAAGGCTTTGCCTTCGGCACCGTCATCGAGGGACCCGGCAGGGAGTTGTGTCATGATGACCCGGTAACCTAGCGGTCGCGGCGGCTTTGGCAAGAATTGCCGGACGATCTCTCGGACGACCGTACTCGCGGGGATCCGGGAGGTGAGGCGGGTGTTGGGGGGCCGTTACGGTCGGCCGAGGGCGTCCGACCCATAAGCGTTAACTTAAACTCTAGAGCCGACACGAGACCGCTGAAGTGAGCGATTTCCTGACGCTTCCCATCCACAAATTCTGATTGA
>CAMCYK010000290.1 GCA_945883695.1 Akkermansia muciniphila | reverse complement strand
CCCGGTCATCCCGGACGTCGCCGATTTCCCCTACGCCATGCGCGTCTCCTCGGAAGTCATGGAGTCCAACGGCTCGACCTCGATGGCCACGGTCTGCGCCGGCACCATGTCGCTGCTCTGCGCCGGTGTCCCGCTCAAGGCCCCGGTCGGCGGCATCTCCGTCGGTCTGGTGACCGACTGGAACGAAGACGGCACCATGAAGTCGCACAAGGCGCTGCTCGACATCATCGGCTCCGAAGACTTCTACGGTGACATGGACTTCAAGCTCTGCGGCACCGACGCCGGCGTCACCGGTTACCAACTCGACCTGAAGCTGGCCGGCCTGCCGATGGCGATCCTCGAGGAAGCCATCCACATGGCCAAGGCCGCCCGCACCACGATCATCGCCAAGATGACCGAAGCCGTCTCCGGCCCGCAGGACCTCAGCCCGCATGCCCCGCGCATCGTGTCCGTGAAAATCCCCGCCGACCGCATCGGCGAGCTCATCGGGCCTGGTGGCAAGAACATCAAGGGCATCCAGGCCGAGTCCGGCGCGGAGATCAACATCGAGGACGACGGCACCGTGCACATCTATGCTTCCAAGCAGGAAGGCCTGGAGCGTGCGAAGGCGCTGATCGACCGGATGTTCCAGGAAATCGAAGTCGGCAAGGTGTACACCGGCAAGGTGGTCAGCATCACCAACTTCGGCGCCTTCATGGAAGTGCTCCCCGGCAAGGACGGCCTGATCCACGTCTCGGAACTGGCCGAAGGCCGCACCGAGAACGTCGAGGACGTCGTCAAGAAGGGCGACATCATCACCGCCAAGTGCATGGGCGTGGATGAAAAGGGCCGCGTCAAGATGAGCCGCCGCGCGGTGCTCCGCGACGAGAAGGCGAAGGCCGCCGAGGGCGAAGGCGACCAGGGCTGATCCGCATCCTTCCAAGGCCCGGTCTTCCGCGAGGGAGGCCGGGCTTTTCTTTTCCCTACACCAGATGCGCGCCTTGCGACGGCCGCGAGGCGAAGATCTGCGGGGTGATGCCGGTGGCTTCGTGATACTTCGTCGCCAGCGTGGCGGCGATCTCCCGGGCTTTGCGGGACTCGCAGAGGGTGACGGTGGAGCCGCCGAAGCCGCCGCCGGTCATCCGGGCGCCGATCACGCCGCCGCTGCGGCCGATGGCGCGGGCGATTTCGACCATCAGGTCGAGCTCCAGGCAGGAGACGTCGAAGTCGTCGCGCAGGGAATCGTGGCTGGCGGCCATCAGCGGGCCGAGCGCTTCGAAGTCATTCCTCGCGAGGGCTTCCGCCGCGGCGATGGTGCGGGCGATCTCGCCGACGACGTGGCGGGCGCGACGATTGACGGGGTCGCCCAAGGCATCCCAGTTCGCTTCGACGTCGGCCAGCGTGACGTCGCGCCACGAAGGCTTGCCGATCAAGGCCAGCCCGTCCTCGGTGTTCTTGCGGCGGGCGGCATAGCCGCCGTCGGAGAGCTCGTGGTGGACCGTGGTGTTGGCGATGAGCACCGTCAGGTCCGGGTTTTCAAAGGGCACCAGTTCCGGTTCGCAGGTCTTGCAGTCGATCAGGATCAACCGGTTCGGCTTGCCGAAGGTGGAGGCGAACTGGTCCATGATGCCGCAGGGCACCCCGGCGAAATCGTGCTCCGCCTTCTGGCAAAGCAGCGCCTTTTCCTTGGTGTCGAGCACGGTGTCGACCAAGCCTTCGAGCACGGTGGCGACGCAGCACTCCAGCGCGGCGGACGAGGACAGCCCCGCGCCGCCGGGCACCGAGGAGAGGATGTAGGCATCGAAGCCGGGCAGGTGGTGGCCGCGTTGCTGGAAGCCCTCGATGACCCCGCGCAGGTAGTTCGCCCATTTCGGTGAGGACACTTGCTGCTGGACATTGAGCGGCAGGATCGCCGGTTCGCCGCCGAGGGCGGTGGCGACGCGGGCTTCGTTCGTCCCGTTGAGCGCGGCGGCCATCACGATGTAGCGGTCGATCGCGAAGGGCAGCACGAAGCCGTCGCAGTAGTCGATGTGCTCACCGATCAGGTTGACGCGGCCGGGCGCGGCGGCGGTGACGGTGGCGTCGGCACCGAAGTGTTCCTTGAGGCCGGCGGCGGCATCGGAGGCGAGATCGGCGAGGGATGGTGCGAGGTCGAGTGGCATGAGGAAGGGAGCGTGGCCCGGGTTACTCGGCGGGGGCGGGCGGCGCGGGAGTTTCGGGCGGAGGAGGGACGGTGCGCGGGATCCGGCGCGGGAGGGTGGCGGCGGGAGGGGGGGCGATGACCTCGGGGGTGAGCATGAAGGACCAACGGTAGCTGCCGCGCGGCGCGATCCGGTACTTTTCCAAGGGCAGCTCGCCCCATGAGTTGGTGCCGCCGAGACCCATCTGGCGGTGGTCGAGATTGATCTGGACCGGTCCGTCCGCTTGCAGGTCGGCGGCGTGGCGGGCGAGTTCGAGGTCGTCCTGGGAAACCGGGTAGGCGGAGACGGCAAGCAACGAATCCCCGGTGGCATCGACCCGGAATCCCTCGCCGCCGGTGAGCGGGATGAAGCGCGCCCAGCGGATATCCCCGCGGTTGCCGCTTTCCTGGGGATCGAGGTAGCGGTGGGAAAGCCGCGGGACGATCTCGCTGTGGACGCTGGTCCAGGTGCCGCGGTGGCGGTCCACGTAGTTCTCGTGCGGGCCTTTTCCGAACCAGGTCAGCGAGTTGATGGCGGGGGACACGGTGCAGCGCATGCCGATCCGGGGAATCATCGGCAGCTTGCCCTTCGGGGTGAACTCCACGGCGGCGGAAAGCTGGCCGGAAGGGTGGAGGCGCCATTCGACGGTGGCCTCGCTGTCGCCGGCCGGGATTTTCACCTTCGACCGCGCGATGGCGTCGTTGCCCTCCTGGGTCGCCGCGACCGACACCGCCCGCGCCTCGTCGCCGGCGCGGCGCCAGACGGCGAGCTGCCGGGGCAGCTTGGCTCCTTCGTCGTTGTTGGTCATCGGTCGCCAGAAATTCAGGCGCAGCGGGGAGAGCAGCAGCTCGTTGCCGTCGAACTTCAGCGAGGCCAGCATGCCGGACGCCTTGTCGATCGTCGCGGTGGTCTTGCCGCCGCTGAGGACCACCCGGTCCGCTTCGTCCGCCAGCGTGGCCGTGCCCTCGGCCGCGGTCGGCAGGACGCCGCTGCGCTTGCCCCACGGCAGGTGGAGTTCGTCCCAGGCGATCGGCATGCCGGCGGGATACCAGGCGGTGTCCGCGTTCTGGTCGAAGCGGACCCGGAACACATATTCCGCCGCCGGATCCGGCGTCACGCCGGTCGGCACCGTGAGTTCGGCGGCGGCTTGCGCGGCGATGGCGGGCAAGTCCAGCTTGCCTTCCGCGACCGAGGTTCCGTCCTTCTGCAACTTCCACGAGGCCCGCACGTCGCCGCTGCCGGAGAAGAAGCGCTCGTTGGCAATCCGGATCTTGAGGTCCGGCCCGCTCAGGTCGACCCCGCTGACATGGAAGTCCTGGTGGACCTTCTTCACCTCGTCGAACTGCGGGCTCTGCTGGCCGTTCGGGAGCACGATGCCGTTGAAGCAGAAGGATTTCTGGTTCGGGCGATCATTGAAATCGCCGCCGTAGGCGAAGATCATGCGGGTCTCGGGCGCCTCGGCGTCCCGGGTGAAATCGTAGGACAGGAGCGCGTCCTTGGCCTCGAAGCCGATCTCATCCGCGGACAGCGCGCGGCCGAAGATCGCGGCGCGGCGGATCGATCCGTCGAACTTGCGGTCCGGCTTCTCGGTGTCGAGGCCGACGGCGACTTCCCACGGGTTGGTGGCGATCGCACCCGTGCACGGCCGGGCCGCGGCCTGCTTGCCGTCGATGTAGAGAACGAGTTGCTGGCCGTCGTAGGTGCCGGCCAGGGTGTGGAATCCGGAGCGCCAGCCGGCCGGGAGATCGGCGTAGACGGCCTCCCACTTGCCGTCGATGTAAACGAAGAACTCCGCCTTGGTCCCGTCCGAATTCACTTTCAGCATGTAGGACGTGTCGCCCTTCGAAAGGATCGGGTAGCCGTCGGATTCGTTGCGGTTGTTGTCGCCGCCGCCCTGGGCCCGCGCGCCGCCGAAATTCCCGCGGGCTTCGGCGATCAGGGTCACCGCCTGGGTCAGATCCAGGTCGGCGGACTTGCCGACCACCACGCCACCGCCGAACAAACCTTCATCCTTCGAGAGCGAGCCGTAGAGCCGCGACGGGTGGTTCTTGCCGGAGCGGTCCACGGCGGCATCCAGGGCGTGGATGCGCTTGGTGATTCCCTGGTCCTTCCAATCCCAGATGAAACCGCCCTGGAGCAGGCGTTCCTTGCGGAAGATGTCCCAGTAGTCCGCGAGGTTGCCCGAACTGTTGCCCATCGCGTGGTTGTATTCGCACTGGATCAGCGGGCGCTGCTCGGAAAGCGGCTTCTTCTCCTCCTCGCGGCAGTAGTTCAGGCTGCGGCCGATCGGGGCGTACATCGGCGCGAACAGGTCGACATGCGGCCGCTGCTGGGCCTGCTCGTAGTGGACCGGGCGGGACAGGTCGCGTTGCTTGATCCACTTCGACATCTCCTGGAAGTTGATGCCGTCGCCGGACTCGTTGCCCATCGACCACATCACGATGCTCGGGTGGTTCTTGTCGCGCTCGACGCAGTTCTTCATCCGGTCGAGATGGGCCGGACCCCAGGCGGGGTCCTTGGCCAACGGGTTGGCGTCGGGTCCCCAGCCCATGCCGTGGGCCTCGATGTTCGCCTCGTCGATGACGTAGAAGCCGAGCTCGTCGCAGAGTTCGTAGAAGCGGGGATCGTTCGGATAGTGCGAGCAGCGGATCGCGTTGATGTTCGCCCGCTTCATCTGGAGAAGATCGGAGCGCATGTCGTTTTCGGTGACGTAGTGACCGGTGCGCGGGCTGTGGTCGTGGCGGTTGACGCCTTTGAAGAGGATCGGCTGGCCGTTGTGGAGGAACTGGCCGTCCTTGATCTCGTTGTGGCGGAAGCCGGTCTTGCCGGCGTAGTGGGCGAGGGCCTTGCCGGAGGCATCGCTGAGCGTGATGACGTAAGGATAGAGCACCGGGTTTTCGGCGGACCAGGGGCGGATGCCCTGGTAAATCCCGACGGGGAGTGCCACCACGCTGTTGGCGCCGGCGGCGACCGTGGCGGTGGCTTCCCCGGAATAGAGTTCGGCCGTGCCGTCGGGCTGCATCACCTCGAGCTTGACCTTCACCGCGGCCTCCGCGGGGCCCTCGTTGGCGAGGACGGCGGTGAATTCCAGCGTGCCGGTGGTGGAGTTCGGGCTCAGCCCGGCTTTCAGCCAGTGGTCGCGGACATCGACGAGTGGAGAGGTCCACAGATAAACGTCGCGGAAGATCCCGCTGAGCCGCCACATGTCCTGGTCCTCGAGATAGGAGCCGTCGGAGTGCTGGTAAACTTCCACCGCGAGCATGTTCTCGCCGTCCTTGAGGAACTTCGTGATGTCGAACTCGGCGGGCGTCCGGGAGTCCTGCGAGTAGCCGACTTTCTCGCCGTTGACCCAGAGGTAGAAGGCGGAATCGACGCCTTGGAACACCACGTGGACCGGCTGGCCTTGCCAGTCCGGCGGGACGGTGAAATTCCGGCGGTAGGAGCCGACCGGATTGCGCTGGTCGGCCGGGAAGTTGGTGAAATGGGCGGGCGGTTCGCCCATCACGCGGGGCGGGTCGGCGGCAAAAGGGTACTCGGAGTTGGTATACACCGGCACCCCGTAGCCGTGCAGCTGCCAGTTCGAGGGGACCGGGATCTCCTTCCAGCCGGAGACGTCGAAGCCGGGTTGGTGGAAATCCACCGGCCGTGCGTCCGGGTGGCCGGCGTAGTGGAATTTCCAATCGCCGTTGAGGAGCTGGGCCCAGGGCGACTCGAGCCGTTTCTTGGTCAAGGCGGACTCCCGGTCGGGGAAGGGCATCGAGGTGGCGCGCGGGGCCTCCTTGTTGACGCGGAAAATCGCCGGATTCTCCCAATCGGGAGACTGGGCGAAGGCAGCGGCGGCGAGGACGCACAAAATCGTTACAGACTTCATCGGCGGAAGGATTGGCGGAAAGGTGGTGGAATCCGGCGGATTGGCAAAGGGGAAAGCACGTCCTTTGCGGGGTGGGTCTACATTGGGAAAATGGGTTCATCGAGGACCGCCCGCGAGGGGCGGGCGACCTCCGGTCGCGCAAGGTAGGGACGACGCGCCCTCGCTCGTCCGCGGAGCCACGGGTGGGTGGGTTCCTTCCCTGAGGGTGGAACGGGCCCTTGGGGGCCGTTCCCTCCTCCGCTGAAGCTACGGAGGGCCGGCCGGTCGGCCGAGGGCGTCCGACCCTACCGCCTGCGGCTGCGGGGATGGAGCGACCTCCGGTCGCGCAAGGTAGGGACGACGCG
>CAMCYK010000289.1 GCA_945883695.1 Akkermansia muciniphila | reverse complement strand
TTCAGTGACGCGATTCCCTGCGGCCCGGTTTCCAGCATGAGATCCCCGCTGGTGATGGCGTTGTGATTCACCACCACGGGAACGTCGGGCAATGGGGTGGGGGATGAGGAGCCATCCAGCAGTTTGAGCACCCGCTGCCCCTGCGCGGGGATTTTCATCGGTATTACCGCACGGTGAATCATCGAGCCCGCATTCGGTTCCGAGGTGACGAGTTGGACGGGTACGGGCTGCCCGTTTTCATCAGCAAACCAGCGGTCGCGCCAGTCGTCGAAGTCAATGAACGGCTCGCATTCGATGTGGCCGTCGAATCCGTGTGCGGAACCATTGAGAAGCACCAGACGATGCACATCCTCGCCGGGCAGTGCCGTTCGGGCATGCCGGCGGGTGATGCGGACGATTTCCTCCTCACCGACGATGCTCGCACGCCCCTGCATGTGGCGGGTCGAAAGATAGGACGAGGGCACGCTCGTCCCCGCCAGGATGTCGTGGAATTGAGTGAAGGCGAAATCCTTCCATGCTTCATTGATGCGCGAGATCGAGGATGCCCTGGCTTTCTCATCCGTGCTGAAGGCGTGCGCAAGTTCCTCCGCCTGCTCCAGCAATCGTTCACCCCGATGCTGCACCTGCTTGATGTCGTGCATCACGCTGTAGCAGCCGGGGAAGGTCTTCTGCAGCTCGTAATCCACCACCGGCATGGAATCGCGGTGTGCCTCTGCTTCGACATAGAAGTCATCGACGGTGCTGAAGCGGAGCTCGACCCCGTCGAAGGCGTCCCGGTGGTCGAGCAGCCACTCGATGTTGGCCTTGGTGGGACCGCCGCCATGGTTTCCCAAGCCGTAAAACATCATCGTATGACCTAATTTCGGACTCGCCGCCTTCAAGGTCAGGTCGATCTGCCCGTGAAGATCGTCGCTGCGGGTCACATAGGCCGGCGCGATGCGGAAACCGATGATCTCCGCTCCGCCTGTCCCCCGCCACCGGAAGGTTTGGGCGGGCAGGGGCACCTGGCTTTCGTTCGGGCGATGGAAAACATAGCCGCGGTAGCCGGCTGCGTGCAGCAGGTCCGGCAGGGTGGCCGGGTGGCCGAAGGTATCCACGTTGTAGGCGATCTTCGGAGCAATGCCAAACCGATCCCTGAAGTATTGTTGTCCCAGCTCGATCTGTTTGCGCCAACCGGCCGCCGTCGGCAGGTTGGCGTCAGGCTGGATCCACTGGCCGCCTGCGATCGACCAGCGCCCCGCTTCGATCAACTCGCGCACTGCGGCGAACAGCCCGGGATCGAGGTCCTCGATCCATTGGTAAAGCCATGCCTCGCCGCGCGTGTAGCGGAATTCCGGGTATTCATGGCAGCGGTCGACCGCTGATCGGAAGGTGGCCAAGGCCTCATCGACCCCGGCCTGCCAGTTCCATAGCCAGATGGGGTCAAGGTGGGCGTTGGCGATGAGGTGGACGACGGTTTTGGGCATGGAAGGGTGGAGCCGAAATGACGATGGTCCGCAGTGAAGCGCCTGCGAACCCGGTAAGGGTGACATGGTTGCACTGGTGAGTAAACGATAAAGCAGGAGTGGTTGAATTTGGTCTCGTTGAGGAGTTTTGATGGGTCGGGCGAAGCGTCATCAAGCGTGGTTAGGAGGCTCGATCAACTTTCGCGAAGAAAATTCTTGTGCTGCGAAATCGGGTGATTAAACGTTCTCTCGCCTAAGATTGCCGCCTTGAATGCAAAGTCGGAGTCCGCAGCCTGCGCGGCGTTGCGCAGGGGCTTTAATAGTCAATCGATACGAAAAACCGCCAATCCCGGATACGAGTCCCGAGCTCATCCATGCATCGTCCGGCCCCATCAAACCCCACCTTGAGCTTCTTTCCTTAGCTGAAAACCCAACATCGTCCGTTCATGAAACCCCGGTTCACATCATCGCTCACAGCTTTCGCTGCATCCTCCATTTTCCTCACCTGGTTCGTGACTCCAGCCAATGCCGCGACCTTGACGTGGGACACGACGACCGACGACGGTGCAGTCGTCACCGCAGGCAGCGGCGGTTGGAATCTCACCCCAGGGAACGCGGTCTGGAACGACGGCTCCACACCGAATGTCGTCTGGAGTCAGGCCAGCACCACCGATGGCAGCAACACCGCCACCTTTGCCGGGGCGGATGGCTCCATCGACCAGTATGTGATCACTCTCGGCGCGCAGACGGCCGCAGAATCTATCACCTTCAGCTCCAGCGGCTACCAGATCACCGGAAGCACGCTGGCGCTGATCGTGTCGCCGACAGCACCCATTTCGAACGGAGCCATCACAGTGGCCGCCGGCAAGACCGCCACCATCAACTCGGTCCTTCGCTATGCCCACAACAACACCGCAAACGTCAGCGTGGGATCAGGCGGCACTCTCAAACTCGGCGGTGGCACCACGGCAAGCAACAACCCCCAATGGCAACTCAGCGGTGCGGGCACGCTGAATCTTTCCGCCGGAACCTTTACCAACAACATCGGTAACTTCAATGCCGCCGCGATCAACCTGACCGGCGGAACCCATGCCATAACTCCTGGCAGCAGCAACGGAGCGAATATCGGAAATTCCGCCGGCCAGAACGTCAACTACACGGTATCCGGAACCGGAACTCTCACGGTCAATAACAACGCCGCTTCCGGAACCGGTACTGGCCCCAGTTGGTTGCGCCTCGGCAATGGTGATACGGGGTCCAATGAAGCCAGGTTGACGGTTCAAGCCGGCGGGACGGTGAGCATCGGCAACAGCAAGTATGGGGAACTTCAGATTTCAGGTTCGGCCACCTCCAACGGCAAGCTGGATATGGCAGGTGGCTCGGTCACCATCGGCGCGGCCGTGCCTGCTGCCAACAAGATCCACTTTTTCAAGAACAGTTCCAATGCTGGCTATACCGCCGCGATGACCCAGTCAGCCGGCACGGTGACGGCCAATGGCATCCAGTTCGGCGGCGACACCGGAACCTATGACGCGGCCTCTTCCGCCACGCTCACTCTCAGCGGCGGAAATCTCTTTGTCGGCACCCAAGGGATGACACGTGGCTCCAGTGCCGGCACCCTGCCGGTGATCATCCAACTCCAGGGCGGCACGCTCGGCGCTTCGGGCACCTGGTCGTCCTCCATGGACATGAAACTCGGCGCCGCGACCATCCGGTCGGCAAATGGTGTTGGCACGGCGCAGAACATCACCCTGTCGGGCGTTCTCTCCGACGATGGAGGCACCGGAACCCTCACCAAGACGGGGGCCGGTACGCTCACCCTCTCCGGTGCCGGTGACAACACCTTCACCGGCGCGACCACGGTCAGCGCCGGCACACTCGACCTCGGCAAGGTAAATGCCGTCAGCAGTTCCAGTTCCCTCACCCTTGCCAACGGCGCGGGGCTGGCGCTCAGCAGCAGCTCCAGCACCGTGCCCAACCTCACGGTCGAAGGCACGGGCACGCTCAGTTTCAATGTCGCCGACGGCCACATCCTCACGGTTGCCGGCACGGACGGCGTGACGAACAGCGGCGCGGCCGGGTCGGTCACCATCAACATCACAGGCGCAGCCCCCGCCAACGGCACCTATACCCTGATTGGCTACAGCGGTGCCCTTCAAGGCAGCGGCTTCAGCGCTTACACCCTTGGCACTGCGCCGGCAGGCAAATCCTACGCGCTGAGCGATACCGGCAGCGCCGTGCAACTGGTTGTCTCGAGCGCTTTCGCCTGGACCGGTGCGCAGAGCAGCGAGTGGAGCACGGCCATCATCGCCGGTTCCAAAAACTGGAATCTGGATGGCGGTCCGGCTGATTATGCGGACGGCCTCGCCGTGTTCTTCGACGACACCGCCACCAACAAAACCGTGGAAATCACGGGAGCGGATGTGACGCCGCAGTCGGTGGCATTCAGCAGCGGCGCCTACACGCTGCAAGGCACCAGCAAGATTGCCGGTCCGGCACCAGTCACGGTGGCGGCCGCAGCCACGCTCAAGCTCGGCTCCTCGGATGTGCTGCCGGACGGTGCCGGTACGGGTAATCTCACGGTCGATGGCATCCTCGACCTCAACGGTTTCTCGGACACCATCAATGCCCTGGGCGGCAATGGCATGGTGGACAACACCGCTGCCGCCGCCACTTCCACCCTGACCGTGGGCGCGGGCGCTGGTGCCAATTTCGGCGGAACGATCATGAACTCGGTCGGCACCCTGGCTTTGGTCAAGACCGGCGCCACCGACTTCACCCTGAGTGGAAACAACACCTACAGCGGGGCCACCACCGTCAATCAGAACCGCCTGTTCATCACCAACAGTGCCGCGTTTTCTCCCAACACCGCGGTCACGGTCAACAACGGCGCCTTCCTGGTCCTGAGCGCCAGCGGCAACCCCGCCTTCAGCCAGAGTGTCACGCTCGCGTCCGGAGCGAATCTGGCGCTGCGTCAAGCCGCTACCCTCAGCAATGTCACCCTGCCGACCTCCGGAAGCGTCATCTTCAACTTCGACGATGTCGCCACGCAGGCCCTCAGCCTGGCCAGCGATGTCACCCTGAGCGGCAGCTTGGGGGGTCAGATCGGCGGTGGAGCCGGAACACCGGGTGCCATCACCCTGACGGGAATCCTCAGCGGCAGCGGGAGTTTGGTGAAGAACGGACCCGGGCAACTGTCTCTCGGAGGTGCGAACACATTCGACGGTGGCGTCACCATCAGGAACGGCACCATCAACGCGATCACCAACAACTCCGCACTGGGCACGGGCACGGTCACCTTGGGCGGCGCCGGCTCCACCGGGGCGACCTTCATCACCGGCAGGGCGATCGCCAATCCCATCACCATCAACCCTCCCGACAGCGGTTCCATTGTGATCGGCGCGAACGGCAACGGCTCGGGTTACAGCCTGTCGGGTGGAATCTCCTTGAATGGCGATCTCACCATCCAGACATTCAACAACCCGGCCAATCCGGGGGTCGTGGCCACCGGAGGCATTACCGGTGGCATCACCGGCACCGGCAATGTGGTTCTCAATAACAACGGTCTGTCCGCCAACGTCTTCAATATCACGACCACGGCGATCAACCACTCCGGCAGCCTCACCCTGCAAGGCACCGCCACCGGCAACACCAACATCGGAGCGGTCATCGGCTCGAACGTCACCGGCATCACGCAAAACAGCGCGACATCCACCATGGTCCTCAGCGGCCCAAACACCTATGCCTGCGATCTTACCGTCAACGCGGGTACGGTCCGGATCTCGAACAACTCCAACACCGCAAACGACACCTCCGCCGTCACCATCGCCGCGAGCGGCGCGACCCTGGATCTCACCTACACCGGCACCGATGCCGTGGTCAAGCTGGTGATCGGCTCCACCGAGCAGGCGGACGGAGTATACGGAAAACTGGGTTCGGTCTCACCGGTCATCGGCATCTCCCAGATCACCGGTGACGGCACCCTCACGGTCGGCGCCACCGGTGTGGATTTCGCCACATGGATCACCGGAACCTTCGCCAACGGCCTGGTGGACTCGGGAAAACAGGGCCCCGCCGATGATCCCGACGGCGATGGTGTCGCCAACCTGCTCGAGTTTGCCATCGAGGGGGAGGACCCGACCGTGCCCAATTCATCCATCGGCAACTTCAGCGGCTCGATCCTGTCCTTCAACAAGCGCCAGACTCCCGCGGTCACGGGAATCTCCTATGCGATCGAAGAATCGACCGACCTCGGCATCACGGATGGTTGGAGCGAAGTGAGCGGCGTGAACTATGTCAACAATCCGGCCACCGTCTCCTACTCGTTCACCCCTGGTGCACCGGAAAGAAACTTCCTCCGCCTCAATGTGACCCAATAGTCATGGGTTGATGGCGACTTCGATCGGAAACCGTGGCGAATGGGAAACCGAGACCGTCTGATTCGTCGTGTTGCTGAACCGCCCCCACTCCAGGCTGGCCAATCCGCCCGCGGGTTCCCAAACTTCCCGCATGTCGATTGCCAATGGTGGAGCGAAACTCCGCGACATCGCCGAACTGCTGGGATGTTCGGTCGCCACGGTGTCCAATGCCATCAACGGCCGCGGCCGGATGAGCGACGAGGTGCGGCAACAGATCCTCGACAAGTGTGCCGAGCTGAATTTCGTTCCGAACTCCGCCGGACGAAGCCTCCGCCTCCAGCGGACCGACGCGATCGGGGTGATTTACGCCCCTTCCTTCGCCGAACTGTTCGGCAACGTCTTCTATGCTCGGATCATGGAAGGCTTGGCGGAAACCTTCGGCGAGGCCGGCCTCGACTTGATTCTCGGCAACCGGAAGGACCCCGACGGGATGCCATCGGTGGTCCGGCAGGGCAGGGTTGACGCGCTCGTGGTGCTCGCCGGCGTGTTCACCGGTGCCGACTACGAAGTTCTGCGGAAAGGCCCGGTGCCGCT
>CAMCYK010000288.1 GCA_945883695.1 Akkermansia muciniphila | reverse complement strand
CAAGGCGCTCCAATCCACCTCGCTCACCTTCGTCAGCCAGGCCGCGCTGGATTCCGGCTCGCTGGCCGACCTCGGCCTGCGGAAGCGCCTCGTCGCCGTCAAAGGCTGCCGCAGCATCACCAAGGCCGACCTGCCCTTCAACGACGCGCTGCCGAAGATCACCGTCGATCCCGAGACCTACACCGTCACCGCCGACGGCGAGGAACTCCGCTGCGAACCCCTCGCCGAGCTGCCGCTGGCGCAGCGGTATTTCTTGTTCTAGCGGGCGGCTGGATGAATCGCATCCGGTCAATCCACCGGGGGTGTCGGGTCGAACACCCGGATGCGCGCCTTGCGGATCTCGACTTGTCCACCTGCACGGGTGAGGTTCTGGAAGCCGATCCGGCCGCGACGAGGGCGATCCTTGATCTTCGGCACGATGTTGTTCTTGTGGTCGATCACTTCCTCATCGTGGGTGGCGAGGTCGGTATCTTGAATGACCTTGCCGTTCATCACCACCTTGAGTTTCATCCCGACGACGGAAAGGCGGACCTTGTTCCATTGCTCCGGTTGATAGACCTGCTCGGTCGGCGCGATGGCGCGGTAGATGCCACCGGTGAGTTCGGAGGGCTTGGCTTGGGGGTTGTAACGTAGATCAGCCATTTGCATCTCCATGCCCGCAAAGGCCGGATCGCCGGTGGCCGGAGCGCGTAAGGCAAAGCCGCTGTTTCCCTGCGGCCCGAGGCGGAACTCGTATTCGATCTCGAAGTCCCCGTAGTCCTTCTCGCTTACAAACCAGCCTCCACGGTCGCCCGCGCTTGTTAGAACGCCCATCTTGACCGACCACACCGGACTGCCTTGCGCTGGCAGTCCGAGATCGCCCCAGTGCCGGGTGATCCAACCGGCGGGCGGGCCCTCGTTGGGAAAGAGAGGCTTGAATTCCGGTTCCGCAGCGAAGGCGATGCCTGAAGCGAAAGAGAGGGCGATGACGGTTGTTCTGAGGCGAGGCTTCATGAAGCGAGGTGTTCATGGGAATCATCATTCTCTAACAATCCGATAGAACAGAGTGGCCGCCGTGCCACGGGCGCGGTCACGGGTGGTGGAAGCGCCGTCGGAAGGAATTCCGCTTGCAGCCGTGATCCACGAGTTGGCGAGAAGGGTGGGGCTGGTCTCGATCCGACAGGTGGCGCCGGCCTGGGAGTTCCACACCAGCTCCACCGGACTGGCTCCGAGGGTGGACCACGACAGGGTGGCGGGCTCGCCCGCTTCGACGAAGCGGGGCGTGACTTCGAAAGCGCCAATCACGGGCACGTTGGAAACACCCGCGGGATTAATCACATAGGAGAGCGAGGGCTTGGTGTCTCCGGATGCGTCGGCAGTACCGATGCCGAAGCCAAGTCCTTCGGCAAGTTCCAGTGCGTCCGGACTCAGGCGCAGGAACACATGTTTTCCGGCATTGGCACCGTTGGCATAAGCCTCGTTGAGCCAGTAGCCGAGAGCTTCGGCCGTCGGGCTATACTCACCGGAGCCGGTGAATGGCTCGAATGGTGTGGAAACATCGAGGAAGGAAGCATCCATCAGATAGCCGCGGCTCAGATGGTGGTTTGTGCCATTGTGAACATCCGTGGCAAGCGGGGTGGCGGATACTCGGGCTCCTGGTATGGCGAAGAGATTGACCGGAGTGCGACTTTGCTGTCCCGCCCCGCCGATGTAGGGCTAGACTTCAAACTCCGCGCGCAAGAAGCCACCCGCTCCGAGGCTCGGCAACTGGAAGGGAATCACGACATGCCTGATTTCATCGCCGAAGCTCTGGCGTCCTACATCAAGAATGTCGAAGCCGGAGAAGAGCGGGCCTGCCAGCACGGAGCCATCGGGGGCTGTGTGAAACTCCGCGTCCGCGGCGGAGGCGCTAATCGATCCCCGGGGCAGGAGATTCACGATGACGCTCGCGGTGGCGAAGCTGCTGCCCTGTGCGTTGGTTGCCACCAAAGTATGCTGGGTGGTACCCCGCGGGGCGACTTCCAGGCTACCACTGGCACGCTCGTCCACCAGTTCCCAGGTGGTGCCGTTTTGGCTGCCTTCGAGACGCCATGAGACCGGGTCGCGGTCGGTGCCGTCATTGGCAGTGGCAAAGCGGTAGGCGGTGGCGGGCACGGGCTGGCCGTAGTCAAGGACCAGCGGCGCTCGGTTGAAATCGAGCCATTTCGTTTTGAGGTTTCCATCGATCGCCATCGAGGGATTCTCTCCGCCGGCCCTTGAGTGCTGATGGTGAGGACGCGGCTTTTGCTTCCTTCCTGATTGGCCGCGGTGAGGGTGTAGGTGGTTGTGCCGGGTGGTGTCACCACTTGGCTACCGCTGGCAGACACGGTTCCGGGACGCGGGTTCAAGGTGCCACTGGTCGAGGTGTCCACCGACCACGCCAGCGTGGCGGTTTCGCCGTTCTCGAGGACGGTGGCGTCGCTGGTGAAGCTCCGGACCGTCGGCCCCGGCGCGGAGACCAGGTCCAGCCGCACAGGGTCCCAGAAACTCTGCGCACTGCCGCCGGAAGTGCCGTTGGTGGTGTTGTTCCACGCCACCTGTTTGCCGATCCACGGGCTGGGAGTGGTCGTGCTGCTGCCGGAAGTGGCCGGAGGCGCTCCGAGGCGGGTGGCAAGACCGTCGGACAGGCCGAAAAACGAATTGTCCGCCCAGCGCGGGTTGGCGGTGCTGCTCGTGTTGCGATCCCCGGCGGCGACGGTCAATGTCAGCACATCGCCGGGGCTCAGGCTGGTCCATGGCAATGAGGTTTGCGGGGCAATGGCGGCACCCGCCATGAGCGACAACGTCTGGCTGCCCTCCGCCGGCGTGAGGTTCGCCCATCCGACGGCCACCTCGGTGTTGTCCGTGCTGGTGTTGTCGGTGGCAATGCTACTCCATCCGGACAGGACGCCCGGAACGCTCTCCTGGTCGCCCGAGGCGAACAGGCCCGAGGGACTTGGGTTCGTGTCCGCTTGGAATCCCGCATGGTTCAGGAGCACCGGTGCCGCTGCCAGGGGCGATGCGGCGACCAGGGCGAGCGCGGCGAAGAAACTCCCCGTCATGGCATGGATGCAACGGTTGGACGCCGCTCAAGATTGCTGGCGTTCTCCTCTCGATGGCAACGGGAATCCAATTGTATCTTCCGAATACAATATCGACAAGCGGCGGGAGATCGGCATGGTGGTTCCGTGAGCGAACCCGAGAAAAACAGGATCCCCCAGCGCCGATCTCTGGTTGAGGAAACGACGGAAATCCTGCGCGAAGGAATCGAGCGAGGCCGCTGGCGCGAAGTGCTGCCGGGAGAGCACGATCTGTGCGCCGAGCTCCATGTCAGCCGGACGACTCTTCGCAAGGCGCTGCAGGTGCTGCATCGGCAGAAGCTTCTATGTGGCGGCGGGCACGGGAAACGACACCAACTGGTTTTGAAGAAGCGGCGTGGCACGCAGTCGTCCAAGCCCTGGCATGGCAATGAAGTGCGGGTGTTGTGCGTCTTGGCAGAACGCGACCTGATCAGTATTACCAAGACGGCCTTGCAGCATTTTCACAGCGAAGTCGAAGCGGTGGGTCTATCATACCGCTTCGAACACTGCCCGCATATGAAGACCCGGAGCAAGGAGGATGCCATGGGGAATTATGCGAATCAGCCGGGGGTTGCGGGGTGGGTCTTGCTGGGGGCCTGCAAGGAGGTTCAGGAGTGGTTCAGCCGTTCCGGGCTGCCGGCGATGGTGCTGGGATCGCGTTTTCCCGGTGTGACGCTCCCTTGCGTGGAGTATGCCAATGCGGCCTTGGGGAGGCACGCGGGCCTGGAGTTCCTGCGCCGGGGCCATCGGCGCATCGCGATGATCTATCCGGCGACGGATTTCGCGGCGGATGCCAAGTGCGCAGGAGGCTTGCGGGAGGCGGTCAGCCAGCATGGTTCGGCTGGCGCGGAGGTGGTGGACGGCAAATACGAGCCCAGTATCCAGGGAATCCGCCGTGTGATGGAGCGCTTGCTCAAAAGGGAGCACCCGCCCACCGCATTCCTCGTGGCGCAGCCGAACTTCGTCTGGCCGGTGATCGGCTGCCTGCAGCTGGCCGGTCTCTCGGTTCCGCGCAATGCCGCCGTGATCTCGCGGGCCAACGATTTGTTCCTGGCGACGGCGATTCCAGAGGTGACGCGCTACCGTCACGACGGCGCCCAGCTTGGCAAGGCGGCGGGCCAGCTCATGACCTCGATCATCCGGGGCCAGGCTCTTCCGGACACCTCCCGCATGATCATGCCCGAGTTCGTCGCGGGCGAGACGATCGGCCCGGTGCCAGCCAAGACCCGCTAGGTCCGCCGGATCGGGTCAACCGCCGCTGTCGATCGCCGCGCCGGACGAGCCCGGCTGGATGACCGTGCCGTCGGGCATCGGGATATGGCTCCGCCACGATTTGCTCGCGCCGTCCCGGATGAACTCCCATGGCTCAAGATCCGGCAATGCCCTCGCGTCAAGCTTCCAGGCGCCGACATTCTCCGGCAGCTTGAGGTAACGGTCGTGGCCGCCGCCGTCGAGAAAGAGGACACAGTTGACGGGGAAATCCCGGATCGCCTTTTCACGCTCCATGTAGGGTTGGCCGAAGGAATTCGAGCGCGCGATCCAAGTGTCGTTGCCGCTCTTGTCCCAGCAGACCGCAAGGCTGTTGAGATTGCCGATGCCGAAAGCGGAGTCGCTGCAAATGTAAACATCGTCACCGCCGCCACCATCGACGAGCATGCCGAGGCCACCGGCCGATGAATGGCCGTCGCTCATGTCGGCGCGGCGGCCGAAGCCGAAGCCGAGCGGGAGGTCGAGCTGGGTGCAGAAGTCGTCGAACCACGAGTATCTGATGTTCTCCACATCCGCGAGGTAGCGGTCGTTGCCTCCGAGGTTGACGGCGATGCTCGCGCCGAACGTGCCGCCGTATCCGAGGCTCTTGTGGAGCAGGCGGTATTCGTCATTTCCCGCGAGCGCGGTATGGATGCCGGTGCCGAAGCGGCCGCCTTCCCCAAGGCCGGTATCGCCACGGTAGCGATCGTCGCCCGCCGCGTCGATGATCACGGAAACGGCGTGGTTGGAGGCATCCGACGAAGCCGCGCCGCCGTAGTAGCGGCCGTTGCCTCCTGGATCGATGGTGCGCAGGTGGTGCTTGCCGTCGGTGCCATGTTTGTCGTTGCCGGAGCCGGCGATCCGGACGCGGCCGAAGGGGGGTGTCGATGGCGAAATCGGCATCGAAGGCGGGCGGCGCTTCGTTCTTCGCGTTGTGGAGCCGCTGGTTCGCGTTGTCTATACGCTTCAAGCGCGTTGGCGAGGGCCTGCCCGCCATCCTTCTCCGCGGCATCGGCATAGACCTTGAGGGCACCGGAATAGAAATTGTCGAGCACCCGGATGCCGGTGGCGCTTTGGGCCTGGACCAGCATTTCCTGGATGCCGGGCGCGTTGCGGCGCGCGTCGGCCGCGGCCTGCCTGGCGTAGGGGCTGCAGTTCCAAGGATTCTTGAAATAAAGGTCGAACGCGGGGATGCGAAAGGCATCTCCCGACCACATGCCCACCACCTCCGGGGCGAACGTGAACCGCGGATGATCCAACCCCGCGGCAGCCAGAGCCTGATCGAACAAGGGCCCCTGATCACCCGCCCACCATGCCCAGTGTTGGAGCGGCGGGTCTCCGGCATCGGCACGGGCTGGATGGATCAGGAAGAGAGCGGCAAGGAGAGCTTCGCTTGGTTTCACGGCCGGCAGTCAAGCGGCAGCTCCACACGCCACCAAACACCGTTCAGTTGTCTCTAAAGAATACATTGAAATCGTATTGGTGGAATCGGGTGGCAAGGTGGAACTTCATCCCTGCTGAATCCTTCGCCGAGCATCCGCAGCAAGAAGCCGTCACCCTCCATCGGTGATGGCTTGGCTCGCCGTGCCCGGGCCGGATTCGCATTGGTCGTCACTCTTTCCCTGATCATCCTGCTGGTCCTGCTGGCAGTGGGGATGCTGTCGTTGTCGGCCGTGACACTCCGCTCATCCCGCGCGGGGGACGACCAGGCGACCGCCCGTGCCAATGCCCGCCTGGCCGTGATGCAGGCGATCGGCCAGTTGCAGCGCGTTCTCGGGCCCGACCAGCGTGTCTCGGCTTCCGCGGATTTGCTGGGCACCGGCCTACGCCATCCGCACTGGACCGGCGCGTGGCGAAGCACCCGCGAAGACGGCAAGTCTTACTTCGTGCGCAACGACCTCGAGGGTGGTCTGAGCGACACCCGCAAGGGAGTCGATGGGGCGGACCTGAACAAGCCGATCGAATGGCTGGTGAGCGGGTCAAAGTCCAACAATCCCGATGCCCCCGCCCGGAGCTTGGCGGTGACAAGCTGATGGTCGGTCGCGACGAGAGCGGCAGTCCGGTGGAAGTTCGGAAAGTCCAGATCGCGCGCTCGACCAGCCAGCCTGCCGGTCACCTCGCGTGGTGGACCGGTGACCTCGGTGTGCG
>CAMCYK010000287.1 GCA_945883695.1 Akkermansia muciniphila | reverse complement strand
GGGGACTGTAAGGGAGCGAGACGGTGGGGCAGGTTCGTTCTTGGGGGTGGGGCGGGCCTCCCGGGTGGCTTCTTTTACAAAGTGCGGCGGTCGCAGACGCGCCGCTACAGGGAAGGATTGCCGCGGCGGCCGCGGCTTGGCATGAAACGGCCGTGCGCATCATTGCCGGAACCGCAGGACGACTGGCCATCAAGGTCCCCAAGGCCGTGACGCGGCCGACCACCGACTTCGTGCGGCAGGCGATGTTCTCGATCCTCGGCCCGCGGGTCGCCGATGCGGCGACGCTCGACCTGTTCGCCGGTTCCGGCGCGATCGGGCTGGAGGCGCTCAGCCGCGGGGCCGCGTCCTGCGTGTTCGTGGACGAGCATCGCAACGCCGAAGCCGCGATCCGCGAGAATCTGGCCAAGGCACGGCTCGAGGGCGGGCGGGTGGTGCGGGCCGATGTCCACGCGTGGCTCGCCCGCGACAGCGGGCGCTACGACCTGATCTTCGCCGATCCGCCCTACGCGAAGCATCCCGGCGAGCGCGACCACTTGAAGGAACTGATGGCCCGGCCGGAATTGTTAGAGCGGCTGGCCGGCGACGGGCTGCTGATCGCCGAGTGTTCGGCTTCGACGCGCAGTCCGGTGGCCGCGGGTTGGCGGTTGGCGGACCGCCGCGAGTATGGCAGCAGCGCCATCCTGCTTTACGCCGCGGCGGAGCCTTCCTAGCGTGCCGGCGATGCTTTTCCCGCTGGTCCTCGGGCTCTACCGAGTGTTGCTCCCGGTCTTCCTGCTGCTCTCGCTGCCGGGCTGGCTGATCCGGATGGGACGGCGCGGCGGCTTCGGCAGCGGCTTGCGCGAGCGCTTCTCGATCTACCTGCCGGACCTCGAAGACGAGCCCTGCGGCGCGGTCCACCTCCACGCGGTGAGCGTCGGCGAGACGATGATCGCGGTGAAGCTGATCCGCGCCTGGCAAGCCCGCGAGCCGGGCAAGCGCTTCGTGCTGGCGACCGGCACCGCCACCGGCCACGCGGTGGGGGTGGATGCCGCGCTGCCCGGGGTGCGGGTGACCTACGCGCCGGTCGATTTCGCGATCTGCGTGAAGCGCTACCTCGGACGCTTCGAGCCGTCGCAGATCGTGCTGGTCGAGGGCGAGGCGTGGCCGCACCTGCTGCTGGGCTGCCGCCGCCGCGGGGTGCCGGTGCGGCTGGTCAATGCCCGCCTCTCGCCGCGATCGGAGCGCCGCTACCGCAAGCTCGGGGCGGTGATCCGGCCGGTGTTCGGGATGCTTGACGCGGTTGCGGCGCAAGAGACCGCGGACCTCGCGCGCTGGGAAGCGATGGGCGTGGCACTCGCGAAGATCACGGTCACCGGCAGTTCGAAGTTCGATCCCGGAGCCGCGGTAATGCCGGCGCAGCGCGCGGAATTTGCCGGGATGTTAGAGAGCTTTGGCGCGGGTCGTCCGGTGGTGCTGGCTGCCAGCACCCATGCCGGCGAGGAGGCGTGGATCGGCAAGGTGGTGCGGGAGAGCGGCGCCTTGTTCGCCGTCGTCCCGCGCCATGCCGAGCGCCGTGCCGAGGTCAAGGCGGACCTGGAGAAGGAGGGCTTCGAGGTGGTGCTGCGTTCCGCCTTTCATCCGCCGGCCGATCCGGCGAGGGCGTGTCTGGTGATCGACAGTACCGGCGAGCTCCGCGACTGGACGGCGCACGCCACGGTGGTGGTCATCGGCAAGTCGATCCTCGGCACCGGCGGCCAGAATCCGGCCGAGGCGATCCTCGTGCGGCGGCCGCTGCTGTTCGGCCCGCACATGGAGAATTTCGAGCCGCTCGCCCGTTCGCTGGTGGCGCGCGGGGGAGCGATCCGCTTTGTAGATGAAGCCGGCTTGTCGCGGGGCTTGCGGGAGTTGTCGGGAGATCCCGCGCGTCGTGAGGCGGCCTGTGACGCGGCTGCCGCGGTGCTGCAGCAGCACGACGGCGCGACGGCGCGAATCCTCGATCTGTTAGGCGCGGGCTGAGTCCCGCCCGGCGGCTACTCGGGTGGCCGCCCCGTGCTCCGGCCGGGCGCGGGGCGGAATTCGTCGGCACCCAGCTGGCCATCGCCGTTCTTGTCGAGCTTCTTGAGGCTCTCGGTCGCCTTGGCGAGCTCGGCGGCGTCGATGATGCGGTCCTGGTTCAAGTCGAGCGCGTCGATCACGGGCATCGGCCCGCGGCCGGGTCTTGGGCCTGCACCATTGCCGGGGCCGTCTTCGAGGATCCCGCGCGGTGCTCCGCCCGTCGGAGCGGGCCGACCCTGTCCACCCGGCGGCCGGTCGCCTTTGTTGAAGCTTTCATCGGGGGTCCCGCGCCACATGCGGCCGACGAAGGGGAACTCCGCGCCGACGCAGTAGTAATAGGTGCCTTCCGGGAACTCGGGGGTCACTCCGCTGCGGCCGTTGCACTCGTCGAGATCGCCGAGGCCTTTGAGGAACTCGAAGTCCTGGCTGAAACGCCCGTCATGATTTCCGCCGGGACCGTCTTCCTCCTCCGGTCGCGGGCCCGTCTTGAGCCGGTAGCCCGACTTCATCCCGCGCAGCTCGCTTTTCGCGTCCTTGGCATCGGCATGGGCCATGCCGGTATAAACGGGGAACCCGTCCGCGGCCCAGCCGATGAGCAGCATCTTCTTGCCATCGCCGCCGAGTCCCTCGACCAGGCCGGTCGGCAGCGCGTGATAGTGATACGAGCCGTTCGGCTGGACGTGGGCGTTGTGCTCGTCGAGCCCGAGGTTGAGGAAGCCGGTGGCGGCCTCATAGCGCCAGCCGGAGCGCGGGTCGTTGTTCCATGTCTCGCCGGTGCCGGGTTCGAAAGGCACGCCATTGAGCGCGACGCCCCACCACCAGCCGCCGCGGCGTTGGGGGGATTCCGCCGCCACGGGTTTGAGCGGGACGCGGAAGGAGTAGTTCTGCGGGGATGGCGTGTTGGGATTTCCCCGCCGCGGAAATTCACCGGGCGCATGGTCGGGCCAGCCGTTCGATTGGATCCGCCTGAAGTCACCTGCAACGGTGATTTTCACCGAGTTCGCGGGCTCTTCCGCCGGCGTGCCGGGAGCGGCGATGGTCATGAGCTCCGACTGGTCGTCATCGTGAGCCGGATGAGCCCCTGCGCTCAGGGTGGCGGCGAGGGTGGCGGCGCAGAGGGTCGCGAGATCGAGACGGGCAAGTTTCCAGGAGGCACTCATGATGCGGTGGGTTGGAATCGTCGCTCCATCGGGCGGTGTCCGGTTTCCAGTCAACCATCACGCTCCGCTTGCTGGCGCGCGCTTTTACATTCCGCTTACAAAAAAAGCCGGGTTCGGGACGGCGAGCAGGGGCTTGGAAATGTCCCTGCAAATTGTCGCAAGGCGGGTTTGTCATTTTGCAACGGCCCGATAGTCTCGACGCGTGAGCGATCCCTCCGATGAGCTGGCCAAGCGCCTGCTGTCCGCATTCGAGCTGGGCCCATCTTGGGCCCGGAGCGATGCACCGGCGAAAAAACTACCGCAAACCCGTGATGACGAGGCTCCCCGCGAGCGTCGGGATCACGACGACCGGGGCCGTCGGGACGACCGGCGGGAACCGCGTCGCGACGACCGTCGGGACGACCGCCGTGACCCTCGGGGAGCTGGCGGTGGTGGCGGTGGTGGCGGTGGTGGCGGTGGTGGCGGTGGTGGCGGCGGTGGCGGCGGTGGCGGCGGTGCGGGTCGCGGTGAATTCCGCCCGCAGCGCGGCGGTGGTGGCGGTGGCGGTGGCGGTGGTGGTGGCGGTGGTGACCGGCGCTTTGGCGGCGGGGACCGGCGGGATGCCGGACCGCGCGAACTGCCGCAGCCGGCGGACGGGGTGCGCGTGACCATCGTGCCGGCGACGGAGGCCGTCCACCTGGTGGTTCGCGAGATCCATCATCTCGCCCGGGTTTATTCGCTTTACGATGTCGCGCAGATCCTGCTCGCCGGGCGCGAGCGCTATCAGCTGCGCTTCGAGTTGGCCGACCGGGCGGCACCGCTCTTCAAGAGCCGCAAGGACCAATCGCTGTGGCTGACCCGGGAGGAAGCGATCGCCCACTTCTGGCAGTCGCCGCTGGCTGGCGAGATGTATGAGTCGGAAGAGATAGAGACCGATCCGCCGGCCGGGAATTTCCAGGTGGTCGCCCGCTGCGGGATGAGCGGCGAGTGGTTGGGGCCGCCGAACTTCCACGCCTATCAGACCACCTTGCGGCGCATTCACCGCGAGCAGTTTTCGCACATGGCCTTCGAGTTCTACGCCTCGCGCGTCCGCACCGAGCGCGGCGAGGAGGCGGTGAACGCGTGGCTCGACACGATGCGCAAGCGCGTCCGCTGGCGCTTGCGACGGGCCGCCGCGATCACGGCGGTGCCGGAACCCGCGCCGGCCGCGCCGGCGGAGCCCGTGCCGGACGGGGAGGGAGCCGAAGCGATTTCCGATGAAGCCACGGCCGCCGCGGAAAGCACCGAAGCCACCGAAGCCACCGAAGCGGCGGCCGGGGAGGAGCAGGTCGCGGCCCCGAAGGATGACACCGGATGGAGCTTCGACCGCGGCGATATCGAGCGCGATTTCGCGACGCAGCGCTTTGCCGAATTCTATGAGGAGGTCCGCGGTACCGAAATTTCCGGCGGCATTCCGGCGCGCAATCTTTCCAGCGGGCTGCTGGCCTGCGTCCGGATCGCCGGGTCCCACGCCCGCAAGCATCCGGCGATCCTGATCCCGACGATTTGCCGTCTGTTGGAAAACGAGCACCTCTCGGTCTTCAAGCGCGAGGGCAAGTTGTTCACCGGTCCGGCCCGGCCGCATCCGTTGATGACCGACGCGATCCTCGCGGAACGGCCGGCGGCGATCGTCGAGTGGCTGGAAGCGAATCCGAACAAGAAGCTCGCCGACCTCTGGCAGGGCATCCTGCCGGAAGGTCAGACCGAGCCGGGCAACGAGTGGCTGGCGGACTTGTTCTGGCTGCTGACCCAAGGGCACATCCTGTTGTTCGCGGACGATACCCTGGTGCTGCCGCGCCGTCGCGCGCCGCAGGGGGCTGCCGCGCCGGCACCCGCGGCCAAGCCGGCGGCCAAGTCCGCGAAGAAGAAGAAGCGCAAGAAGCGCCGCCGTTCGCGCGGGCCGAAGGTCGTGGTGGAGAATCCGGCGAAGATGATCCGCGCGATCAGCCGGATGAAGCCGTCGCGACTGAAGCTGCTCCGCGGGCCCGCCTTGATCTGGAAGCGGCGCCTGGAGAAGCGGGGTCGGATCGCCTCGCTGGTGGAGGAGTGATAAAAAACGCCCGGCTCCGGAGAAACCGGAGACGGGCGTGGGTAGAGGGGAGGGATTCGGGTGAATCCAGTTGTCAGCCGGAGATTATTCGCCGAGGCCGAAGCGGGTGAAGCGGCGCACCACGAGAGTGTCGCCCAGGTCCTTGCCGGCCTGCTCGACGAGCTTTTTGATGGTGGACTCGGGGTCCTTCACGAAAGCCTGTTCGAGGAGGCAGCTCTCGGCGAAGAACTTGCCCAGCTTGCCGAGAATGATTTTCTCGATCATCTCGGCCGGCTTGCCGTCGTTGGCAAGCTGGACGCGGAAGATGTCCTTCTCGGCTTCGACCAGTTCGGGTGCGATGTCGTCGCGGGACAAACCCTTCGGTGCCTGGGCCGCGATGTGGAGGGTGATGTCCTTGACCAGGTCGCGGAAGCCTTCCTTGGCGGCGGTCTCGCCGGAGGCGGCGCCGACTTCGAGCAGCACGCCGACCTTGCCACCCATGTGGATGTACTGGGCGATGGCGCCGCCGTCCTGGAGGTCGAAGCGCTCGAACTTGCGGAGGCGGATGTTCTCGCCGAGTTCCAGCGTCTTGGCCTTGACGAAGTCTTCCACGGCGAGGCCGTCGATCTGCTCGGCGAGGGCTTCCTCGAGGTTCTTGGCGGACGAGGCGGCGAGGGTGTCGGCGATCTGGTCGACGAACTTCACGTAGCTGTCGTTGCGGGACACGAAGTCGGTCTCGCAGTTCACCTCGATCAGGATGCCGGACTTGCCGTCGGCGGACAGGCGGGCGGCGATGATGCCTTCGGTGGCCTCGCGATCGGCTTTCGCGGCGGCCTTCATCATCCCGCGCTCGCGGAGATAAATCACGGCGGCCTCGATGTCGCCGTTGGTTTCGGTGAGCGCCTTTTTGCACTCCATCATGCCGACGCTGGTCTTCTTGCGGAGTTCGTTGACGAGGGAAGCGGTGATCATTTTCAGGAAAAGTTGGGAGTCTTGGGAAAAAAGAGGCTGCGGACCCCCGGAAGGAACCGCAGCCGGGAAGCGGAAGCGGATCAGCCCTTCTTGCCGGCGACGATCGCGTCGACCAGGTTTTGGAGGATGATGCGGATGGCGCGGACGGCGTCGTCGTTGCCGGGGATCGGGTAGTTGATGACGGCCGGGTCGGCGTTGGTGTCGACGATCGCGACGATCGGGATTTCCAGGCGGCGGGCTTCGGCGACGGCGATCGACTCGCGGGCGG
>CAMCYK010000286.1 GCA_945883695.1 Akkermansia muciniphila | reverse complement strand
TTCGCGCGGCAGGTTCGCCATTCCGTCGGGGCCGGTCATCGCCTGCTGCAAGGCCTTCGCGTCTTCACCGAAGGTCGCGAGTTCGACGCCGGCGAGCGGTTTGCCGGTCAGGCAGGAGAAGGCGAACACGCGGGCCTCGCCGTCGATGACTTTCCAGGCCAGTCCGATGTCGGTGAGCTGGACCAGCGCTTGGGCGACCGGGAATTTCGGGGCCTGGGGTTCCTCGTTCGGATTGTCCTCGGTGTCCACCTTGGTGCCGGGCTTCGGGGTGCCGGCGATTTCGAGGAAGAAGGAGGCCCCGGGTTGGGCGGCGGGTGCGGGCGCGGGTGCTTCCTTCGGGAAGCCGAGCGTGTAGGGCTTGGGGTCGCCGGCGAGGACCTTGTCCCAGTGCAGGATCAGCGGCTGGGTGGTATCGAGCGGGTTGTCGAAGGCGATCTCGAAGTCGGCGACCGTCTCGCCGCCCATCATTTCGTAAGGCAGGAGGTGGGTCGGGGTGAGGTCCTTGCCGTCGGGGCCGACGCCGGTGTAGTGGCGGTAGCCCTGCTGGGCGCGGATCAACTGCGGGCCGTCGAGCCGCTTCACGCGGATTTTGACGCGGTCGAGGTTGACCGTCTGGATCCGGTACTGGCGGTTGCCGGAGGCGAGCTGGCTTTCATCCTGGCTGGCGATCGCGAGTTCGGCCGGCAGCGGCAGGAAGACCAGCATTTTGGTAACCGGCGCGCCGAGCGCGCGGCCGTCCTTCGAGGCGATGGCGCCGTCCAGCGTGACGTTCCACTGCGCTTCGCCGGAGAAATCCCCGAGCACGTGGATTTCATCGTTGCGCACCTCGACCCGGAAGTCCTTCGGCTCCGGCTCGACCTTCACCATTGAGGCGGGGAGATCGGCGGGCAGCTTGGCGTTGAAATCGGCGACGATCCGGCGCGGCGAGTCGGCGCTGACCCGGGCGACCAGGCTTTCGATCCTCAGCGGGTCGATGTCGCCGATGTGGCGGGTCGAGTCGGTGGCGAACTTCGCCTTGCCGCTGGCGTCGGGCAGGCCGTTGAGCATCGACAGCCGCCAGTTCTTGCCGGCCGGCAGCGGCTGGAGCGGCGAGACGATCAGGCCGTTCGGCAATTCCAGGCCGGGGGTGAGATCCGGCTGCGGCGGCGCGGGCTGGCCGCGGCGCGCGAAGCGTTCGCTCCACGAGGCGCCGAGGTAGCCGGGCTGCTTGAGGCGGCCGAAGGTCGCGCGCTCGGTCCGGGCGGCGACGCGCTGGCCGCCGTCGGCTTCGTAGAACAGGAAGGGCGCGGCTTTCTCCGGCGAGACGTCGCCGTTGAAGCGCAGGAAATAGGCCGCGCTGCGCGGGCTCCAGTCGTCCTCGTAGCGCTCGAGCAGGGTGGCGTAGTCGATCTGGAACGGCAGGCTCGCGACCTTCGCGATCTCTCCGGTGGGAATCGGCGAGCCGTCGAGATGGGCGTGCTTGCCGGTCAGCTTGAAGACATAGGTCGTGCCCAGGGCGGGCGGGCCCGCGGGGCGGAACTCGAGGACGTTGGCTTCCTTCCAGAACAGGGTCCCCTTCCACGCGGGCTGGATGTCCAGCCACGGGGTTTTGGCTTCCTTGCCGATCCGGTCCGCGCCGGCGACGGCGTGGTCGAGAACGAGTTCGATCGTGCTTTCCGGAGTCAGGGACTCCGTCGAGACGTGGAGACGGGGTGCGGCGGTGGCACCGTGGACGAGAAGGCCCGCCAACAAGACGGCGATGGGGCGCATGGGAGTGGGGATGGGGTTGCGGGCAAGGATACGAGATCCGTGCCGGGAGACATGTCATCCCTTATGGGAAAATTTTGCAATGCCCGACTTGCTGTCCTCACTCCTCCACCTTCTCCATCCCGAGCGTCAGCTTTTGGTCGCCCTTCTGCCACAGCACCACCTTCTTGCCGGGGGCGATGCGGACGGTGGTGCTCAGGCGGAAGTCGGTATATTCGATATTGTTTCCCCGGGAAATCGGCACCCGAGCGATGAGGCTGACTTGCACCTGCCAAGGTTCGCCAGGGGTCAGCTCGGCCTGGAGTGTCCCGATGAGCGGCGCGGGCGCGGGGCCCTCTCCATCCAGCGGCAGGTTGGTCTCGATGCTCGTGCCGCCAGTGGTGATCGAGAAGTCGGTTGGAATGGTTCCGAACAAGGAGCCTTCAAGGGTCAGCTTGACGTTGTGGGGGAGCTCGCCGGTCGCTTGCAGCGGCGGTTGGCCGGGCCGTTGAAAGGGCGGCTGGCCGACCTGCGGATTCGACCGTGGCACTTGTTGTGGCGCAACGGGGACAACCCGCGGCTGCTGGGCCGAGACGGGAAGCGAGACGGCGAGGACCGACAGGGCGAGGACGGGGAGGAATGGAGTCTTCATGGCGTGGTAGGTGGACGGCAAAATGCCCGATCCATTCAGAGGAAAACCCGCACGCGTGATTTTTCGTTTGACCGCTCTTCCGACTCCCTGCCAATCTCCATTTGTTGAGACTGAATCTCAATAACAAATATTTTCCCAAGCCTCCGCTCATGAACCGAATCAACCGCAGAATGGAACTCGCGGCCTGCGCCGCGCTGATGGCGGTCACTACCGCCGCCCAAGCCCAGGATGCCGCGCGCGATGTCGACACCCTCGAGGCGATGACCGTGGTTGGCAGCGCCGAGGCGGTGTGGACCCTGCCCGGCTCCGCCGCCTTCGTGGCGGCCGAGGAATTCCGCGAGCGCGGCTACACCAACCTGGCCCAGATCCTCGCCAAGGTCCCCGGTGTCTATGTCCGCGAGGAAGACGGCTTCGGCAATTTCCCCAATGTCTCGCTCCGCGGGGCCGACGGCACCCGCAGCGAAAAGGTGACGGTGATGGAGGACGGCATCCTGACCGCCCCCTCGCCCTATTCGGCGCCCGCCGCCTACTATTCGCCGAAACCGGCGCGCATGTCGGGGATCGAGGTGCTGAAAGGCTCCTCGCAGGTCCGCTACGGCCCGCAGACCACCGGCGGCGTGATCAACTTCCTCTCGACCGAAATTCCGGATGAGAACCGCTTCTACTCGCGCACCACCTACGGCCGCGAGAACACCTTCTTCAACCACACCTGGTACGGCGACACCGTGGCGACCGACGCCGGGACCTTCGGCTACCTGCTCGAACTCCACTCGCAGACCAGCGACGGCTACCGCGAGATCGACTTCGGCGGCGACAGCGGCTTCGACCTGATCGAGCCGATGCTGAAATTCTTCTGGGTGCCCAACACCGCGCTCAAGCAGCGGATCGAGGTGAAAGCCGGCTACACCGACTTCGATGCCAACGAGACTTACACCGGCCTCACCGAGTTCGACGTCCGCGCCACGCCGGACCGCCGCTACGCCGCGACCAAGTTCGACCAGTTCGAGTCCAGCCAGTGGCGCAGCTACCTGAAATGGATCGCCGAGCCGTCCGACGCGCTGCGGATCGAGTCGGCCGTCTATTTCAACGAGTTCAAGCGCAACTGGGACAAGCTCGACCAGGTCGGCGGCACCGCGCTCCACCAGGCATTGCTCAATCCGGCCTTGGTCAACGTCCTCAACGGCAGCGCCGCCGGGACGATCCGCAGCACCGCCAACCTCCGCGACCACCAGGCCTACGGCTGGCAGAACCAGGCGAACGTCCGCTTCGCCACCGGCCGGCTCGAGCACGACCTGGCGCTCGGCGCGCGCTTCCACTACGACCGGGTCGATGGCCAGCAGCAGCGCACGACCTACACCGGCGTCGGCAATGGCAACTTCACCCTCAATCCCGGCCAACCCGGCGCGATCGCCAACAACGGGATCAACGAGACCTTCGCCACCGCGCTCTACGCCGAGGACGAGATCAAGGTCGGGCAACTCACCCTGCGCCCCGGCGTCCGCTACGAGTTCCTGGAACTCGACTACACCAACGGCGCGAGCCGCCAGTTCGCCGGCAACGAGAACCTGTTCAGCGGCGGCATCGGCGCGAACTACGAGTTCGATGACCACAACTCGTTGTTCGGCGGCATCTACCGCGGCGTCGCCTCGCCCAGCCCGCAGTCGTACTTGACGGCCGGCACCGAGAACGAGGAAAGCCTCGGCTACGAGCTCGGTTACCGCCATCGCAAGGAGGCCTTCAACGCGGAACTCGTCGGCTTCTTCACCGACTTCGACCAGCTGATCTCGACCGACGCCGGTTTCGGCTTCACCGCGCCGAGCCAGAATGCCGGCGAGGCGGACGTTTACGGATTCGAGTCGCTGGTCGAATACGATGCCGGCCAGGCGGCCGGCTGGTCGCTCGGCCTGCCGATGTATGTCAGCGCCACCTGGACCAGCGCCGAGTTCAAGAACACCAGCGCCTCGGTGGCGGGCGGCGGCGACGCCGTCTATGCCGGCGGCCGCGATGGCAACGAGATCCCCTACGTTCCCGAGTGGAAGCTCGCGGCGGGGATCGGCCTGCGCGGGGAAAAGTGGGCCGTGAACCTCGACCTGAGCTACAGCGGCAGCACCTGGGGGACCGGTTGGAACGGCACCCCGCGGGTCGACATCGCCGGCACCCCGGCGAACGAGGGCGTCGCGACGATCCGCGACGGCAAGATCCAGGCGCTGCTGCAGTTCGACCTGACCGGCCACTACCAGCTGACGGAGAACGTGCGGCTGCTGGGCGGCGTGCAGAACCTGTTCGACGAACAGGCGATCGTCAGCCGCATCCCCGAAGGCCCGCGGGCGAATGCCCCGCGGATGATCTTCGGCGGCGCGGAGATCACTTTTTGAGTTGCATGCAGAGAATCCCCCTGTGGCTCGCGCCACAGGGGGATTCTTGTTTCTCACCGGGAGCGCTGGTCTTCAGACCGGCAGCACGGTCCCCGACGTCCCGCTTCATCCCAACGAGCGAAACCACCCTCCCGTGGCCCTGCATGGGTAGGCTCGGACGCCCTCGGCCGACCGGCCTGCCCTCCGTAGGCTCGGCGAAGGAGGGCACGGTCCCCGACGTCCCGCTTCATCCCAACGAACCAAACCACCCACCCGTGGCCTCGCGGACGAGCGAGGGCGCGTCGTCCCTGCCTCGAGCGACCGCAGGTCGCTCAAACTCCGCCGACCCCATTTCACCGTCGACTTGGAGCGAGAAAGTGGTCAAGTCCCCTCAGGAAACTCACGCCGGGCCGGATCCCCCTCACCGGGCGGCGTCCGCCCCGCCACCCATCCACCACTCCCATGAAAGTCAGCATCTTCAACGACGTGATCGGCCCCGTGATGCGCGGCCCTTCCAGCTCGCATTGCGCGGCCGCCCTGCGGATCGGCCGGCTGGCGCGCGACCTGATGGACAGCGACTTCCGCGACGTGCTGGTCGAGTTCGACGTCAACGGCTCGCTGCCCAACACCCACGACACCCAGGGCTCCGACATGGGCCTGTTCGGCGGGCTGATGGGCTGGGACGCGGCCGACGAACGCCTGCCCGGCTCGCCGCAGGCCCTGCGCGACACCGGCGTGCGGATCGCGATCGAGACGGTCGATGCCGGCGACCCGCACCCGAACACCTACCGGCTGACCCTTCACAGCCCGGCCGAAACCCACACCCTGCGCGCGATTTCCACCGGCGGCGGGATGATGGAGGTGATCGACCTCGACGGCTTCGCGCTTTCGATGTTCGGCGATTGCTTCGAAACGCTGCTGTGGGTGAAAGGGCAGGGGAACGCGGTCGTCGCGGCGCTCGGGAACCGGATCACCGCCGATGCGATCCTGCTGCACGAGGCCGGCGGCCGCCAGCTGGTCGAGGTGAAGGCCGACCGTTTCGTGCCCGCTGAAGTCCTCGCGGAGATTCCCGGCATCGTCGCCACGCGGCGGCTGCATCCGGTGCTGCCGGTGATGTCGCGCAAGGACACCACCGTGCCCTTCGGCTCCTGCGCGGAAATGCTGGCGCACGATGCCGGCCGCGGCACGCCGCTGTGGCAGCTCGCCGTCCAGTACGAATGCGCGCGCGGCGGGCTGAGCGAGGCCGAGGTGGTCGCCAAGATGGTCGAGATCGTCCGCATCGTCCGCCGCTCGATCGCCGAAGGCATCGCCGGCACCGAATACGACGACCGGGTGCTCGGCCACCAGTGCGGGCGTTTCGACGAACTCATGAAAGCCGGCCGCCTGCTCGATGGCGGGGCCTTGAACCGGATCATCCTCTACGTGACCGCGCTGATGGAGGTGAAGAGCTCGATGGGGGTGATCGTCGCCGCCCCGACCGCCGGTGCCTGCGCGGCCTTGCCGGGCGCGGTGGTCGCGATGGCTGAAAGCATGGGCCTCGACGAGGAGGCGATGGCCCGGGCCTTGCTCGCCAGCGGGTTGATCGGTGTGTTCATCGCCACCCGCTGGACCTTCGCCGCGGAAGTCGGCGGCTGCCAGGCCGAGGGCGGCTCGGCGGCCAGCATGGCGGCGGCGGCCCTGGTCACGCTGGCCGGCGGACCCCTCAACCAGGCGGTCGCGGCGGCCTCGATGGCGATGCAGAGCATGATCGGCCTGATCTGCGATCCGGTGGCCAACCGGGTGGAGGTCCCCTGCCTCGGCAAGAACGTGATG
>CAMCYK010000285.1 GCA_945883695.1 Akkermansia muciniphila | reverse complement strand
CCTGTCAGAAGCCCACAGAACCGTGGTGACCATGTTTGACATCCAGGGCATCCCCCATGCCGAAATCGCGCGAATCCTCAAGACCTCCGAGGGGACGGTTCGCTCGCGTCTGCATTACGCCCACCTCCACCTGCAATCGAAACTGCAGGACTATTGGGAGTGAGAAATCTAAAAATTTTCTTGCGGGAGACTAAATATTTTATACTTTCAAAACATCAATTGCCGTGAAATCGACCGTTGAAGAAATCGGATCCCTTCTCGCCCTTAAGCGTCACGAGCGTCCTGAGGAAGGGTATTTCGATGAATTCCTGCGCGAGTTTCACCAGCGGCGCCGGGCCGAGGAAGCGTTGAAGCGCGGACCCGCCGGATGGTGGAAGCAGGCTTCCGAATGGATTTCCAGTCTCGGGGCCTCCAAGTGGGCCTACGGCGGGGGCTTGGCCTACCTGGCCGTGGCGGCGTTTTGGGTTCTCGCTCCGAAGGATCCCGAATTACGGCAGTCCGCCGCACCGACTCCGGTGGTTCATGAGGTGAAGGTCGTGCCTCCCGTTGTGGAGCAACTGGGTGCGCTGGATCTGAGGCCTTCGGCCCAGGGCAGCACCGGTGAGCAGGAGTTCTGACGGATTCTATCCGGATGAAGTGCTTTCCTTGGCGGTGTCTGGCGGCACTGGTCGCGACATTGTGGTTGATCACGCCTGCGGCGGGTCAGGACGCTTCTTGGTCGGCTACGTTCACGGATCGGGCGCGGCAGGTCGATTCCGCGATGTTTGCGGTCGGGGACGGACGACATCTGGTGGCAGTGGCATCGTCGGGAATGGATGCCGCGAGCGGCCGCTTGAAACTGGCCGGCCGGGTGTTGCCGGCGGAAGTATTTGTCGATCCGGTGTCGCGTCTAGTGGTGTTTCGGATTGCCGGGGCTCCGGCCCAGGCGTTGCCGTTGTTGACCGCGGCGCCGGTGGCCAAGGGGATGAATTTCCGGCACGGGGCCGCGGGTCGGGGAAGCATCACCGGGTGGTGCAAGCGGGTCGGCGACAAGATTCTTCCGCTGTTTTTGCTCACGGTCGACTACGCCGGGGAGCCGCCGCCACCGGGCACGGCCTTGGTCAACGAAGCGGGAGCGGTGATGGCGGTGGCCCATGAGACCACGGGTCCCCAAACGGGATACGCGCTGCCAGTGGAGGTGGTGCGGCGGGTGGTGGAAGGCGTGCAGGAAAGCGGCCGGGTGGCGAAGGGTTGGATCGGCGTCCGGCTCCAGCCGGCGGCGGCCGCGCCACGGGTCACCGCAGTCGATGCTGGCTCGCCTTCCGCACGGGCGGGGATGAAGGCCGGGGATCTCCTGTTGCAGGTGGATTCCCGCCGGCTGGAGGAATATGCCGATGCCGTGAACGCCTTTTATTTTCTCTGTCCCGGCGCGCCGACCTTGCTCCGGATCCAGCGGGGGGACGAAGAACTGACTTTTTCCGTCACTCCGGCAGAGCGGGCGGGGGAGTAGGGCGACCCTGGAGCTTGGCACG
Organism: Akkermansia muciniphila; assembly: GCA_945883695.1. Classification (GTDB taxonomy): domain Bacteria; phylum Verrucomicrobiota; class Verrucomicrobiia; order Verrucomicrobiales; family Akkermansiaceae; genus Haloferula; species Haloferula muciniphila_A. The sequence continues at coordinate 5,046 of CAMCYK010000285.1, read as the reverse complement.
CGTCGGCGAACCGGTCCACGATGAGGCATGGAGCTGGTGGTTCGAAGATGCACGGGCGCGCGGGTGATCGACCACCTGGACGACGCGGCGCGGCTACGGATTTCGGTGTTCCGCGAGTTCCCTTACCTCTATGCGGGTGACGAGGCCGCCGAGCGCGAATACCTGCGCGGCTACGCGGAGTGCGAGGGCAGCGTGATGGTCCTCGCGGAAGTGGCAGGCAGGGTGGTGGGGGTGTCGACCGGCATGCCGCTGGCCTTCGCCGACCCGGCATTCCGCGCGCCGTTCGAGGACGCAGGAGGAATCATCGGCGACTGGTTCTACTTCGGCGAATCGGTGCTGGATCCCGAATGGCGCGGGCGCGGGATCGGTCACCGCTTTTTCGACGAGCGGGAAGCGCATGCTGGAAGCCTTCATTACCGGCACGCTTGCTTTTGCGCGGTAGAGCGCCCGGTCGACCATCCGCTGCGGCCGGCGGACTACCGGTCCCACGATGTTTTCTGGAACAAGCGCGGCTACCGGAAGCAAGCCGGCCTGCGAGCCCGCCTGGGCTGGCGGCAGATCGACTCGCCGGAGGCCGACGTCCGGAACGAGTTGGTCTTTTGGACCCGCGACCTCGGACCTCAGATGTAAAACATCGGGGCGTCCCCGCGCTCGGCCAGTTTTCCGAGGGTGATGCGTTCGAGATGATCGCGCAGTTCCAGGGCCACGCTTTCCCACGCGGCGCGGACCGAAGCCCCGCTGTCGCCTTCGGTGCGGGTGGAGAACGAGAGGAGCGAGGGCTCCACCGCATCGACGATCTCGCGCAGGGTGATCGAGTCGGCCTTGCGCGCCAAAAGGTAGCCGCCGCTCTTGCCGCGGCGGCTTTCCACCAATCCGGCGCGACGCAAGTCGTTGAGGATCTGTACGAGGAAATTCGCGGACACGGCTTCCCGTTGCGCCAACTCGTCGAGGCGTGTAATCGTTCGCCCGTCATGCCGCTTGGCCAACTGGGCCATCGCACGGCAGGCGTAATCGAGTTTCTGGGAAATCCGCATGGAGGCAAAGCAGCACAAGGGCGAAGCGGGAGGAAGCGCGAAGGATGTTCGCCTTTGTCAGCCGCGGGAGAACGACGTGGCGGGGCTATGGCAAAGGATCCGCGACGAGGCCGGCCGGGTCGCCGCGACCGAACCGCAGTTGAGATCGCTGCTGGAGGACGTCGTGTTGCACCAACCCTGCCTCGGGGCCGCACTCGGCGTTCGGCTGGCCCGCAAGCTGGCCCGCGAGGACATGACGCGCGACGAGCTGACCCCGCTGCTGGCAGGCATCTTCCAAGGCGAGGATCATCTGGTCCTGAGCGCGGCGAGCGATCTTTGCGCGATCGTCGAACGGGACGCGGCCTGTGATTCCCCCTTGCAACCGCTGTTGTTTTTCAAGGGCTTCATGGCGATCTCCACCTACCGCGTGTCGCATCACCTGTGGACCCATGGTCGCAAGGAACTTGCCCTCTATTTTCAAAGCCTGGCCAGCGAGGTCTTCGCGGTCGATATCCATCCTGCGGCGCGGATCGGTTGCGGCATCCTGCTCGACCACGCGACGAGTTTCGTGGTCGGCGAAACCGCGATCATCGAGGACAACGTGTCGATTCTCCACGAAGTGACGCTGGGGGGAAGCGGCAAGCAGACCGGCGACCGCCACCCGATCGTCCGCTCCGGCGTGCTGTTGGGTGCCGGGGCGAAGGTCCTCGGACGGGTGGAAATCGGGACCGGGGCGAAGGTCGGAGCCGGCAGCGTGGTCCTCAACGACGTCCCGCCGCATACCACGGTGGCCGGGGTGCCCGCCCAGGTGGTCGGCGTGAGCCGGGAGGACGCTCCGGCGTTGGAGATGGATCAGGGACTCCGCTGCCGTGCCGGGAACGAACCCTGAGGAGTTTGAACTTCTTGTCAGCTTGCTATCGCCAGACCGGCTCGTTCGTGCTAGTTGATGTTCATGAAACCTTTAGCAATTGCTTTGCCCCTGTTGTTTGCCGGCCTCGCGTCGTGCGACAAGGCGAAGCAGGCGGTGGAAGCCGCGCGGGTGAAAATGGGTGGCGTCACCGACCCCGACGCGCCGGCCTCTCCCGGTGGGGAGGTAGCACCCACCTATTCTCCCCAGGTCGACTCCGCGGCCGAGGGCGTGCGCTTTCGCCGCGACCTGAGCTTCCCTTCCCAACTCAAGGTGCGGGTCTCCGAACTCACGAAATTCAAGAATGTGCGGATCGTCTCGAAGTCGGAACTCGGTCATGAGGCGACCACCTACACCGGAAGCTGGGAACTGGTGGGATCGATCGACCGCCAAAGCCAACGGGTGACGCTGGCGATCGAGAAGTCCGGCGAAGTCCTCGAACTCCCCAAGGGTGAGGAGAAAGCAGGGGCGGCGGCACCGCCGAAAAAAACCATGCCGGCCATGGGCGGGGGCGCCGCCGGGACCCGGATCGTTTTCGAACACGGCCCCAAGGGCTGGCAAAGTCCGGCAAGCAAGGGGCCGGTCGAATTCGGCAACCTGCTGCTGGAACGGAGCCTGCTGCCGGCCCTGCCGGACTTGCTGGTGGCCGAAGGGGTGTTGGCGCGGACCCAGTGGTTCTCTTCGACCCGCCGGTGGATCGGGGGCGACAAGTTCGTGCTGGACGGGGCATCCATGGAGTTGCTTTTCCCGGGCCGGAGCAGTGGCACGATCACTTTGACCTACGAGGCCGCCGAGGCGCTCGAAGGGCATCCCTGCGGCCGCTTCGCGGTGGAAGGGGATGTGACCTTGAAGGGCAACGTGAGTCTCGGCGGAGAAGCAAGCGACCGCGAGATGACCATCAAATCCGGTAGGATCTGGTGTTCGCTGATCCATCCGCTGATCCTCCGGGAAGAGCTCGAGACCGTGCAGACGGTGACCAAGGAAAGCGGCAAGGGCGGGCCTTCGTTGCGGATCCAAGGAGCGATCGACCGCGTGGTCACGCGCCAGTGGAAACCCTGAGGTCTCAGCTTTCAGAACTCAGGTCTCAACGCGGCTTGAACGAGGAATTCGTCGCGAGAGCCTGCCAATGCCGGGTCTCTTCTTCCGACAACTCAGTTGGCGTGACCACCTGTGCCACCGCGAACAGACTGCCGTGGCCCTCGTCTTTACCCTTGGGCAGGCCTTTGCCGGAAAGCCGGAATTCGGTGCCCGACTCGGTGCCGGGCGGGACCTTGATATTGATCCCGCCGTGCGGCGTGCGGACCGGCACGGTGGCACCGAGCACGGCTTCCCACGGGGCCAGTCGTAGGTCGAAATAGAGATCGTGGCCGTCGACCCGGAAATCCGGATGCCGTTCGAGCCGGACCCGCAGGAACAGGTCGCCGGGCGGTCCGCCGGCGCTGCCCGGTTCGCCCAAGCCGGCGCAACGGATCCGCTGTCCTTCGCCGACGCCGCGCGGGATCCGGATGGTAACGGTCCTGCGCTCGCGCGCCGCGCCGCCGCGCGCCGCTTGGATGACCAGTTCGCGTTCGGAGCCGTTCATCACCTCGTCAATACCGACGAGGATCTCCGACTCGATGTCACGTCCGCGCTGTGGGATCGTGGACCGTCCTGAACCTGTGGCGCGGCGGGGGGCTCCTTGCTGGCTGGAACGGCGGCCGAAAAAATTCTCGAAGAAGTCGCTGAAGCCGGTGCCTTCGAAATGATAGGCATCTTCCGTTTCCTGGTCGCCGAAGCCACCCCATTGGCCGTAAGCCCCGCCGCCGGGGGGCGGGCTGAAGTCGCCGGCGTGCTTCCAATGCTCTCCCAACGAGTTGTATTTCTTTCGCTTCTCGGGGTCGCCGAGCACCTCGTAGGCTTCATTGATCTCCTTGAATTTCTCCTCCGCGGTCGATTTGTTCGCGGCGACATCGGGATGGTACTTGCGTGCCAGTTTGCGGAAGGCCTTGCGGATGTCGTCCTGGCTGGCGTCGCGAGCAACGCCCAACACCTCATAGTAATCGCGGAATTTCACGGGAGCGGTGCCAGCGTGGTGGTTGGGAAATGAAAATGCAATCTGCCATTTGCGCCTGGTCCGCCCGGATCGCTCCCGTTCCGGAGGGCGGCACTTGTGAGGGGCCAGTTCGCAGGCGCGCGTTCTTGTAACAGGCTTCACGGCCGACTCAACGGCTGCGTCCCGAAGCGGCGATTTTCTTCATCCCGGCACGCATGCGCTCGTTTGAGAGATCAGTCCGGAACGGATAACGCCCGGTCAGAAGGCCGTAGCGCGACGCATGGCAGAGCAGCGGCCCGGCAGCATGGGCATTGGTGAATCGCATCCCCTGGGCGGCGAGTCGGTCGATGTGCGGTGTGGGGATCTTGGAGCGGGCGTTGTAGCAGCGGGGGTCGCCCTAGCCCATGTCATCGACGAGAATGACGATGACATGAGGGAGAGTGGCGGCCGCTGTCGGGGCTGTGATGAGCGTGCCGAGCCCGGTAAGAAACGGGAAAAACAAAGAGCGAAGCCGCTGCATGAGCGTATCAGGGATGGTCCCGAGGAATTTACCTTCACCACATGCCACTTCTTGCCGACTAAGAAACGCTTAAAAAACGCCATCCATTCTGTCGTAGACAACCGATTGAAAACCTGCTTTTTTTTCTCGAAATCGTCCCTCCTCTGATGAAAGCCAACGACTTGAAGGAACTCTCCCCGCTCGACAAAGTCACCCTCCCCACCGCTGCCATGCCGGGGCGGATGGCCAGCCTCGGACGCTCGATGAAGCGCCCGCCGCGGCGTCTGCTCGGCCAGTTCGGCGGCGAGCATGCCGGCGGCCAGGCCTACCATGTGATGAGCCGCACCGCGGGCGGCGCGAAGCTGTTCGGCGACACCGAGAAGGAAGCCTTCCTCCGGCTGATGTGGCGGATGGCGAAATTCTCCGGCGTGGAAATCCTCACCTGTGCGGTGATGGCCAACCACTTCCACATCCTGGTGAAGGTCCCGGAGCGGGCGAAGTTCCTGAGACGCTTCGAAGGCGAGGGCGGCGAGGAACGGCTGCTGGAGCACCTGTCGCTGCTGTATTCGAGAGGCTACCTCGCCGCGGTCCGGCA
>CAMCYK010000284.1 GCA_945883695.1 Akkermansia muciniphila | reverse complement strand
GAGCGCTGGCTGACCGAGGAGCATTTCAAGAAGCCGACGACGGTCTTCAACTACCCGAAGGAGATCAAACCGTTCTACATGCGGCTGAACGACGACGACAAGACGGTGACCGCGATGGACCTGCTGGTGCCGGGGATCGGCGAGATCGTCGGCGGCAGCCAGCGCGAGGAGCGGCTCGACGTGCTGCTGGCGAACATGGAGCGCCACGGGCTGTCGCTGGAGGACTACGGCTGGTATGTCGACACCCGCAAATACGGGACCGTGCCGCATGCCGGCTTCGGGATGGGCTTCGAGCGGATGCTGATGTTCGTCACCGGGATGCAGAACATCCGCGACGTGATTCCCTTTGCCCGGACGCCGGGGCACTGCGAGTTTTGAGAAGGAAGGGACCGTCGCGATGGGCACGGTGAGAATGGCGATCCGCTGTCGATTTGCGACAGGTTTGATCGGAAACGCGGGAAAACGACGACCATTTCGGAGTTGTCAGGCTGAAATTATCGTGTATTTACATTCGAAGTCTCAAGAGGCCTTCGCGTGATGAAAACCCGTTTTCTTGCTCCCGTTCAGGCCCGCGGCGCGACCCTTCCTTCGGCCGCAGCCGACGGACGGTCCACCCGGGGGGAGGGGCCGGATGCGGCCGGTTCGGCCGGCCGAGGTCAGGTCACGTCGCCCAAGTTGCGCGCGGATGTTGAAAATTTCTTGCAGGCCTGTTCCAATTCGGTAGTTGTCAGACAGCTTTGGCTCTTGTATTTACATTCGAAAACCCAAACCCGAACCCTTTGATGAAAAACCCCATGACCGGAGGTGTAATCTCCTCGCCGCGGCATCCCGCGGCCCGTCGTCGCCCGCGTGGCCCGCGTGGCTTCGCCCTTGTCATCTCGCTCTCGCTGATGGTGCTGCTCACGGTGCTATCGGTCGGCCTGCTGGGTTTGTCGGCTCTTGCGCTGGCGACCACGGGCCGGGAGGCGGACCTGGCGGAGGCCCGGGCGAATGCCCGGATGTCGCTCGCGCTGGCGATCGCCCAGCTCCAGAAGCAGACCGGACCGGACCAGCGGGTGACCGTCTCCGCGGATCAACTTTCCGCCGGATCCGACGGCGGCGAGTCGGCGGCCGCCGCGGATCGCCGCCATTGGGCCGGGGTTTACCGGTCCTGGAACGCCACCGCGAAATCCCGTCCGAATCCCGAGTTCCTGACCTGGCTGGTGTCCGGCGAATCGCGGGAGATCGCCACGGTGGACGCCGCGAAATCCAGCGCCGCCGGCCCGGCGTCGGTCACCTTGGTCGGCCCCGGAACCGTCGGCAGCGCCGCCAACGGCGGGGTGAACGTGCCCGCCCTGCAGGTGAACTCGGCCAGCGGCGGCTCGGCCCGCCTCGCCTGGTGGACCGGTGACCAAGGGATCAAGGCCGCCATGGGGACGCCGCCGGTTCCGGAAGATTCGTCCTTCGCCGCCCTGCGCGGCGTGGTGCAAGGTGCCCCGCGCAACGCGGTGGAACTCGTCGCCGCCGGCACCGACAAGCCGTTCAAGGACCTCGACCCCGCCGACCCGCGCTTGTCCACGGTCACCGATTGGCAGCAATCGGCTTTCTTCGCCGCCGACCCCAAGTCGCCGCGCCAACTGTTCCATGATCTCGCGCCGTTTTCGACCGGCATGATGACCAATGTCCGCTCGGGCGGCTTCCGCAGGGACCTCTCGATGCAGCTCGAGCGCCCTTCCGCCCAAGCTCCCAAGACCCCGCTCTACACCGTCGGCGGGGAACCCGGCATCAACCTCCAGGAACTCTGGGTCTATTACAACCTCTACAAGGACCTCAAGACCCGCGGCAGCGCGACCTACACCACCGGTGGACGGATCCCCGCGAGCGCCCCTTACCTGGAACTCGAAGCGTCGCCCGCGGCCTGCCAGAACGACGACGAATTCCATTTCAAGCAACCGGTCATCATCAGCTACCAGCTGGTGTTCTCGTTCGAGACCCGCCCGGTGGCGGTCAACGGCCAGACGCTCAACCGGCTGCATCTCGTGGTCGACCCCATCCTGACCCTCTGGAACCCCCTCGACGTCCCGGTCGTGATCCCCACCACCTCGTTCTTTTCGGTGAAATACTGGCAAGTCCCCTACGATCTCACCATTTCGGTCAATGGCGCGGGCAAAAAGACCTTCCCCTTCGCCGCATCCCTGTCCGGGGTTTCGGGCGATAGCAACTACCTGAGCATCCGCATCGGCGAACTCCAACAGCTGGCCTTCAAGCCGGGTGAGGTCATCAAGGTGTCGCAAAGCGGGAACACCATCCTGAGTACCGCCCCGATCGGTCATAACCTCGCCGGCAAGTCCGGCTTCAACTTTGGCGGCGGGGTCTCCCTGCCGGTCCGCGACCTCAACGGAGCCTTTCTGGACCTCGCGGCAAACGATGTCATCACCTACGAAACCAAGGCCAACAGCCTGACTTCGGGCAAGACCAGCAGCAGCGGCAACACCATTACCGGGGCCAACCAGCACTCCCGTCATTTCTCCCTCATGCACCACGAATGGTATGTCGGCGCGGATCGCGGCGCCAACAGCCTCGGGATCGGCGGGATGTACATCGACTACGACTTCGGCAACAAGCGCCTGAAGCCCAACGAAACCCGCGAGGCCAACCAGCCCGGCACCAAGGCCTCGGGCGCACGGCTCTATGCCGACCGCTTTCCCGAGGTCTTCCGGCAGGTCCAGAGTCAGGACACGCGACCGCTGTCATCCGCCGAGATCAACTCCCGCAAGGCCCCCTTCATGCTGCTCTCGTTCAACGCCAAGACCGAGAACGGCTCGGACCTCGGCACCCGCTACCTGTCCCGCTTCAACCCCAAGGTGTTTCACGTCGATTTCTACGACCTCAGCGCCCGCGAACGCGACCTGCTGCCCTTCGAATTTTCGATCGAGCCGCTGGTCAGCTGGAAAAACCGCAGCCTGGAGGTCAGCACCAACGGCAACGCCTACTTCGGCGGCTCGATGAACGCCGAGTTCGGCACCAGCTTCGTGACCACCCATTCGGTCCCGCGCGAACCGATCGTCTCCCTCGCCGCCTTCCAGCACTCCTTCGCCAACGGCTTCGAAATCCACAAGCCGAAGTACGGCTATGCCACCTTGAACGTCCGCGAACCGATGCAGCCGCAGATCGCCCACGCGATCGGCAACTCGATGGCACCCTCGATGATGGGACCCGACAAGACCGAGGGAACCCTGAGCGGCGGCCGGCCGCTGGCGGACCACTCCTACCTCGCGAACCTGGCCCTGTGGGATGACTGGATGCTCTCCGGCATCACCCCGCAAACCGGCGCGACCTACGGCAAGCGCCGCGCCCAGCGGGTGGTCGCCGAGGAATTCCTCAAAGGCGAAGGCAAATTGCCGGTGGCGCGCTACCTGCCGGATACGGACGGGGGCGATCCCGCCAAGCTGCTCGCCACCTTCTTCGCCGGGGCCACCCCCAACGACAACGCGACCCGCAACATCGCCAGCCTGATCCGCGTCGACGGCCTGTTCAATGTGAACTCGACTTCGGTCGAGGCATGGAAGGCGACCCTCGGCGCGCTCAAGGGGCGCCAGGTGATGGTGCGCGACGCCAGCGGGGTCGAGTCGATCGGCGAGGCCGACGAACTGACCCCCGTGGCCAATCTCCATGCCCCGCGGCAGGAGGTGGCCGAAGGCAATGGCAACACCGACGTGAAGGAACCCGACCAATGGGTCGGCCGGCGGGTCCTCGAGGACGAGGAGATCGACGAACTCGCCCGGGCCATCGTCAAGGAAGTCCGCAAGCGCGGGCCGTTCCTGAGTCTCGCGGATTTCATCAACCGCCGCCCCGGCAGTGACAAAAAGCTGGCCCGCGCCGGCACCCTCCAGAGCGCACTCGATTCGGAGGAGGTCAAGATCAACTCCGCCTATCGCTCCGGCACCCGCGCGGTGGCCAATACCGCGTCCGCCCGCGCCGCCTTTCCCGAAGCCGAGGAAGGCCCCGCCGGTTTCGGCATGCCGGGCATCGTCAAGCAGGCCGATATCCTGACGCCGATCGCGCCGGTGCTGTCCGCCCGCTCCGACAGCTTCATCATCCGCGCCTACGGCGAGTCGGTGGACAAGAACGGCAAGGTGATGGCCCGCGCCTGGTGCGAGGCGGTGGTCGAGCGCGACAAGGAGTTCGTCGACGCGTCCGAGAAGCCGGAAACCGTGGTGACCAGCCTCAAGAGCGCGTCCAACAAGGCTTTCGGCCGCCGCTACGAAATGATTTCCTTTCGCTGGCTTCACCCGGACGAGGTCTGATAGTCCACCGACATGACACGACTTCTCCCGTTCCTCACGCTCGCCCTTTCGGCGCTCGCCCCTGCCCAGGAAGCCGGCCGCGGCGACCTGAGCGTCCGCTTCCTGGCCGAACGCTCGCCCGGCGATCTCGGCGAGGTCGTGCTGGCCGCCGACAAAGCGCGCAGCGAGGCCTTCGTGCTGCCGACCAATCACCTCTCGGAACCCCGCGTCGCGCCGGCCCGGTCCTTCAGCGTCCGGCCGGTGGCGAAGGACGTCTCGATCGCCGATGTCACGCTGCCGGAAAACGGCAAGTCCTTCATCGTCCTCCTCATCCCCGCGACCAAGGGCGGCTACACCCCGGTGGTGATCTCCGCCGAGGACCCCGCGTTCAAGCCGGGCGACGTGTATTTCTACAATCACGCCAACAAGCCGGTGCTCGGTTACGTCGGGACCGCGAAATTCCTGCTCGCTCCGGCAAAGGGCCAGACGCTGCGGCCGACCGGGGCGAAGCCGGAGAAATACTTCGACGTCGGCTTCGGGGTCCGCGAAAAGGAAGGGGATCGCGCCCTCAGCACCACCCGTTGGCCGGTCGACGACAAGATCCGCTCGTACGTCTTCTTCTTCGTCAATCCGGCCACCAAACGGCTGGATTTCCGGGCGGTCGATGAATTCGTGCCGCCGGAAAAACCGGTTCCCTGAGCGTTTGGAGATTGCGGGTCCTGCAAGATGCGACAGCTTCCTTCGTAGAAGCTGACGCCCATGACTGAGAACCTGCCACTCGCCGACCGCCGCGCTTTCCTGAAAGCCGGGACCATCGCCGCCGCCGCCTCCGCCTTGCCCTCCGTGCTCCACGCGCAGGTCGCCGGCAGCGCCGAGATCAAGATCGCCCTCGTCGGCTGCGGCGGCCGGGGCAGCGGTGCCGCCGCCCAGGCGCTCAACGTGCCGGGCACCAAGCTGGTCGCGATGGCCGATGCCTTTCCCGACAACGTCGAAGGCGCTTTCAAGGGCTTGAAAGAGCAGTACGGCGACCGCGTCGATGTCCCGCAGGAACGCCGCTTTTCGGGCTTCGACGCCTACAAGAACGCCATCGATTCGGCCGACGTGGTGCTCCTTTGCACGCCGCCCGGCTTCCGGCCGACCCACTTCGAATACGCGGTCCAGCAGGGCAAGCACGTCTTCATGGAGAAGCCGGTGGCCGTCGACGGTCCCGGCATCCGCAAGGTGATCGAGGCCGCCAAGGTGGCCGATCAGAAGAAACTCAAGGTGGTCTGCGGTCTCCAGCGCCGCTTCCAGACGAGCTACCTCGAAACGCTCGAGCGGATCAAGGACGGGGCGATCGGTGACTTCGTGTCATCCCAGGTCTACTGGGTCAGCGGCGGCGTCTGGGTGCGCGACCGCAAGGACGGCATGACCGAAATGGAATACCAGATGCGGAACTGGTACTACTTCAACTGGATTTGCGGCGACCACATCACCGAACAGCACGTCCACAACCTCGACGTCGGCAACTGGTTCAAGGGCGCCACTCCGGTCAAGGCGGTCGGCCTGGGTGGGCGCACCCAGCGCGTCGGCCCGCAATACGGCGAGATCTTCGACAACTTCTTCGTCGAATACACCTACGCCGACGGCACCGTGATGAATTCGCAGAGCCGCCACTGGAACGGCGTCTGGTCGAAGGTCAGCGAGACGATCGCCGGCACCGCCGGCAGCGCCTTTCCGGGCATGATCAAGGACCGCTCCGGCAAGGTCGTCTGGCGCTTCCGCGGCAAGGACAACAATCCCTACCAGACCGAGCACGACGTCCTCTTCGATCACATCCGCAACGACAAGGCGATTAACAACGCGGTTTACACCGCGGAGAGCACGCTGACCTCCATCCTCGGCCGCATGGCATGCTATAGCGGGGCCGAGGTGACCTGGGAACAGGCATTGAACTCGGACCTCGTCACGATGCCCGCGACTCTCGCCTGGGATGCCGATCCCGGCCCGAAGCCAGGTCCCGACGGCATGTATCCAAGCCCGGTCCCCGGCAAAGGCCGCCACTTCTGAGCGGAGGCGCATGCCCTAAGGAGTGTCGACCTGCGGTCGACCCGAGTGTGGACCACAGGTCCACCCTCCTTACGGGCCCCGGGCCTGCGGCGATCCGCGCAGGCCTGGGTCCGGCACCTGAATGCGCGCATGCCCCACGGAGTGTCGACCTGCGGTCGACCCGAGTGTGGACCACAGGTCCACCCTCCTTACGGGCTCCTGGGCCTGCGGCGATCCGCGCAGGCCTGGGTCCGGCACCTGAATGCGCGC
>CAMCYK010000283.1 GCA_945883695.1 Akkermansia muciniphila | reverse complement strand
GTAAATCTCTCCACCACAACCCACATGAGTCCATCCGCAAACCCGGTCTGCCCGCTCTAAATCGGCGGCAAGTGGCTGAATCCCGCTAACAAAGCCGGCAGCCCGGTCTTCAATCCCTCGCGGGGGAAAATCATCGCCAACGTCCCGATGTGGATGTGGCCGATCGCGATCGCCTGCGGCAATACCTTCCTGCTCAAGCCGAGCGACACCCCCCTTTTCCCCGCCCTCCGGTCCGCCCCATCGGCTGTTTCAGGAGCACCCGCCAAAAGCAAATTCCTAGCAGCTCCGGGTCGATCTCCAGCAGCGATTCCTCGATCCGGGCCGGCTTCTCCGTTGCCAATGACTCCGCGGGATGGGTGGTGGTCACCGCGAGCGACTTCATGCCCGCCGCCTTGGCGGCGCGGATGCCGACGTGTGCATCCCCGATCACCACGCACCGCGAAGGCTCGACCCCGAGTTTCGCCGCGGCTTTGAGGAATACCTCGGGATCCGGCTTGCCGCGGGTCACGTCTTCCGAGGCGGCGATGTCATTGAAAAACCCACCGAGCCCGGTGATCTCCAGCACGCACTCGACATTGGCGCGCGGGGTCGAGGTGCCGATCGCACAGGGGATCCCCGCGGTGGCCAAATTTACCAACAACGCCGCCACGCCGGGCAGCGGCGCGATCCCCTCCGCCCGCAGGATCTCGCGGTAGAGTCCTTCCTTGCGGTCGCCAAGCTGCCGGATCCGCTCGCGGTCGCTTTCTTCCGCCCAGCCGAGAAAGGGCAGGATGCTTTCATTCCGCTGTCCGAAGGTGGAGACGAAGGTTTCCCGGGTGAGTTCGTGGTCAAGCTCCGCCGCGAGGGCGAACCAGGAACGCTCGTGGGCTTCGTGGGAGTCGATCACCACGCCGTCGAAGTCGAAGATCACCGCTGCCAGGGCCATGAGGGGAGCCTGGGGCCGGCGGGCGGCAAGGCAACCACCGTCTATTCCCGGCCCAGCGCCGCGCGAAACACCGAGACCGGCAGGCCTTCCTTGTTCATGAGGTTGGGCTGCGCCAGATCCTTCCAAGCGAAACGCATCGCGGCCGGATCGGCCACCTGGTCGCTGTGGATCAGCACGCTCGCGCCCTCGATCATGGCCGTCGCCGGGACGAAGTTGCCGTCCGCCCCCGCGATTTCAAAGGAATCGGGAGCCTTTTCGTCCCGCGTCACCAGGCCGCCGCCGATCCGGTCGAAAGCCACCCGGAGCCGATCGCCCTCGCGCCTGAGCTCCTTGAACCGGGGGCCGCAATAGACGAGGTCCTTCCGGCCGTGGTCCTTGGCCAGCACCCACAGCGCCAGGCGCCTGCCGATTTGCTGTTTGTTGTGCGGATGGCCGCCGCCGAAATTGTCCTCGGGGCCGCATGTGTCGGTCGATGCCGCCATGCCGGTGTGGGGAATCGCCATCGCTGCGCTCTGTGCCTCCAGCAGGAGAGGCAGCGTGCCGTTGTAGGTGTTCGGGGTGATCTGGACGAAATAAAACGGGAAATCGCCCTGCTGCCAGACCTCCCCCAGCCGCCGACCAGCGCCTTCATCCGCTCCAGACAAAAAGTGCCGTCGGAACAATCCGACTCTCCCTGCTACCAGATCGCGCCACGGATCGCGAACGGGACCAAGGGACGGATCATCCCGTAGTAAAGGACCGGGCCGCCCTCGTTCGGCAGCGGACCGGCCATCGCGAGTTCCGCCGGCAGCGGCTTGCCCGTGGCCAACGCCGCGCGCACCGCGGGAATCGCCGCTTCCAGCCGATCCAGGTTCTCCTCGAGCTTCCGGCGCGCGGAACCGGCCGCCGCCTGGAAATCGGAGATCGCCGGATCCAGCCCGGGGACCCCCGACAGCCCTTCCGGCGCGGTCCACAACTCGATCCGGGTGGCTCCCTGCGAGGCCGAAATCTAGCCGACCGGCACGCCGATGGCCCGGTGGATCTCCCGGCCGAAAAAATACGCGACGGCGGAAAAATCGGCCACCGCGGGATTGTCCGGAGCGCATACCGACCAGCGGGCATTGAGGTCGTCGCGGGGCAAACCCTCCGCCGTGCGCGGGACCAGCAGAAGGCGGATTTGCGGATAGTTGGCGGACTTGATCTCGTGGCCGGCGTTCCCGGCATGTTTCAGCTCGAATTCCATGTTCGATTGCCCGGAAGCGAGCCACACCTCGCCCACCAGGATATCCCTGACCTTCAGCGTGTTCTTTGCTGCCACGGTCATCTTGTGCGGGCCGCCCGCCGCCATCGCCGGCAACTCGAGGCTCCACCCGCCGGCCGGAGAGGCAACTGCGTCCGCGGTCCTGCCCGACAGGCTCACCCGGATCTTCTCGCCCGGCTCGGCCCAGCCCCAGACCTTCACCGGCTTGTCGCGCTGGAGCACCATGTGATCGCTGAAAACCGCGGGCAGGCGCACTTCGGCGGCGGCTTGACCGCTTAAGGCGAGCAGCAAGGGGAGGAGTCTTCCACGGGGCGGGTTCATGCGGAAATGTCGTGGAATCCGCGACGCTCAGTTCGCCGAAGCCTCGAGCGGCACACCCGAAAAGGCCAGCGCGGCGATGCCGTTGGTCCCGTAGAGCAGCATGTCCGGCTTTCCGTCCCAGCTTCTGCCGGAAACATAGGCGATGGTTTTCGCGGTGGCCGGTTCCGCGAGCTGGAGGGTGAGGGAATTTCCCGCCACCTTCGCGCCGCGGATCGGAGCCAGCTTGCCATCGAGTTCAAACCATGCCTTGCACTCGTCCTTCCACGCCACCGGCTGGTCGAACCCGAGGGTGATCTCCATGCCGTCGCGACTGACCCGGGCAGCGGTGAGATTCGGGGCGGTGAGCGCCTTGGCACGGGAAAGACCGTAGTTGTCCTGCGCCACCACCGGTGCCATCAGCTTGCCCATCTGGGCGTATCCCTCCAGGTCGAAATGGCACAGTCCGCGGCCGCTCGAACCGCTGACGATGCCGAGCGTGGACATGATCCGCATGTTTGAAAAGAGGAACGGGAGGGTGCGCTGGGCCTCCAGCAGCATGTCACCGGCAGGAGTGCCGCCCATGTTGCAGCCGCTCGGCCAGATCTGATAGATATAATAATGGCGGATGTTCGGAAAGTCCTGTTTCCACGCCGCGGACATGTCCACCCAATACTGCTGCCAGGATTTCCAGTTGTAATCCCCTGTCGGCGCGCCGCTGCCCTGGTCGTTCTCTCCCTGGTGCCAGAGGACGCCGCGGATGCCGTGGGTCAGCCTGGCGGCGGTGATCCGGGTCAGCAGGCTGCCATATATCTTGTGGGGATTCCGGTAAAACTCGCCGCTGGTGTCGAAACGGTCGGCAGGGTTCGGCTGGTGCTGGAAAATCGGGGTCCCGCCATAGGCGCCGTTGATGATGCAGATCGGGATCTTGTGCTGCTCCACGAGGATATTGGCGAGGACCATGCCCCAGGCGCCGATCTGGTGGTCGCCGTAGTCGGGCTTGCCCCAGATATGCGTCCGGACCGCGTTGCCCCACCCGCCCTTGGTGGTGCCCTGGTGCTGGTTGCCATAGCTGCGGATCCAGGTGCTCAGAGGAGTTTCGGGATCCTCCCCGGGTCCGTTGTTCGGCCCGGTGGCCTCCGCGTTGGACTGGCCGTCGATGATATAGGCGTCGCCGCAAACCAGGTTGCCGGCCGTCTTGAGAACCTTGGCGGAGGCGCCGCTCCCGGTGCCGAACTCGACCTTGTATTTGACCAGGCCGGGCTTGAGCTTGACCGTGAACGCGTAGGACTTGTCGGCAGCCGGACGGGCGCTCTCCGACTTGTACGGCTTGTCGTCAGCGTACACCTTCAGGAACACCGAGTCGGCTGGCTGTTCGAGCTTGCCGTTGTAGAACAGCGTGCCCTCGTTGTGGTCGTCGCGGGCGTAAAACTGGTTGTCCTCCGGTTGCTCGTCCTTGGCCGGGACCCGCTGGACCCAGGGGTCGGCCGCGGGCTCGGTCACCTGGATCGCCGCGGTGGCCGACGAGTCGGCGCCGCCGTTGTTGACGGTCGCCTTGACCGTGATCGGGCCGCTGTACTGGGAGCGTTTCAGGATCAGCTTTTCCGGGGTGATTTCCTTGATCACCGCGCCGCCGGCGACCGTCCAGGTGGTGGTCACCACGCCCCCGCCCTTGGCCTTCATCGCGGCGAGATTGCCGATCGCCGGGACGACTTCGATGGGGTCGCGGCCATTCCACGCGGCGGGTGCCTTCAGGGTGACCGCGGGTTCGGGGATCTCTTCCCGGATCGTGACCGGGATTTCCTTGGTCCGGACGCCGGTGGCGAACACCGCCTTGACCCGGAGCGTCATCGACACGTCCCCGGTCACCCGCCCGGCGGGCAAGGTGTAGGCGAAGCGGTCCACCGCGGCCAGGGTCTCCACACCATCTTTCACGAGGCTCCAGTAGAGCTTCTGGGCCCCGCCCGCCTTGACCTGGATCGTGGTTTCCTTGCCTTCCGCCAGGACCACGGAAGTCTGGCTGACCGCGAATTCGGTGCCCGGCTGAACCAGCGGCCCGACCAATGTCTGCCGCGGGTTCTGGTTCTCGTACTGCAGCTTCATCCAGTCCTCCGAACGCGCGACCTTCGAGACCCGGACCTCGTCGATCTCCCCGGCAAAGCGGTAATTCGCCCCGCGCATGCCGCCGATGTCCATGCACACGTCCTTGACCACCGACATGGCGTTGTCGCTTTTCCGGCTGCCCTCCAGCTTGCCGTTCATGAAAATCCGGCTGGTGCCGTTTTCGAAGGTGGCGGCCACGTGGTACCATTTGCCCATCTCGGGAATGGTTTCGGCGGCCGCGCCACCGGGACCGTCGGAAGCCCAGCCGAGGCGCGGGGGCGACCCGATGCTGATGCCGATCTCGTTGCCATCGCCGGTGTTGCCGTTCAGCCGGGTCGCGTACCGGCCGTAATAGACGATGTACGAGTCCGCGCTTTCGGAGCGGAACCAGGCTTCGGCGGTGAACGGGTTGTCACCGAAAGGGAAAGTGGTGATGTTCTTGCCGCAGTCGATGCCCTGGCCGGCCTCGAAGCGCCGGCCCTCGCCGATCATCCCGGTGCCCGCGCCGGTGCCGAGATCCTTCGGCTTGACCGCGCCGAGCTCGTCCTTCAAGGCGGCGTCCATGTGGATCACGCTGACATATCCATTGTCGGAGCCAAAGACCGCCGCTCCGTTGGATTCCCCGGCGGCATCGGCCTTGCCCCAGTGCAATTTCAGCTCCTGGCGGGCATTGCCCTGGATTCGCGGGATCTTGACCCAGATGCTGGCGAGACCGTTGACCGGATCCCATTGCTCGATCTGATAGGCCAGCGGCTTGCCGGCGGCCGAGAAGCGGAGGTCCTCGCCGCCGGCCTTGGCCTTGCTGAAGTCGAAGAAATCCTTGTTCAGCCGGACCAGCAGGGGGAAGCCCTCCACCGCCGCCGAGTCCGGCAGGTCCGCGCCATCGGGCGTGGTAAGAATGAAAAGCGATCCCGTGCCCTGCCAAGCGGGGTACTGGGCGTGAGCGGGTGAGGCGAGGCTTGCGACCAAGGCGCAGGCTACGGGGGCCAATTTTTTGAGCATCGGTTGGATAGTGTAGTGATTTTCCCGCGAGCCTTGCGGTTCCAACGCACGCGATGTCACGGCGACTACGCGCGGCGCGGCGACATCCATTCCAATTTGTGGTGTCATCCGCGGGGATCGGGCCGGTGCCTCCGGAGACGAACGGCGATCACAGGGCGTAGGCCTCGCGGTGCCGGAGGACGGGGTCGCCGGGTGCGGAGGGATGGCAGAGCCGGGTGACAAGGTCTTCCCAGGCGTCGTGGCCCTCCAGGATCTCGACCTCGATCCGCAGGAAATAAACCGGGACCGTCAGTTCTTTCGGCCGCGGGAACCGGACGGCGTCCTTTTCGGTGGTGACGACCAGTTCCATGTCGCGCTCGATGCAGCGCTCCATGAACTTGTCGATTTCCCGCCGCGAGAAGCGATGGTGATCGGAATAGCGGCGGCGGATCTCAAGGCGTGCGCCGAGATTCTCGATGCCGCGCTCGAAGCCCTCCGGCACCGCGATCCCGCACCATCGCGGCGGTCCATTTATGAAATGGGGTCGGTTCTGAATGGCACTAACTTAAGGCGGATTGGGGGCGAATCCCGAACTACTTGAATCCTAGTAGCTACTGGGCTCCAATGACTTCCCGAACCCCGATGTTCCCTGGTTGGTCGCGCCGACTCCACGGCCAGGCTCCGGTCAACCCCGCCCGTTCCATCAAGCGCCACCCCCCTTTTCCCCGCCCTCCGGTCCGGCCCATCGGCTGTTTCAGGAGCACCCGCCAAAAGCAAATTCCTAGCAGCCTGTCGGACTTAGAACAGCGACAAATCCATCAGACCCTGCCATGCTCCGCGCATGGCCGCCCGGTTCGTCAACATCGACCACGACACCCCGCTTCTCCTCCCGCCCGACCTGCGCGACTGGGTGCCCGCCGACCACATGGTCCACTTCATCATGGACGCCGTCGCCGCGCTCGACCTCTCCGCCGCGCGCGTCAACGACCGCGGCACCGGTTCCGCCCAGTATCCGCCCGGCATGATGCTCG
The DNA here is from genome assembly GCA_945883695.1 of Akkermansia muciniphila. Taxonomy (GTDB): domain Bacteria; phylum Verrucomicrobiota; class Verrucomicrobiia; order Verrucomicrobiales; family Akkermansiaceae; genus Haloferula; species Haloferula muciniphila_A. The sequence goes on along the minus strand of CAMCYK010000283.1, from coordinate 3 downwards.
CCC
>CAMCYK010000282.1 GCA_945883695.1 Akkermansia muciniphila | reverse complement strand
GGCCCACTTGAGGCCCTTCCACGGAGTCATGTCGATCGGCGTGGTGGTCTCCAGCTTCCAAGGCGTGGCGCGGGGCGCGACGCTGCCCCAGACGATCATGAAGATCACCAGGGTGGCGAAGACGAAGCCGAGATAGTGGAAGTTGTAGCGGAAGATCTTGTCGACCGCCGGCGCGACGCCGGGGACGAAGTATTTGACGCCAATCATTACCAGGCCAAGCACCAGTGCCCAGAAGGCGGCGGGGGCGGGCACCCGCGGGTGCAGCATGCCGACCACCACCACCGCGAAGATCGGGATGAAGTAAATCGCGTTCATGTCCTGCAGGTAGGCGAAGATGCTGTCCTGTCCGGCCAGCAGCGGGGCCACGAACATCGCGGCGATGGCGATGGTCACCACGAACAGTTTCGCGGCGCGGACCATCTGCTGCTCGGAGCCCTTGGGATTGATGACGTGGTGGTAGAGGCCGATGCTGAACAAGGCCGAGGTGCTGTTGAGCGCGGCGTTGAACGAACTGAGGATGGCACCGACCATCACCGCGGCGAAGAAGCCGGTGAGATGGGGCGGCAGGACCTCGCGGACCAGCGTGCCGTAGGCCTTGTCATTGGAAATGCCGTCCTTGGCGAAGAGGTGGAAGGCGATGATCCCTGGCAGGACGAGGTAAACCGGGCCCAGCAGCTTCAAGAGGGCGGTGAGGAGCACGCCCTTCGGGCCTTCGGCGAGGCTGCTGGCGCCGAAGGTGCGCTGGATGATCTGCTGGTTGGTGCACCAGTAGAAAAGATTGAGGAGGGCGACCCCGGTGAAGAGGGTGCTGAAGGGAACGCTGGTTTCCGGCGTGCCGATCGAGTTAAGGCGGGTCGGATTGGTCTCCTTGAGGATCTTCCATCCTTCCGCGATGCCTTGGCCATCGCTGACCCGGTTGAGCGCGAACCAGGCGATCATGAAGCCGCCGATCAGCAAACCGACGCCGTTGATGGTGTCGAGAACGGCGAGGGTCTTCAATCCGCCGAAACGCGAGTACAGCGAGCCCATGATGCCGATGAGGAAGACGGTCCCCCAGAGGATCGCGGTATCCGGCTGGACCGTCTGGCCGAGGAAGTTGATCGGCTCCGTGATGCCGGTCAGGGTTTTCAGGTCCAGCATCTGGGAGAGACCGACCGCGCCCGAGTAGAGGATGATCGGGATCAGCAGGAAGGCGTAGGCCAGCAGGAAAATCATGTTCGTCAGCGTCTGGGTCGACTTGTCGAAACGATTTTCGAGGAACTGCGGGACGGTGGTGATGCCGGTCCGCAGGAAGCGCGGGAGGAAGAAAGAGGCCATCAGGACCAGCGAGATGACGGCGACGACTTCCCACGCCATCACGGCCAGCCCGTCCTTGAACGCGGCGCCGTTGAGGCCGACCATTTGCTCGGTCGAAAGGTTCGTCAGCAGCAGCGAACCGGCGATGACCGGGAAGGTGAGGGAGCGCCCGCCGAGGAAGAACCCGTCCGACGAAGTTTTCTCGTCCCGCCGGGTGATCAGATAGGTCAGGAACGCCGCGAACAGCGTGAAGGCGAGGAACGAAAGCAGAGTCATGGGTTTCGGTGGCGGTTCGCTTGGGTGGCAGACATTTCAGGGAAGGCACCCGGCTCTAGCAAGAGGCGAGTGCGTGCGCCTCCGGTATCCGGAAGCGCACGCGGGAATCGATCGGTCGTCCGCTTATTCCGCGGAGAACTTGTGGATCATCGTGTGGGTGTAGGTCTCGCCCGGCTTGAGCACGGCGCTGGGGAACGACGGCTGGTTCGGCGCGTCGGGAAAGTTCTCGGTTTCGAGGCACAGCGCGGTGCGGTGGGCGTATTTGACGCCGCCCTTGCCGGCCACCGTGCCGTCGAGGAAGTTGCCGCCGTAGAACTGGATCGCCGGCTTGTCGGTCGAGATCTCCATCACGCGGCCGCTTTTCGGGTCCTTGAGGCGGGCGGCGGGGCGGACGCCTTCCTTCGGCGTGAGCACCCAGGCGTGGTCGTAGCCGCCGCCGAGCTTGAGCGCTTCGAACTCCTCGTTCACCCGGTCGCCGATCGCGGTCGGCTGGGTGAAATCCATCGGGGTGCCGGCCACCGGGGCCAGTTCGCCGGTCGGGATCAGGCCGGCGTTGGTCGGCAGATACTTGTCGGCTTCCAGCGTGAGCAGGTGATCGTTGATCGAGGTGGCCGGGTCGCCGCTGAGGTTCCAGTAGCTGTGGTGGACGATGTTGAGCACCGTCGGCGCGTCGGTGGTCGCGGCGACTTCCCACTTCAGCTCGTTGGCATCGGTCAGGGTGTAGGTCACCTTGGTGGTCAGGTTGCCGGGGTAGCCTTCCTCGCCGTCCTTCGAAACGTAGGTGAAGGTGACCGAGTTGTCCGCCTCGTTGGCTTCGCCGGTCCACAGGACCTTGTTGAAGCCGACCTTGCCGCCGTGGAGATGGCAGGGGATGCCGCCGGGATCGTTGTTGGTGGCGAGGGAGTATTCCTTGCCATCGAGGGTGAACTTGCCGTCCTTGATCCGGTTGCCGAAGCGGCCGACCGTCGCGCCAAAATACGGGTTGGCGTCCGAAAGATAGCCGTCCGGGCTGTCGAAGCCGTGGGTCACGTCGGCCAGCTTGCCGGCCTTGTCGGGGACCTCCATCGAGACCAGCGCCGCGCCGAGTTCGGTGATTTTCGCCCGCAGGCCGTTGGTGTTGGTGAGCGTGAAAATCTTGGCTTCACGGCCGTCGGGAAGTTTGCCGAAGGTTTCCACGGGGATCTTGGAGTTGGAGGCGGACGTTGCGCCGGGCTTGCCGCAGCCGACAAGGCAAGCGGCTGCCATCAGCAGAAATAATGGAGTGGTTTTCATGGGTTTCTCAAACAGGGTTGAAAGGTGAAACCGCGAGGCCGGGCTGTAAATCCGAAATCCCGTCTTCCACCCGTGGAGTGCCTCGATCCGTCTCACGGCGGGGCGGGGTCGGGCAAGATTTCCTTGTTTCGGGCCGGGATGGAGGGAGAAAGGACCCGCGATGATTCCCACCCTCGATTCCCCGACGGATGCCGCCGGCTGGCTGGCCGGCGTGCTGGCCTCCTTCAACTGCCAGACCGGCACCCTGCACCGCGCCGACGGCGAGTTCCTCGATCTGGTGGCCCAGGTTGGCGTGCCGGAGCCGCTGCTCCCGAAAATCTCGCGGATTCCTTTCGGCAAGGGCATCGCGGGTGCGGCGGCCGAGCGGCGCGAGCCGGTGGAGCTGTGCAATCTCCAGCAGGATCTCGGCGGGGTGGCCCGGCCGGACGCGCGGCAGACCCAGGTCTCCGGCTCGCTGGCGGTGCCGGTTTTCGCGCCGGATGGCGGGCGGGTGCTCGGGACCCTGGGGATCGGCATGAGGGAGCCGCATGATTTCTCCGACGAGGAGAAGTCGCGGCTCGCCGGCATCGCGGCCGAGGTCGGCCGCCACTGGGCAGCAATTTGAGTCACGCGCCGCCCCGGTCATTGACCGGCAGGCGAAGGAATCGTTAGATGCCGGCCATGACACCCGTCGAGGCAGCGAAGAAGATACTCGACACGATGCTCGGGCATCTCGGCTTCCACCCGGAGATCGAGATCCAGGACAGCGAGGAAGAACCGTGCCTGCAGATCCTGATGCCGCGCAGCGAGCTGCTGATCGGCAAGGACGGGGAGCGGCTGGATGACCTGCAATACCTGGTCAACCGGGTGCTGCGGAAGCACTTCCCGAACGCGGTGCGGGTCCGGATCGACTGCGAGCACTACCGCGCGATCCAGGAGGACAAGCTTTCCGCCGAGGTCCGCTCCGCCGCCGATGGCGTGAAGGCGACCGGCAAACCGTTCAAGATGCGACCTCTCAACGCCTACTACCGCCGTCTGGTGCACAACGCCCTGGTGGACGATCCCGATGTGGAGAGCGTCTCGCCGGGCGGCGACGACCGGCTCAAGCGGATCCTGATCCGGACCCGCGGCAGCAGCGGCGGCAGCAGCGAGACCCCGACCCCCGCCGGCGAATGAAAAAATTCCTCGTCGATTGCGGCACCCGCGATTCGCTCGCCTCGTCCGGCATCCTCCTGCTGCGCGTCTCCATCGGCTGGATGATGCTGTATGGTCACGGGATTCCGAAGTGGCAGAACTACGGCACCTTGGTCGAGAAATGGACCACCGTGCCCGCGCTGTGGCCGCTGTCCTACATGACCGCGCCGGTGAGCCTGATGGCGGCCATCGCGGCCGAGGTCTTCGCCGCCGCGCTGCTTGCGCTCGGCCTGCTGACCCGTCCCGCCGCCTTCGTGCTGGGCTTCGCGATGTGCGTGGCCGCCTTCCAGCAACACGGCGGCGATCCGTTTTTCTCCACCGGCGGCCCTTCGAAGGAGATGGCGGTGCTCTACCTGATCCCGTGCTTCGTGTTGATCATCACCGGGGCCGGCCAGTGGTCGCTCGACGCGATGTTCACCCACGACAAGCGCCGCCGCCGCCGCTGAGCCATGGAAACCCACCGCCTCGTCCTGCCGGAAGACCTGAACCATTTCGGGGTGCTGTTCGGCGGGCGCTTGCTGGCGTGGGTCGACGAGGCCTGCTGGATCGCCGCCTCGCTGGATTACCCGCATTGCCAGTTCGTGACCATCGGCATGGACAAGGTCGAGTTCCGCCACTCGGTGCGGCAAGGGACCATCCTCAACATCCGCTGCGAGCGGGAAAAGGAAGGCCGCACCTCGGTGTGCTACCGGGTCGAGGTCTTCGACCGCCGCGAGCCCGACGCTCCGGCGATCTTCACGACCGCGATCACCTACGTCAGCGTCGATGACGCCGGGCGGAAGCGGGCGCTGCGCTGAGCCGTCCGGAGGAGCGCGCCCGCCACGCGATCGCGCGGGAACGGGATTGGACGTTGACCGCGTTTCGGGTGCGGTTCTAGTCGTCGATGTGCTTCGTTCTCATGGGGTTCTCCGTTTTGCCCTGCTCCTGGTCATGGGAGCGGGCGGCCCCGTGGCCGGCCAGGTGCGCATCAACGAGGTGGTCGCGGCGGCCTCGGAGCGGATCGTCCAGCGGCCGGCCGGCCAGTATCCGCGAGTAGGAAACACCACGCCGTGGCACCAGGCGGCGTACGACGACTCCGGCTGGCGGACCGGGACCAGCCCTTTCGGCCACGGGAGTTTCACCGGCGTGACGCTGGGCCGGAACCTCGGCCTGGAGATGCAGAACCGGGTGGCCTCGCTCTATTTGAGGAAGACTTTCACGGTGACGGCCGGGCAGGCGGCGTCGGGAGCGGCGCTGGAATTCACGGCGCGCTACAACGACGGCTTCATCGCCTTCCTCAACGGCGTCGAGATCGCGCGGCGGAACATGGGCAATGCGGGGATGTTCGCCTTCCACGACCAGACGGCTTTCAGCGTGAACGCGGGCACGGCGACGGAAACGATCCCGCTCGGGGTGGCGAGCACGCGGCTGCTGGCGGGGAACAACACGCTGTGCATCCAGGTGCACAACCAGTCGCTGGCAGGGACCAGTGCCACGAACCTGCTGATGCAACCCGCGCTGCGGATCGCGGGCGCGGAGACCCTGGTGGCGGACTCCGCCGAATGGCGGTTCTTCCCGGGCGTGGCGGAACCTTCGGGCGGGGTGCTGGACCACGGGCTGATCGGCGGATTCCTGGCGAGGAACACCGAGGTCGCCTGGGCCGCGCGGTCCTTCAATGACAGTTCCTGGCCGGTCGGCGCGGGCCCGGTGGGGGCGGATGGCGCGAACCCGCCGCAGTATCCGCTGGGGACCAATCTTCACGCCGAGGTCGTCAACGTCACCCCGTCGATCTATCAGCGGAATCTCTTCGCGGTGTCCGCGGCGGAGGCGGGCTCGACCTCGCCGCTCGAGGTCTCGGTGGACTACGACGACGGGATCATCGTTTACCTCAATGGCCGGGAACTGCTGCGGCGCAACGTCGGGACGGCGGGGGTGGCGACCGGCCACGCCGCGACGGCGAGCACCCCGCGCAACGCGACCGGCGACAGCGGAACCGTCGGGGACCAGACCGAGGTCGTCACCCTGGGCGCCGCCCGCGAGTGGCTGGTGGCCGGCGACAACGTGCTGGCGATCCAGCTCCACCGCAGCCATGTCGGAGACGACGACGCGATCGGCCGGGTGACCTTGGAGACGACCGGCGCGGGCGGGCGGGTGCTGGCGCGGCCGTCGGACCCGACCCGCTATTTCGTCGGAACCGACGAGCCGGTGGCGGACGGCGGCGAGCAGGAGGATATCGGACCGCTGGAGGAATCGCCGGACGCCGAGGTGGATTGGATCGAGCTCCACAACGCGGGAGCGGTGGCGCAGGACCTGGGCGGCTGGTCGTTGACCGACGATGCCTCCGAACCGCGGAAGTGGTCGTTTCCGCCGGGGACGACGATCCCGGCGGGCGGCTACCGGCTGGTGCTGGCGACCGGCCGGGACAGCGGCCCGGCGGACGGGGCGAGCTACCCGCACACGAATTTCCAGCTGTCGGCCGACGGCGAATACCTGGCCCTGGTCGACGCGGCGGGGTCCGTGGCGGACGCGCTGGCACCGGGCGACCCGCCGCAGGACGCGCTCCATTCGTACGGCCGCGACGGCGCGGGCAATTGGAGATTCTTTAGCGCGGCGACTCCC
>CAMCYK010000281.1 GCA_945883695.1 Akkermansia muciniphila | reverse complement strand
TCAAGGCGGGCGCGCCCTCGACCACGTGGTTCTGCGCGTGGGCGACCGGCAGTTTGGTCGCGTAAAGCGAGGTTTCCCCGTTGCCGAGCTGTCCCTGCTGGTTGCGGCCCCAGACGTAGATCGTGCCGTCGGCGGCGAGTGCCATGCTGGCACCGTGCAGGCCGTCGCCGCCCGCCGCGACGCGGACGATGCCGGCCAGATCGCCGGTCCCTGCCGGATTCTTCACCTTCGCCGCGTCGGCGCGGTTGGTGGTGCTGCCGTCGCCGAGCTGGCCGTAGCCATTGTAACCCCAAGACCAGACGAAGCCCGCTTCATCGAGCGCCAGAGTGTGGGCGGATCCCGCGGCGACCTGTCCGATCCCGTCGAGCGGAACGCCCGCGGCTTCCAGAACGGGGGTCGGGTAGCTGACACTGCCCGCGGCGGTCGAACCGTTGCCGAGTCGGCCGTAGGCGCGGTTCCCGGCCGCCCAGACCGAGCCTTGGAGGGTGGGGTTGGTGGGGTGCCAGCGGACGATCGCCGTGTGGGCCTCACCGGCGGCGAGATCCCAGGCATCGGTGAGCGGGGTCGAGGCATCGAGCAGCACCGGCAGCGCCCGGCTGGCGTTCGAGATTCCACCATGGCCGAGCTGGCCGGTGTTGTTGTAGCCCCAGGACCAGACCTTGCCGGCGGCTCCCGGCTGCTCCCGGTCATTGGGCTCGCGGGCCAGGCCGAAGGCCGGAGCCGCGGCGATGCTCCGCATTCCGGTAAGGCCCGGATAGGTCGGAAGGTCCCCGCGCAGGACAGGGCCGGGCAAGAGCCGGCTGCCGCTGGTGCTGCCACTGCCGAGCCGGCCGGTGGCCTGGCGGCCCCAGGAGAGCGGCTCGCCCGAGGCGGCAAGCGCGAGCGACCAGTCCTGGCCGGCCGCGACGGCGACCACGTTGTCCAGCGGCACGAGCGAGGGCAGCCCGGCATCTCGCAGAACCTGGACCGGCAGCGCGCTGTCGGTCGTGGAATCGACCCCGAGCTGGCCGTCGGCGTTTCTGCCGAAGGCCCAGACGGCACCCTGCTGGTCCCGGACGAGGGAGTGATTGAAGCCCGCGGCCAGATCGGCCCCGCTTTCGAAGTTCCCGCCACCGTGGAGCACTTGCACGGGACTCAGCACTTGCGTGGCGGTCGTCTGGCCGTTGCCGAGGCGACCCTGAGCCTGATTGCCCCAGGACCATACCCGGCCCGAAACGCTGAGGGCGAGGCCATGCTGGTCGCCGGAAGCGATCGAGCCGGTGATCCGGTAGTCTTCGGTGGTGACCGGGCTCGCCTCGCTGCCGGCCCACGCCCGCGCTTTCAACATCGCGTTGCGGGACACCCTGACCGTGCCACCGCTCGCGACCAGCGGATCGAAGCGGGTCGGCTCGGTGCCGTTGAGGGTGTAACGGATCTCCGCACCCGGGGTGGCGCAGGTCACCAGGACGTCGAGCCCGACCGGTGAATCCGCCGCGCGCGGCGACAGCGCGGGGACCGCAATCTCCGCCTCAAGCACGGGCGACAGGGCGATCAATCCCGCAAGAACGGGACGCCAAGTGGCACGGCGGGGGTGGAGTGGCAGATTTTCGGTCGGATTCATTTGAGGCCGGGGACCCAGCGTGGAGGATATGGGATCCAGCAAGGTGAAAGTTCTGGAGAAGTTGCGCATTGGATGGCGGATTCATTTCCAGTGATTGGTGGGTGATGAAGTGACTGCTTCCACCAACGCGGCGGCGTGATTACAAGGGGGAGTGTTGACCACAGGTCCACACTCCTTATTTTCATTCCCGCAAGAACGGGACGCCAAGATGAGCAGCGGGGGTGGCAGATTTTCAGTCGAAATCATTTGAGGGACTTCGGCGCGATCCGGATGCAGTCCATCGCGACCTCGATCCCGAGGTCCGGCCGGCGCTCGGCGACCCACTTCTCGATGTCCGACACCGCCGGATAGTCGACCGCGCCGACGTGGCGGAAGCAGCGGGCGTCGTCGATCAGCACCACGAAGGGCTGCTTCATCGCCGGCGAGAAGATCGCCTCCAGCTCGCCCCAGACCGGGCAGTTCAGGTCGCCCTGCGCGGTGTCGCCGCCGGAGTAGTGGCCGTCGAGCCAGAACAGGGTTGGCGCGTCTAGCTTCGCCACGATCTGCGGCATCACCTTGCCGCTGTCGCCCTGGTGGAGCTCGACATTCGCCACCCCGGCGAAGCGCTGCCTGGCCTCGGTGTAGAATTTTTCCGCGAGCTCGATCGAGTACACCTTGCGGAACTCGCCGCGCATCGCCTCGACCGTGTCGCCCTTGAAGGTGCCGGTCTCGACCAGCGTTTGCAGGCCGTGGCGCCGCTGGTAGTCGAGCAGCATCTCGCGTTTCGCCAGCGGCGGCGGCGGGTCGGGACGGCCGTCCTCGATCCACTTGCTGTATTTCCGCTTCTCCTTGAGATTCTTGAACCAGGACATGGGCGGGCCGAGGCTAGGGAGGGAGGGCGCGGGGTCCAAGTGGATTTTCAGGGTTGCCCGCGATGGCCGGTCCGGGTGCATCCTGCGGCGTGCCCTTTCCCTTCCTCCGCCCGCAGGACAGCTTCGTCACCTGCCGCGACCGCGACGATGGCGGCGGCGCGCAAATCGCCGCGCGGATCTCGACGATGATCTTCGCCAGGTTGAAGGGCCTGACCTATGCCCACAGCCCGGTCGCCGAGGTCGCCCACGTGCCGGCCGGGACCCGCCCGCAAGACTGGTCGCGGCAATGGGAGGAGTTTTTCAATCTCGGCTCCGGCGAGGTCACCGCCGCGGAGATCGAGGGCCGCGGCTATCCGGTGAAGTCCGTGCCGAAGCCGCATCGCTTCCTCCCCCGCTCGCGCCGTCTTTATGTCGTCGCCCACTGCCACAAGGTCACCGACCACCACCCGCAAGCCTGGTCCGCCATCGCGCCGGAACTGCGGGAAAAATACCGGCTTTCCCCGAAACCGGCTCTCCCTGGCTACGACGACGGCCGCGTCCAGATCGCCGTCCATCTGCGGCGCGGCGATGTGGGAGCCAGCGGCCGATTTTCGGAGCGCTTCACCGCCGACGAGGTCGTGCTCGCGCGCGTCCGCCGGGTGCTGGAAGCCGTCGGCCCGGAGCGCGCCACCGTCCGCCTGTTCTCCCAGGGCAGCCCCGATGACTTCCGCGCCTTCGCCGAGGTCGGCGTCCACCTGCATCTCGATGACGAGGTCTTCGCGACCTTCCACCACTTCGTCCAAAGCGACATTCTCTTCGTCGCCAAGAGCACCTTCAGCTACCTCGGCGGCGTGATCGGCGGGAAGGTCTGCATCGGCGAACCCTTCTGGCATCCCCCGCTGCCGGACTGGCTGAATCCCGCCGACCTCGACCGGTCGAATTTGCCACAGATCCTCAAAGATAGGGCGCGCAGCGGGCCTCTAACAGCCTGACCAGGTCGTCGTCCATGAACGGGAACTTGTCCGGAATATCGAGCACCACCACCCGCTTGCCCGCGAGGTGCTTGCCGAACTTCCGCTTGAGCCGGGCGCGGTGGACCTTTTCCATCACCAGGATCAAGTCCGCCCAGGCGATCTGATCGGGCGACAGCGGCACCTCGGCATCGGGGCTGAGCCCCGCGGAGTCCGTCTCGATCCCCGGCCGGCCGCGGAAGATGACCTCCGCGGTCGGGCTCCGCAGCTTGTTGCGAGAGCAGACGAAGAGGAGGTTCCGGCCCATCCTTCACTTCACCGGCGAGAAATCCACGGGCTTGAGGAAGAGCGATTTCACGCCATCGGGCACCGTCAGCGAACCGCCGGCGGCCTCTTCGGATGCCTTCTTCGCCGCCACCCAGACCGGATCGGCGCGGAAGGCCGCCCAGGATTTCTCCGCGGCGGCGGCGTCCTTGTGCGCCAGGAAATAGAGCAGCGTGTCGTCCGCGGCCTGCTGCCCGGCGGCGAGCTGGAAATACCCGCCGTTGGTCATGCCGTGCTTCTCGAACAAGCCGGTGGTGTGCTCGCGGAAGCGCTTGTGCAGGTCCGGCAGTTTGCCCGCGGTCGTGGTGTAGGTCCGCATCTCGAACAAGCGGTCGGCGCCGCCGGCGGACGGTGCGAAGGCGGACGAAAAATCGGTGGCCGTCAGATAGAGTTCCTCAATTTTCGCAACCAGCTTGCCGTTCACCTCGGAAGCGGCGGCGGCCTTCTTCCAATCCGCATCCCCGAGGAAGCCCTTCCACGAAGCATCGCGGGCGGCCCGGTCGGGATAGGCCAGCAGGTAGATCAGCAGGCGGTCCGGATTCTCCACCGGCACCCAGTAGCCCACATTCGTCATGCCGTGCTTTTCGAACAGCTTGCAGGTGTGGTCCCGGAAGCGGGTCAACAAGGCGTCGAGCTTGCCGGGCGCCGCATAGTAGGTGCGGAGTTCGAACAAACGACCGTCCGCCGGCTTCTCCGCCGAGCTGGCGGAAATGACGGTCAAACCGGCGGCAACCATTCCAATCGCAAGGGCTTTCAGCATGAAAGCGATCTTCGGTGCCCCGGACCGCCCGTGGCAACCGGAACTTTTGGAATTCATGCCCGGCGAACGCTCAGGCGGCGATCTCGTAATGCTCCGCGATCTGGCGGAAAATCCGGTCGCGCCGCTCGCGGGCCTGGTCGACATCCCGCGTCTTCAGCGAAAAGCGCAGCCGTTCGGCGGTCGCGTCCGGCTTGTGAACGGTGAGGTGGCACCACCAAACCCCGCGGTTGTTCCAAAGATGATGGTTGGGGTTGTCCTGATTGACTCGAAGCGCCAGTTTGGGTTTCCGTTTCATGCGTTTCTGTGCCTCGTGACCGGGTTAAAGAAGCGTGACTTCTCGGACAGAAGTTGCTTTTTGGGACACGGAACACGGCAATTGGAGCGGTTTATCCGACGCATGCAAGGAGATTTGGTAAGGTAACACCAATCCTCACTTTTCGGTCGATCTCCTGACCAATAAACCTAAAGAAGTCCGTCCTAACGGGATCAACCCTCCTCCAAGGCCGCGCTGAAGAGGGCCAGCAAAGCTGCGGTTTCCTCCTCGCCGCAGGACACCCGGATCAGGTCCGCGGGCACCCCGCAGGCCTCCGCCCATTCCAGCTCCGGGTAGTGGGCGAGCAAAGTGTAGGGACAGGCCAAAGTGAACGGGGTTCCGAAGCTGGGCCCCTTGCTCACCTGCAGCGCATCATAGACCCGTGCCGTCTTCTTCGGATTCTTCAGGACGAAGGACAGCAGCGGCCCGTAGCCGCCCTGGGGAGCGCGGACGCGCTCGTAGTTCTCGGTGGTGACCCGCGAGGGATGCCAGACCTGAGCCACCGCGGGATGAGCCGCCAGCAAGCTGGCCAGCGCCAGCCCGTTCGCGTTGTGCACGGCCATCCGTCCCGGATAACCCTTCAGGTTCGACAGCAGCACTTCCGCATCCGCGACGTAGAGCGGCGAGCAGGTGGCGCTCTCCTCGGCCAAGCCCGCCAGCAGTTGGCCGCCAAACGCCGAATCCGGCCGCACCACCGCCATCCCCGCCATCACGTCACCCACTCCCGACGGCCATTTGGTCAGGCTGGTGGTGACCACGTCCGCCCACCGCAGCGCGGCGACATTGGAGGGCCCGACCGAAGAATCGTCGACCACCAGCGGCACCCCGCCCTCCCGGCAGGCGGCGGCCACCCGCGGCAGGTCGATCGTCCGCAGCAAGGGATTGCTCGGGGCCTCGGTGAACACCGCCGCGAACTCGCCCTGGCGGATCCGCCGCAGGGCTTCGTCGAAGGATTCCCCGTCGGCCTGGTTCAGGAAGACCACCCCGTTGCCAAACAACTCCTGGACTTTCAGCGCGTCGACGTAGGGAAACTCGATCTGCAAGGTCTTGCGCCCTTCTTTCACGCCGGGCAGCGAGCGCAAGACGGCCACGATCGCCGCCATCCCGCTGTTGAACACGCTGACCTGTTGCGGATCGACCCCCACGATCTTGCCCAGCCGACGCTGGAGCAGATGGGTTTTGTCGGCACTGCGCGGCGTCCCGGCGATGAAATCCTCAGCTTGCCGGGAGCTCACCAGCTCACCGGTGAAACGCTGGTAGTCGATGGCCACCTGGCGCGCCTTGGCCGGCACCGCGAGCACTTGCAGTCCGCCGAAACCCGCCGAGCGGACGGCGGTTTCGCCGCGTCGTTCGATCCAGCGCTGGGCCCGCTGGGCGGACAGCTTGTTGGGAAACACCAGCACCTCCTCGCCGTCCCGCGCGATCTCCTCCGTCGCCAGCGCGGTCAGGCGCTTGACCAGCGGATGCCGGAAGAATCGCGGGTAGCCCATCCGCATCCGGCGCACGACCTTGTCGCGGCCCTCCTCATACCCCAGCACCGACTTCCAGGTCGGCAGGCAGACCGAACACGCATGGGGCGAGTCCGGAAGCGGAATCCCCAAATCTTCTTCCTGCCAAGCGGGATGAGCCGTCAAGTCACGCATGCGCACGCCTTGCTTGCAGGGAGCGGGGGCGGTTGGGCAAGCCGGATTGCGGGAATTCTCACGCACCCCGCGGTGAATCTCCCGCGCATCCTTGAGAATTTCAATCCCATCGGGCAGATTGCGCGGCCCTCGGCAGTGATGTCATCGAGCCGCCAACCCAAGCGACCCGGCAGTG
>CAMCYK010000280.1 GCA_945883695.1 Akkermansia muciniphila | reverse complement strand
CGGCCCGTCGTGCGTGTGCGCGGCGGGAATGGGGGAATTTCCGGGGTTTTCCACGGCGCGGAGCTTCGATGAAACCCGGGGCCGGAGCAACAACGCTTTCGCCGCCCGCTGACAAGGAATGACGACCTGACTGTCGTCTCTTCCTCCCGCAAGGGCGGAGCCCGTCAGGCCCCACTTCCTAACTGAAGAACCAGGTTAGAGAAATTCTTCCCAAGTCACCCACCGTCAGCGACATCACGTGATTCCAAGGCAGTGAAATGTAATTACATTCGAAAACCCCAGTACCCCGAAAGTACCCCGACAAGATCATTGCCTGGGTTCCGCGAAAGCCACATTGTGGCCGCGGTTTCGGAGGGACTTTTCCTTCACCGGCACCTATCATCCATAACCATCACAGCATGAAAACCTCGCACTCCATCAAAAATTCGATTTTCCCGGCTTCCAAAAGCCGCCGGTCCCAAAGTCGGCAAGTGTCGTTTCACCCATCCATCCCGCTCTCTATTCTCGCGATGCTCAGCCTGCCTGCCAGCGCGACCATCGTGCTATTGGACAACACCACAGGCCTCACCAATACGGCCTTTAGCAGTACGAGCCAGACAGGCTGGGGTTCGAACAGTTCCGCTTACAATCGTATCAACGGCTACACGTTTGAAGTCGGCTCAACAAGTTACGATGCAACGGCGATCACCATTGCATTGCGTTACGGTGCTGGATCGATCACGCCAAACATGCGTTTCAGCTTCTGGGAACTGCCCAGCCTCTCGGCCAACGCGCCCGCTGGCGGCGCGGTCCCGTTTTACATCCAGGACAACGCCAGCAACACGATCAACACCACCGCTCAGTATTTCACCTACCCGTTGACGAACGGCACATTGAATCTGAAGGCCAACACGCGTTATTCGATCGGAATCATGACCGATCAAACGACGAATTCCACTTCACTCAATTGGAGTGGGTACTCCCCGGGTGTTCCGGTTCCATCAAGTGCGCATGGTCTAACGACGGCTGGTGGTTCTGGTGGGTTTTACTCAATCAATGGTGGAACGAGCTTTACCGGTGGCACATCGATGAATTATGGCTTCCAGTTGTCGGGGGCTGAAGTCTCGGCAGTCCCTGAACCCACGGCGCTGCTTTCCACGGCAGGTCTGCTGGGCGCTGGCCTGCTGCTGCGCCGGCGTTCCAGGAAATCCCTTTGATCATTTCTCCCTTTGTCCTTTGAAACGCAGAGGCGGGCTTCCGGGTCCGCCTCTGCTGTTTTACCCCGGCCCATCGCCGCCTCTTCCTCCGCGGCCTGCAGGGGGGACAACAAGGCCCCCCTCCCGCCATGCCATTCGGGTCAGTCCTCTCGAACCCCTCCGACTGGATCGCCCGGCGGGCGTTTTCAAAGGGACAGGCGGCGTTTTCAAAGGGACAGGCGGTTTTAACCGCAGACGGGCAAAGTGAGGCTCAGTGGGAGCGGCCCGGAAGCGGTCGGCGGCGAGCGCGCAGCAGCAGCGAGCTGGCGAGGAACGCGGTCAGGGCGACGCTCTGTCCCGGCTCCGGGACGGCGCTCGTCCCGCCGAAGGAGATCGCGAGGCTCGGGAAGCTGGTGGTGTTGTTTTGGTAATTGGCACTATTGTTGCGAAAGGTATCGAGCACTGCGAACCCTTCCGTGGTCGTGTAATAATTGTTAGTCGTGCCGTTGGCGTGACCGGTGCGGCGTTGAAAGCCGATGCTGTGGCTTGGAGCGTAGAAGAGCAAGGCGTAGGCCGTATTCGCCAGCAGCTCATACGCGGAGACATTCGGAAGATCGGCGAAGTCCAACTCGAGATTGAAGTTTGTCGCTGTGGTTCCCGGGAGGGTGAAGCTCACGGTGTCCAATGCATATTCCGTGGATCCTGCCACTCCGGAGTAGGCCGTGGAGCTCGTCGCATCGCGCAAGGCAACCTTGAGCGAAACGGTTGGTCCGCTGGTCACGGACGATGAATTCAGTCCGAGGGTCAGCCAGTCCATGCTGAACGGTCCGGCAGATCCCGTTTTGAACACAATGCCGAAGTTCTGGGTGTAAGTCCCGTTAATCGCAGGGAAATTGGCATTGGAGTTGGCGGGATCGCTTGGGGTGACCCAAGTGGTGACTGCGAATGCCGGGCCGGTCAAAAACAAGAATGACGCTGCAAGTGATAGATGATTCATACGATTTATAACTAACAACAGTGTTTAAATTGTTTCAAGGAAAAAATGGAATGCAGTTTTTGCACATCCTGTCCGGCATTCCCGTTTTTTTCACTGCTAGCAGCCTGTCGGTGACCAGCGGCTTGCGGTCGGCGGTCTCGATGAACACCGGGCCGCCGCTATCCCCGGCGAAGGTGGTGAAGTCGGCGAGGTAGGTCGGATGCGCCGGCACCGGCAGCAACGGGGGGCTCGCGAAGATGCCCAGGGTGGGGGTTCTATCGGTTTAACATGGAGCCGAGCGACCTTGGCCGCAACGAGTTCCGCACGCCCGAGGCCGCGAAGGGCTCCCGGTTCGCCGGGCTTCCTGGCTACGTGATCCAGTCCGATCTGCTCAAGCCGCTCGCCAACACTCAGTCGGTCCGCGATGACACCTTCCGCATCCGGACCTACGGCGACGCACGCGACCCCGGCGGCAAGTTGCTCGCCCGCGCCTGGTGCGAGGCGATCGTGCAACGCACTCCGAACTACCTTGATCCGGCGAACACCGCCGATGTGCCGGCCCGCGAGATGGACGGCAGCGGCCGCTTCAGCAACAGCACCAAACTGAGTCCCTTGAACCTAAGAATCCGCAAAAAAGCGTGAAATTGTCGCGGTTCGACATTTCTTTACGCTTCCGGGACGGGTCCTCAGTCGCTAATTTGGAGGGTGCTTTATGTAGTCGGATGACGGTCTGATTCCTCATTCCGGTCTTCTGTCTGAACATGCGGCGACCCTCGCCTCATGCCGTCATGCAGTTTCCGAGCATTGAGCAACCTCACGACACAAACCCAAAAAATGAGAACTCCTGAGACAACCCGCCATCCGCATGGCTTCGTCCGACACTCCGCCATCGCCTTTTGTGCGGTCACCTTCGTCGCCGCTCCGCTCTGGGCGGCCGCACCCCTGACGGTTCTCAACGCCGGCTTTGAGCAGCCCGCTGTGGGCAACGACGGCGGCACCGGCCCCATCCCGAGCCAATGGACCGCCGTCAATGGGGGTGTTGCCAACGTCCTCAACCCCTCCGCCGCCACGGACCTCAGCGCGGAGGCACCCGAAGGTTTCAATGTGGCAACCGTCACCAGTTCGAATGCTGAGACCGGCCTCGGCCAAATCCTGATCAGCCAACTTCAGGACGGTGCCAACTACACGCTGACGGTCAAGGTCGCCAACACCCTCTTCACCACCAGCTTCCCGGGCTACCGCGTCCAGCTTCTGGCGGGCAACACCGTCCTCGCCGAGGACGACAACTCCCGGTCCATCGCCGAGGACGCGGTCGTCACCTCGACCGTCAATTACACGTTCGACGCGGGTGCGCACGCCGCCCTCGTCGGCCAACCGTTGCAGATCCGCCTGCTCAGCAAGGGCCTCGCCGCGAGTCAGGAGGTGGCGTTCGATGATGTGCGGCTTAGCGTCACCCTGACCAACCCGTCCGCAAATGCCGGCGGGCCTTACACCCTGCCTGTCGGTGCCTCGCTATCGCTCACTGGCACCGGCTCGCTCGCGCCGGAGGGCCAGGCACTCACCACCTGGCAGTGGGATCTCGACAATGACGGCGACTTCGACGAGGGCATTACCGGTTCCTCGCCCTCCGCGATCGAATACGCGACCCTCAAGGCGGCTCCTCCGGCGGGTTTTGGAATGGTTGAGGGGATCAATACCATCAAGCTACGGGTTACCGACGACTCGTCGCCCACCCCGAAGACCTCCGCCGCGGCGGGCACGGTGACGCTCCTGCCGCCGGAACCCGTCTTCAGCTCGTCAGCGGTGCGGCCGACATTCGACGGGGCGGACATTGGCTATTTCAATGTCAACACCCCCTCCACCGCCGGAGGCCAGGACAAGTGGTTCTACGAGAATAGCGGAGCCGGCCAGCCCAAAGGCCAGACCTTCACGATCACCAAGAATGTAGTGATGAAGGCGGTGAGCTACCGTCTCAAGTCAACCCGCAAGGCCCCGGTGAACCACTACCGGGTCCGCATCGGCACCTTCGACCCCGCGACCAACACCTTCCACCAACTCCACTCGGAGGTCTTCAAACAGGCCGAGGAATGGAATCCCACCAGCAGCACCGATTCTTACGGGACCTGGACCCTGGCTTCGCCTGTGACCCTGCCGGTCAATCCGGCGACCGGGTCGGCGGTCTACGCGTATGACATCACCTTTGTGGCCCCTTCCAATACGGATTGGCAAGGTGGTGGAATCCCCTATCCCCTGTTTGAAAACACCAACGTTTATGCGGGTGGCATCAAGTACACGACCGCCCTCGGCGGGGCTGCCGGGGTTCCCACCAACGCGATGCAGATGGACACCGCCCGCGACCGCGAGTTCCACATCGACATGGACTCGACCGCCATCGTCGATACGACCGCTCCCACCCTGACCGCGATCAGCGACCAAGTCGGCGGCGGCCCGATCTACGCGGATCAGCCTCAGGTCACTTATACCCTGACCTTCGACGAGGTGGTCGACCCGTCGACCATCGACCTTGCCGATTTCGTGAACCTCGGCTCGGGTGTCAGCCTGGATTCGGTGATTTCAGTCGCGAATACCACAGCGTTTCCGCTCGCGTCGGTGATCAAGGTGGTGTTTGGAGTTTCCGGAACGGGCACCCTCCAACTGGGCGTCAAAGCCGGCTCGAATATTGCCGATTTCGCCGCCAACCCAGTGAACAGCCCGGTCGCCGATGATGCCATCATCGCGGTCAACGCCGGCACCAACCCCGGCGCGGGCAACCGCTGGTGGGACGGCACCTCCACCACCGGCCTCACGGATGGAGTCAGCCAGGGAGGGACCGCCACCTGGGACACCACCACCAGCTGGGACCGCGGTTTCGGTTTCTCGGCTCCCGTGGCCTGGGTCAGCGGCGCGGGCTACTCCGCCATCTTCGGCGGCACCGCCGGAACGGTTACTTTGAATCAGGATGTTACCCTCGAAGGCCTGACCGTTAGCCTGCCATCCGCTACCGGTACAGGCTATTCCATCGGCAACGTCGGCGAAGATAGCAAAATCGCCTTCACCGGCGCCAAGACCGTGACGACCACGGCGACCGGGACCGGCACCAACCAGGATGTCACCATCCTGGCCGGCATCGAAGGCTCGCCGACGATGAACATCGCCGGCCGCGCGACGAACAGCGTGAATAACTTCAACCTGCTGCCGGGAGCCGGCGTCACCCAGACGATCGGCACGCTCAACATGCTCAACACCTTTGCCTCCAACAAGCGGCTCATCCTTGGCGGCGAATCCACGGGCAACGTGGCGGACACGGTCACGTGGTCGGTCACGGGCAATCAGCTGATGCTGACGAAAGCCGGCACGGGCAGTTGGACGATCAATAAAGACCTGGCTTTCTCAACGGGTGGCAGCAGGGCTTCCAGACTCTATGTCGAGCAGGGCAGCCTGACGCTTGGCGGCTCGAACCATTTCCTCACCCACAAGATCGGGGTGGGCTCCGTGAGGGAGTCGAATTTCACCGCCTCGAATCTGGACTCCAAGCTCGTCGCCAAAGGCAACATCACGATCGGGGACAACCGGGAGTATCTATATGTCCAGACCAAGGGAACGCTTTCTCCAGGTCAGGGGGTTGAAAAACTCACGGTCCGGTGGAATGGAAACAACAATACGGCCACCACCCACGGGCAATTCAACATGCAGACCGGCTCCACCTATGAATGGGACATTGCCAGCAGCACGAGCACCGACGTGGTGGACGTGCAGCGGGGGGTCTCGAGCGTGGGCAACCTGATCCTGGGCAACATGACCCTTAAAATCAGGGATGCCGGCGTCACTACAGCCATCAACTCGACCGATCCATTGACCGTCTTCACTTATCAGACCGGCGTGGCGCGCAGCATCGGCAACATCACCTTCGACACATCGGCGCTCGGAGCCGGATGGACCGTCGGCACCCTCGCCCTGACGGACGACGGGAACGGCACCATCTCCCTGACCGGACTGTCCAAGACAGCGAGCGGCAACACCTTCGCCACCTGGATCGCCTCCTACCCCGGCGTGGGAGATTTGACCGGCATCAATGACGATGCGGACGGCGATGGCATCGCCAACGGCGTGGAAAACTTCTTCGGTACCGACCCGAGCGCCTCCAGTAGCGGTCTGGTCGCCGGAGCGGTGGGCGTCAACACCCTCACCTTCAGGCATCCGCGGAATTCCACGCCGGCCAGCGACCTCACGGCCGTTTACCAATGGTCGAAGGATCTCGCGACCTTCCGCGCCAGCGCAGCCAGCGATGGCAGCAGCACGGTGACCTTCACCACACAAGCGGACACGCCGGTAGCCGGCACCACCACGGTGACCGCCACCGTCACCGGAACGGCCACCAGCAAGCTGTTTGTCATCATCAAGGTGACGCAACCCTGAACCGTTTCAAGCTGAGGCATTCACACTGTAAAAAGGTCCGTCCCCGAGTAAAGAAGCCTTGCATTGAATCCCCCAACCTTCCAACCTTCCAACCTTCCAACCTTCCAACCTTCCAACCTTCCAACCTTCCAACCTTCCAACCTTCCAACCTTCCAACCTTC
>CAMCYK010000279.1 GCA_945883695.1 Akkermansia muciniphila | reverse complement strand
AGCCTCTAATCACCGAATCCAATGACCAAGCAACTTATCCATTCCGCCAAGCCATCCGCCGCATCCAGCAAACTCATCAAGCAGGCAACCGAGACCCGCGACGCGCTGCTTACCCTCTCTAACGAGATCGCCCCCGACCGCAACGGTCGCCAGAGCAATCTCCACGTCATCGCCGACGAAGCGGTTGCCGCGTTCTGGGCCGCTCCGACCCGCGAGCTTGCCGAGAAGGCGCACGACGCGCTTGTTCGAAATCGCGACGCGGAAGTCTCGTTCGCCGTGCTCAACGAGGGGATTCACAAGGCGCTGCCGAAAGCCGCGAAGATTGCCGAGCCTGCCGCGCTGGAGATCATCGACCAGGCGATTGCCGAGTTGAACAAGCAGCACGACGCCGCGATTGCCGCCGCTCCCAAGGGCGGGATTTTCACTTCCCGCGCCACGCTCGACGCGCAGCACGCGACCGCGCTTTCTGAACTTCAGGGCGAGCGCAACGCCATCTTGGTCGGCGATCCGCTGCACTGGTTGGAGACCCACGGCTTCACCGCCGACTGACCTTTCCCACTTTCGCGGGGGTTTTCATCTCTTACCCCGCGAAGCCTCACCGGTCTGTCAGAAGCCGGTGGGGCACTCTCTCAAGACCGCTTCTGGCTCACGCTGGGAGCGGTCGTTTCGTTTCCGCGACTGACACCCGCCGACCCGCTGGCGACGCGCTACAGGGGCATCCCGTTAGCCGTAACACCTCGCCCGCGCGGGCGTGGAGGGACATGGACTCAAATTCACATAGCTGTGTGAATTTGCACCTCGCCCTTGCTTACCGTCGGCGGCGGGGGGGACGGTGCCACCCGTGCCGCGCATGACCGGCGAAAAACGGGTAACCAAAGGGTAATCAACCGCACCCCCTTTTTAGCGCGTTTTGGCGCGTTTTGGCGCGCATTGCCCGATTGGCGAGCGTGACCGGCAAAACGCCTGCAAGCTTTACGCCCGTAAGGCTAGCGGCGATTCCAAGGGGGATTTTGGGAGCCTCCGCTTCCCCCATTCACCGGCCGACCGGAACGGTCCACGGCGGCCCGCTTCACCTCGAGGGCGGCAACTGACCCTCCCGTGGCTTCGCGGACGAGCGAGGGCGCGTCGTCCCTACCTTTCCGCGACCGAAGGGCGCTCAATTCCCGCTGCCGCAGGCCGGTCCCAGCCAGAATGCGGGTTCCCCACGCCATCTGATTTCCTTTACCCCACCGCTGCAGAACTGATAAACGGCACCATGAAACGAACCCTCCCCGCCCTCCTCCTCTCCGCCCTGCTCACAATCCCCAGCCACGGCCGGGTCGGCGAAACCCTGGAAGAGTGCCGTGCCCGCTACGGTCAGGAGACGGGCAAGGATGACGAAAAGAAACTCGTCCACTTCCTCAAATCCGGCCTGACCGTCGCCGCCACCTTTGAAAACGATCGCGTCGCCTGGCTTCTAATCCAGAACGACCGTGCCGGCGGCGTGGCCTGGTCGGCCTGGGCCGGCCTTGCCGACGACCAGATCGACGCGCTCCAGAAAGCCAACGGCGGCACCAGCAAATGGCGGATCATCGGCAAACCCGATCCCCTTACCACCATCTGGCGGACCGACGACAAGACCCGCTACGCCTTGTATTCCGTCACCGGCGGCGCGCTGATCATCTCCAATTCCGAGTGGTGGGAGAAGGCGAAGAAACAACTTGAAGCCGAGCGGAAAAAGCAGGTCGAAGGCTTCTGATACCGACCGCGGGCCGCGCCTCCGTCAGGATCAAGCGGTGGCAGTCCCCCCCTCGCCGATCGTCCCGCTCCACGCCCACAAGGTCGGATCCAGCTCGGCCCGCGCCGCGGCGATCACCGCTGGCGCCGCCCCGGGATGTCTCAGAAGCGCGAACATCGTCGATCCCGAGCCGCTCATCAGCGCCGCCTCGACTTCCGGGCGGGAAAGCAACCACGCCTTCATTTCGGCGAGGAAAAGGTGCTTCCAGAACACCGGACGTTCGAGGTCGTTGACCAGTTCACCCCAGGAAAAAGCTTGGGGCGTGTAGCGGATCCCCGCCAATTCCCGCGAGTCCGACCAGCGCCGGTAGGCATCCGGCGTGGCCACGCCGAAGGAGGGCTTGAGCAGCAAAACCGGCATTTGCGGCGGACTCGCCGCGGCTTCGATCCGTTCGCCCCGACCGCTCGCGCGAGCCGCGGCCGGACCGAGAAAAAACGGAATGTCGGACCCCAGCGACGCGCCGATCTCCATCAACCGCTCCGTTCCGAGCGCTTCGCCATGGAGTTGGTCAAGCGCCCGCAAGGTGGCCGCGGCATCGCTGCTGCCGCCACCCAGCCCAGCACCATGAGGGATTGATTTTTCGAGATGGATGGCGAATTTCCCGGGAAAACCAGAAGCGTGCCGAAAGGCCTCCAGCGCCTTTAGAACGAGGTTCGAGCCGTCCGCCGGAACGCTCGGATCATCGCAGGTGAACGAGTCCTCCTCCGCCGGCGTCAAACTCAAGCGGTCGCACAGCCCGGGCACCCGGACCATCAGCGAGTCGATGTCGTGAAACCCGTCGTCGCGCCTTCGGAGCACCCGCAGCGACAGGTTGAGCTTGGCGGGTGCCTCGATCACCAGGGTCTCGCTCATGAGGGCTCCTCCCGCATGATGAGGGCGAGCATCCGCCCGGTCCGGCCTTTTTCCATCCGGTAGCTGTAGTGGCGATCGAGGTCGCAGGCCGTGTTGTGTCCCTCGTCGTGGAATTCCCCCACCCCGGCACGCGCCGCCTGGCGGGCAATCTCCGCGGCGAAATCGATCTCGTAGTGCGGCGGGCGGATGCAGGGCCCGAGAACGACGATCAGGTCCGCCGGCCGGGTCCCGAACTCACGCGCCATCAGGCCGATGGCCTCGCTCAAAATCCCGAACTCCGTTCCTTTTTTCCCCGAATGGAGCAATCCCACCGCGCCGCTGCCGCGGTCCGCCAGCCAGATCGCGCCGCAATCCGCCACGTAAATGCCCAGCATTTCACCCGGCGTGGCCGTGACCAAGCCATCGACACCCGGCACCACCGGCAGGCCGTCGCCCGCCAGCACGGTGGCCGGACCCGGCACCACCGCGATTTCCTTCCCGTGCACCTGCTCGGCCCGCCACCAGTGGTTCCGACCGTGATCACTTCCGACCGCGGACTCGTGCGCCGGACGCAGCAGCGCCAGGGTTTCGTCTCGGTCGAGCGTGGCTTCGACTCCATCCACGCGGCCCACCCACCCTGCCCGGACTCCGGGCAGGGCATTCAGGGGATTCAGAAAACAGAGCGCCTCCGTCACGGGCACAAACCGTAACGGAGGCGCGATCGATCCGCCAAGAGGTATTCGGCGTCCTCGTCGCTCACGCGATAGCGCGTGCCCGAATGGCGCGCTTCGTGTGCTCGACGGCCTCCGCCTGGTCCTCATCCATTTCGGACAAGATCCCCGCGAGGTCCGTGGCAATTTCCTTTCGCATTTTTCCGACCAGCTCCACACCCTTATTGGTGATGCGGACCATGATCTTGCGGCGGTCTTCCGCGGCATGGACCCTCTCGACGTACCCGAGCTTTTCCAGACGATCGACGAGGCCAGTGGCCGCGGCGGTCGAATGACCCATCTTTTTCGCGATATCCGACATCGTCAGATACTCCTCGCTCGAAAGGTAGGCCAGAAGGAAGAACTGGGGGAACGACACGTTGCCTTTGTTGAGTTCGTTTGACAGGTTCAGGATACAGCTTCGCTGCGTGAACAGGACGAAGTCAGCGAGGCGATCTGCATCGGCATGCAATGAGGCGCTTGTCGCGCCCGTGGTGCTCAGTTTCATGGCTGGTTGTAGTATTCATCTTTCGGGACATGTAAGGGAGCACAGCCTTTGCGGTGAAGAACCTAACAAGGGACCCGGACTGTAAGCAAGACCAAATTTCAAATTTCCCGCCTAACACTCAGGATTCGACTGGATCGTTTTGAAATTCATGGGTTTTCGGGTGGATTGCCGGTGGTTTTTTTCAGTTCAGGTCCGACTGGAACCGTGGCGGGAGCGGGGGGATCTACGGAATCGGACGGAGCCGCGTCCTCCTGACCACCCAGCGGGCGATAATACACCGCATCCCCGACTTTCGCCACTCCTGAACGAAGATCGGCGGCGGCATGCTGGCCGAGTTGTTCTCCGGTGACCACCAGATTCGAGGTTCTGCCGTCCGTCCCCGCCCCCGACAGCACGCCTCCTTCCGGCACCCGCCAGGGACCGTAGGACTCGATCAACACGAAGTTCTCCCCCGCCGGAACCAGCGCGATCCGGCCGACGATCCGCGGCTTGGTCGCGGATTCCGGCGCTTCGTCTTCTTTCTCGGCGAACAGCGAGCAGGACGAAATCAGGCAGGTGCTCAGGAGCAGAAGCGGGCGCATGGATTCCATGGGGCCACGTCCGGCCGCCCGGTTCAAGCCTCGCGGACCGGATTGAGAATTCCTTCCCGAGATGGTTGACGGGAATCGGCCGCTGTGTTCAACCTCCGCGCGACGCGAGTCTCCATGGATCGGTGGCTGAGTGGTCGAAAGCACACCTTTGCTAAAGGTGCGTGCCTCAAAAGGGCACCGAGGGTTCGAATCCCTCCCGGTCCGCCATCGTCTAGCACGATCTCCGCAAAGCCCTGTAATTCAGGGCGAAGCGACGAATCCAGGGAAGCCGCGACAGGTTTCCCACACGGGATTCCACACAAGTTGACGCGGAAGCCGGGCTCGATGCCCCGCAAGCGCAAACGCCGCAGTTCAATCGTGGAAATCGGATCCGGTCCGGCCACGGTCCGGATTTACACGATCAACCGGACGCCCACTACCGCCACCACACCGGCGAATGGCAGATTTCCGGGATCGGCCGCCGCTTGCAGGAACTCTACCGCCAGGCCTTCGGCACGGTCTTCCACGCCTCGCCCACGGCCCTGGTCCATTCCAAGCGCTACTCGCTCGAACCGCTGCGGGAAGGCCCCTCCATCCTCAAGTGCGACCCGGCGTCGCGCATCCAGTTCGCCGAACTCGCCGCCCTCAAGGTCGAGCTGCCCGGCGGCAGCCAAGTGCTGATCACCCGCGGCAACATCTTCGACGGTCTCGCCGAAATGAACTCCTCGCTCCTGCAGCGCGCCGTCCTGCTGGAGGCCCGGATCGACCTGAAGATCGCGGCCAGGCGGCGGCTGGTGCCGGTGATCCTCAATCCACACCGCGACAAGGTGTCCGGCCTGCACCTCGATGACGCCATCGAACCGTGGCTCGCCGAGCGCGGTTTTTCCAACCCCTGCCATGAAACCGTCTTTCTGGAGAGCGCTTGAGGCACGCGGGGCCGCGGGCTCGGCCGCCTGCAACTGGCGGTATCACCTCGGCGGCGATTGGGAGGCCTGCGTCCCGTTCCTCAAACCGACCGGGAGACCGGGTCGCTGCGTCATCGACCCGCGGCACCCGCGGCGGATGCTGGAGCTGCTGGTGGATGGCGACGAGGATTTCGTCGCGGTGGACGATTACGCCGACCTGCCGCCGATCCCGTTCAAGGCGGAGGATGTCGCGGAGCTGCGACCGCATTGGGACACGGTCGCCCAAGCTTTGGCTGCCGCCGTCGGCTTTGACCACGGTGCCTGGGAGAATCAGGGGCATCTCCGGCGCATCGGCTCCTGCCAGGATCCCTTCGGCCGGGTCAGCCCGGTGCTGCTCTTCCTGCCGCCCGGTCATCTCGGCGACTATCAGGGACTGTTCGGCGAACTCGCCCTGCGCGCGGAATCCACCGTCCTGTTCCCGACCCATGGATGGTTCACCGCCGAAGTGGAGGCGCTGCGCGTGCGCAACCGTCTGGAATTCGTCGATCTCGCGGAACGTCTCGCCCAGATCGGGGCCCAACCGGCGGTCCGGGTGCCGCTGCCGGCCATCACCAAGCCCCGCGGCCCTGCCGAATCAAAGGTCCGGGCGGTGATCCACGCCGGCAACGGCCTGACCTGGAGCCAGGTCCGCATCGAAATCGCCGGCAATCAGACCATCCACCTGAAAGCGACCGGCCAGGAAGGCCACCACACCTTCCCGAAACGCCAGCAACTCGGCCCCGAACACCCGCTCGGCATCCTGATGACCCTCGCTGCCAACGGCGAATGGCGGAACCCGCCCGGCTCCGACCCCGATTACGACCGGGTTTCCAAGGCCTTCCAGCGCCTGCAAACGCTCATCCGGACGCTCGTCCCGCTGCCCGGAAAGCCCTTCCGGAAATCCGGCGGGGCCTTCGTCCCGATTTTCCAACTCCGCGTCCATCCGAAGCTCTTTGACGGATCCGGGTAGCAGATTGATCGACATCTGATCGGTGGATCCGGGTGGTGTCCACTCGTCTGCCCAGTCTGGGCCCGATGCCCCCAGAGTGGCTCATGCCGGAGGAATTCGTCGAGACTGAACCTTTGTTTCCATTCCTTCAGGGGAATCGGTGCTTGAATGGCCCTCTGTGGGTGAGATTCCTTCTAGGGACGAGCCCATTCGCGTCAGGTTAAGCCGCAACACGCTGACGGACAGTGAATTAAATCAGAAATGATTCGAATTAAACGTTGACAGGGTGAGCGGGCCGGCAAGCTCGGCATGTCTAAGACTTCACCCGCCGGCCGCTCGAGGCCGAGCATGCCGGACCTCGATCTCCTCGCAACTCAAACCCGCCTGGTCGTCCGTAAATCGCCGAAATTCAGCCCCGGTGGATTTCTTCAATCGCTGTTGA
>CAMCYK010000278.1 GCA_945883695.1 Akkermansia muciniphila | reverse complement strand
CCGACCGGCGGGTTGAAAGGGCCCTACCGCTGGTCTCTCCATAATGTCCTGCCAAAAATGGCCGGGCTGCTGACCGGGCAGAAGGATGCCTACGAGTCTCTCGGCGGTTCGATCGAGGACTTCCCGATGGGCCGGGCGATGTGCGATTTGTTAGAAGAGCATGGGTTCAAGGAGGCGGAGTCGGTGCCGCTGAGCTTTGGCGTGGCGGCGATCTATACGGCCGAAGCGGTCTGACGTGTACTGGACCGCGGACTTTAGTCCGCTCGAAACCCCGGACCGTCCAAGCGGACTAAAGATCCGCGGTCCAGTACACGTCACTTTGCCTCCGCCCTATAGATCGCCGCCACCCCGAAGCTCAGCGGAACCGCTTCCGCCCCTTTAAAGCCCTGTTTTTCCAACAAGTCGCACATCGCCCGGCCCATCGGGAATTCCTCGATCGAACCGCCGAGATACTCGTAGGCATCCTTCTGCCCGGTCAGCAGCCCGGCCATTTTTGGCAGGACGTTGTGGAGATACCAGCGGTAGGGACCTTTCAAGACGCCGGTCGGCAACGAGAAATCCAGCACCAGCAGGTGCCCGCCCGGCTTCAGCACCCGCCGCATCTCGCCGATCGCCTTGGCGTAGTCGGCCATGTTCCGCAGCCCGAAGGCCACCGTAACCACGTCGAACTCCGCGGCGCCGAAGGGCAGCGCGAGGGTGTCCGCCACCAGCGTCTTCGCCAGTCCGCGCTTGCTCGCGTGGGCCAGCATTTCCGCACAGAAATCGCTGCCAATGACTTCCGCGTCCGGGCAGGCGTCCTGGATCTCCAAGCCAAGGTCCCCCGTCCCGGTGGCGACATCGAGCACCCGCGCCGGTCGCCAGCCCCGCACGATCCGCGCGACTTTCTTCCGCCACAGGATGTCGGTGCCCAGGCTGAGCACGTGGTTTGTCGTCACATAACGGTCGGCGATGCGGGCGAAGGCCTCGCGGACATACGACGGATCTTGAATGGTACCAGCTCCCACGGGCCAACCCGTAGCCCGGATTCCCAGACTGCCAAGTGCGGAGTCCCTTAAGGCAAAATATCCCCGTAGATCCCCGGATCGCTCCCCGGAATCTCCACCGCCCCGCAAGCCTTCGCGTAGAATTCCCGCGGACCGACGCCGCCGATGAACGCATAGGCATGCCCGAGTTCCCGCAACGCCTCGAGCGACTTGAAGAGCAGTGCTTTCCCGATCCCCGTCCCGCGCGCCGCCTCGGCCACCCCGGTCGGGCCGAAGAAGCCGCGCATCGTGGTGTCGTAGCAGGCGAAACCGAGGATCGCCTTGTCCTGGGTCGCGATGAAGCAGGTTACCGGCTGGCGGGTGGCCGCCACCTCGACCTCGCTCACCCATTTCGCCGAAAAGTGGGTCCGCGCGAACTCCGCCACCGTGTGCTTCTCGAAGGCGCGCGCCCGCCGCAAGGTGATGCCTTGAGCCGCGACCTTGGCATAGAGTTCCCCGCTCTCCGGGAGGTCGTAAAGGCGCACCAGCATGTCGATCATGCGGGGGATAAAATCACCAATCCCCAATCTTCCAATCACCAATCTTGAGGATAGTTTCGGCGGCAAAACCCTGCATTTCCATCACTTGTCGGGGACTTTCTTGCAAAATCCGCCATCCGGAGGCCCAATCCCGCCAGAAATCATGACCTCGTTCCTCATCCGCGCGATCCTCTCCGGCCTCCTCGCCGCTCCCTTGAGCGCCGCGCCCGCCCGGCACCCGAGCTACGAGCCGGTCCCGCCCCCGGCTTCCTCCTCTTCCGCAAATCTCCTGCTCAAGGCCAACACCACTGCCAGCGGCCAGTGGAGCGACCGCGCGCCGGGCTTCGCGGTCGATGGCAAGCTCAACCCGCAGGACCACTGGGCCTGCGAAAACCTGCCGGTCTGGCACCAGGTGAACCTCGCGGCCCCCACCGAGATCGCGGCCGTCCGGGTCTGGCCCTACTGGGGCGATGGCCGCGTCTATCAGTTCAAGGTGGAAGGCTCCCTCGACGGCAAGTCGTGGACGATGCTCGGCGACATGACCGCGAACTCGATCACCAGCTCGCCCGAAGGCCATCTCTTCCGCTTCGCTCCGATCAAGCTCCGCCAACTCCGCACCACATTTCTCGCCAACTCGCGCGGCAGGACGATCGGCGGCCACCTCGTCGAGATCGAAGCCTATGCTTCGCCACCCGAGGTGAAGCTGGCCGGCGGCATCGGCAGCACCGACTTCCGCTACCCGCCCGCCGGGCCCATCGGAAACCTCGCCGCCCCCGCGTCCGGCATCGATCTAACAGCCTGGCGCGGCGAACGGGTGAGCGCCCAGGTCGTCCTTTTCTCCGATGCGCCCCAGCCGGCACTCCGCTTCGATCCGCTCGTCTTGTCCGGCAACGGCAACCCCCTAACCGCCACTGCCCGCTTCGTCCGCTACACTCTCGCCGACGGCAAGCCGCAGGGCGACATCCTCGACGATGCCCGCCAGCTCGATCTCCCCGCCGGCGCCAACCGCCCGGTCTGGCTTGAGATCGACGTCCCCGCCGACACGCCTCCCGGCACTTACACCGGCACCTTCACCGCCCGCAGCAACAGTTCGCAGCTCGACTTCCCGCTGCGCCTCGAAGTCCTCCCCGCCACGTTGCCCCCGCCTGACCAGTGGTCCTTCCACCTCGACCTCTGGCAGCACCCCGACGCCGTCGCCCGCTTCCACGATGTCCCGCTGTGGTCGGACGCCCACCTCGCCCTGCTCAAGCCCTCGATGATCCGCCTCGCGCGCGCCGGCCAGAAAACCATCACCACCACGCTGATCCACGAGGCCTGGGGCGGCCAGACCTACGACCGCTTCGGCGCGATGATCGAGTGGCGGAAGAAGAAGGACGGCAGCTGGACCTACGACTACTCGATTTTCGACCGCTGGGTCAGCTTCATGAGCGAGCAGTGCGGCTTCGGGAAGGCCCGCATTCACGGCTACTCGATGATTCCGTGGAGCCTGACATTCCGCTACTACGACGAGGCATCGGGCGCCTACGTCGACGCCGTCCTCCAGCCCGGCAGCAAGGAATACGATGACTTCTGGGGCGGCTTCCTTCGCGACTTCAAAGGGCACCTGAAGGAAAAGGGCTGGCTCGAACGGATGCGGATCGGCATGGACGAGCGGCCGGACCACCTGATGCGCGGCGCGCTCGCCACCCTGGCCAGGCACGCGCCGGAGATCCCCGTCGCCTCCGCCATCAACCACCCCAGCGCCCTGACCCGCGAAATGGACGACCTTTCCCCGTCGATCCAGACCAGCGGCGAGTTCAAGCCCGCCGACCTCGCCGCCCGCCGCGCCGCCGGCCGCAAGACGACCTACTACGTTTGCACGAGTCCGCCGGTGCCGAACACCTTCACCTTCTCGCCGCCCGCCGAGTCCGAGTGGCTGCCGCTGTTCTCCGCGGCCAACGGCTACGACGGCTTCCTCCGCTGGGCCTTCCACTCGTGGGTCGAGAACCCGCTGGTCTCCACCGATTTCACCTCCTGGCCCTCGGGCGATTGCTTCCTGGTCTACCCCGGCGACCGCTCGTCGATCCGCTTCGAGCGCCTCCGCGACGGCATCGAGAGCTTCGAGAAGATCCGCCTGCTGCGCGAAGCCGCCGCCGCGAACCCCACACCGGAGAAGACCGCCGCCCTCGCCAGGCTCGATGCCGTCCTCGTCGACTTCACCTGGCAGCGCGGCCAGAAGCCCGGCCCGCACGCGGATGACGTGAAGCGCGCCAACGTCGCGATCCTCGGGGCCGCCAGAATCATCTTCCCTTGACCGCCGCGCAGATGACCGAGCCCCGCCACCCGCCGCTGGTAATCCTCCCCGCCTGCCACCGCATCGTCGACGAGCGGATCTTCCACGCCACGCCCGCCGCCTACTCCGAGGCCGTCCGCCTCGCCGGATGCCAGCCGTTGCTGGTCACCGCGGAGTCCCCGGCTGAACTCGAAACACTGCTTGAACTCGCCGACGGCATCCTGCTGCCCGGTTCGCCGGCCAACGTCCACCCCTCCCATTTCGGAGAGTCGGTCCACGATCCGGCGCTGCCGCTGGATCCGAAGCGCGACGGGCTTTCGCTGCCCCTGATCCGCGAGGCGATCGCGCGCGGCATCCCGCTGTTAGGCATCTGCCGCGGCCATCAGGAAATCAACGTCGCCCTCGGCGGCAGCCTCTACCAGGCGGTCCACGAGATTCCCGGACACGACGATCACCAGCCCGCCGGCGACGAAACTCCGGCACGAAGGTATGCACCGGTCCATGAAGCGCGCATTCTTCCGGGTGGCCTGTTAGAAAAGCTGCTCGGCCCCGGTCCGGTCACCGTGAACTCGGTCCACGGCCAGGCGGTCCACCGTCTCGCTCCGGGTCTGCGAATCGAAGCACTGGCTCCCGACGGCGTGATCGAAGCGATCCACGCCCCGGACGCTCCCGGCTTCAACCTCGGCGTCCAGTGGCACCCCGAATGGCAGGCCGCCGGGAATCCCGTCTCCGAAGTCCTCTTCCATGCCTTCGGGGACGCCTGCCGCGCCTACCGCGACCAGCGGCTCTCCGGCCGTCCCCGGGCATGACGGCATCCTCCTCCGACCCTGCGCCGGCACGACTCCTCCCGGCGCTCCTGCTCGGCCTCACCGCCGCGGCCTTCTTCTCGGTGAGCTTCGTGCTGAACCGCCAGATGGCCCAGGCCGACGGTCACTGGACCTGGTCCGCCGCGCTCCGCTTCCTGATGATGATCCCGGTGCTCGCGCTGGTGGTCGCCCTCCGCGGCCAAGGGGCAAGGCTCCTGGAAATGTGGAAGGCATCTCCCGGCGGCTGGGTCGTCTGGGGCATGCTGAGCTGCGGGCTTTTCTACGCACCGCTGGTCGCCGCCTGCGCGGTGGCTCCGGCGTGGCTGGTCGCCGCGACCTGGCCGGTGTCGATCGTCATCGGCATCCTCATCGCGCCGCTGATTTACCAGGACCACCGCCGCACGATTCCCCGCAGTGCCTTGCTATTCAGCACGCTGATCATCGCCGGGGTGCTGCTCCTTCAAGCCGGCGAATTCAGCGCCGGCAACCGCCGCGATCTTCTCATCGGCCTGGTCCTGGTACTCGTCAGCGCCATCGCCCACCCGGTCGGCAACCGCGGCAGCATGCTCCTGCTGGAGAAAGCCCGCCTGCCCGCAGATCCCATTCTCCGCCTCTGCCTCCTGATCTTCGGCATCCACCCGCCCGGGCCGCTCGCCTGGATCGGACTCCTCCTGATCCTCGGCGGCTTCCTCCTCCACGCCCGTCCCCGTCGGAGAGCCGATTGATGATTGAGGGATTGCTGATTGATGATTTGCCTTTCCTCCCCGCCTCCCCTCTCATGCGGGAAGGAAATGGCCCCCTACCTCCGCTTCGAGAACGTGACCCGCCGCTTCGGGTCCTTCACCGCCGTCAACGACGTCACCCTCGACATCGAGAAAGGCGAGACTTTCTCGCTCCTCGGCCCCTCCGGTTGCGGCAAGACCACGCTGCTCCGCATGGCCGCCGGCTTCGACCGGCCCGACCTCGGCCGCGTGCTGCTCGAGGGCAAGGACATCACCCCGCTCCCGCCCGACCAGCGGCCGGTCAACACGATTTTCCAGAGCTACGCCCTCTTCCCCCATCTCTCGGTGCGCGAGAACATCTCCTTCGGCCCGAAGATCGCGAAATGGGCGCCCGACGCGATCGCCCGCGGCGTTGACGAGATGCTCGACCTGATCGACCTCAAGGCCCACGCCGACAAGAAGCCGTCCCAGCTCTCCGGCGGCATGAAGCAACGGGTCGCCATCGCCCGCGCGCTGGTCAACAAGCCCAAGGTCCTACTGCTCGACGAACCGCTCGCCGCCCTCGACCTCAAGCTCCGCCAGCGGCTGATCGTCGAGCTCGACGCCATCCACGACGAGGTCGGCATCACCTTCATCTACGTCACCCACGACCAGGGCGAGGCGATGTCGATCTCCGACCGCATCGCCGTGATGAACAAGGGCGTCATCGAACAGGTCGGCCCGCCCGCCCAGATCTACGAGGCCCCGCGCAGCTCCTTCGTCGCCGCCTTCATCGGCGACACCAATTTCCTCGACGGCCGCATCACCGAGACCCTCGACACCCACTTCTCCCGCTGCGAGGTCAACGGTTTCGGCAGCATCGTCATCGACAATGACAAGCCGGTCGCCCCCGGCGACCGCATCCACCTGTCGATCCGCCCGGAAAAACTCGTCGTCTCCCGCGACAAGCCGGAGATCGGCCCGCTCGACAACGCCGTCGAGGGCAAGGTCGAGGACGTCATCTACTACGGCTCCCACACCCGCTACTGGGTCCGCTGCGGCGAATGGAAACTCTGCGCGGAGATGCAGCATCGCACCTTCCTGCTCGACCAGAGCCCGCCGAAATGGGGCGACACCGTCTGGCTCCTGTGGGACGCCAACGACGGCTTCCTGCTGGAGCAGTACCGGGAGGAGGACGAGGGGATGCTGACCTTGCCGGGGGAGTGAAAGGCAAACCACCAATCATCAATCTTTCAATCATCAATCCATCAGTGGACGAAGAGAGGAAATTCAACAGCAACCTCAAAAAGCTCGGCGACTAGTGCACCGTCCTGCAAATAACTAGGCATTTGGCAGGAGATTTGCTTTGGAATATCGCATGTCTCGGACGACGAAGCCCCTTGTATTGGATTTAGATCAGACCGCCCACCTTCAGGGCTTGCTGCGACAGAGCAAACTCCAGCAG
>CAMCYK010000277.1 GCA_945883695.1 Akkermansia muciniphila | reverse complement strand
TTGCCCAGTTCGCGCGCCATCGATTTCAGCGATTCGATGATCCGCACGCGGACGTCCCAGTCCGTGTCGTCGGGCAGGGTGTCGAACTTCTTCTTCAGTTCCAGCAAGCGGGCCCGCAGAGCCGCGGAGTCGAGGCCGAGGACCGCCAGCTTTTCCGATCGCTCGAGCGCGCTCCACTCCGTCTCGAGGTCTTCTAACAAGCCCGCGACATCCGGTTGATCAGCCGTTGGACGCGACCCGGGATCCACCGCCGCGACCGCCGGCTCCGCCGCGGGACGCGGCCCGCCCAACGAGCGGAAGACCCCGAACGCCAGCAGCCCCAGCAAGGGTGGAAGCAACCAGATGAGCCTGTCCATGTGTCAAGCCAGCAAAGAGCGTGCGCGCCGGAGGACAAGCGGAATCCGTTGCTGCCGGTCCCGCGGGTAGATCGCCATCGGGGAGTGACTGAACCGCGCGTTTCACGCCAAAAGGGATTGCGGTTTTCGGGTCGGTAATTACTGTAAGCCCATGAGTCAGGTTCAACGGCCGATCCGCATCGGGAACTCAAAGGGGGCACGAATTCCCGCCCACTTGATCCGCTCCTATCATCTGGAGCGGGGCTTTATCATGAAGCCGGTTCAGGAAGGCATTCTGATCGCGCCGGCCGACGGGTCCAAACTCACCCTTGAGGAATCTTTCGCCGAGATGGCTGCGGATCGCTCCGATCAAAAACTCGCCTTGGAATGGGCTGAAACCGGTCTCACGGATGGCCTCGAAGAAGATTCCGGTTTCTAAAATCCCGCCGCCGGTCCTGCGCTACGAAGTGCATTGGGTCAGCCTCGATCCGACGGCGGGCAAGGAGGTGCAGAAGACACGTCCGTGCGTGGTGGTCAGTCCCGACGCGATGCACCGGACCGGCATGGCGGTGGTCTGCCCCTTGACGACGACCCTGCACCCGCAATGGGCCCACCGGCTCCAAATCACTTGCGCGTCAAAACCCGCCGAAATCATGGCGGATCAGATCCGGGCGGTTAGCCTTGGCCGCTTCGTCAAGCGCATCGACCTCCTGACGGCCACCGACGCCCAAGCGCTGCGCGATCTCCTCGCTCTCCTCTACGCCACTCCGTGACGGCGGGCGGGCGGTGTCGATGCCTTGTGAACAGTTCGGGAACTCGCCGGGCGCAAGTCGCCGGGCTTTACAAAGCGGGTCGCGTTACCGGCAGTTCCGGGTGACTTCTTCGCAGGAATCGATGGCCGTGGAATGCCTTTCGTGAAGCGGTGGAACCACGATTCCCGAGGCTTGTTCACATCCTTACGATGAAGAGTCTCTTTCAATTAAAATGAATCCCTTCTTCAGGCATGTGAGCAAGTGGCCGGTCGGGGGCCCAGCCGAGATCAAAGGGGCGTGAAAGCAAAGCGGCGCACCCGGGAGGAAGCCAGGTGCGCCGCGAAGGGAAACGGGATGGCCTCAGACGAGCATCAGGGCGGGCTGCTCGATCAGCTTCTTGACCTCGGCGAGGAAGCTGGCGGCGACCGCGCCATCGACCACGCGGTGGTCGCAGCTGACGCCGAGGTTCATGCGCAGGCCGGGGACGACCTGGCCGTTCTTGACGACCGGCTTCTCGATCGCGGCGCCGACCGAAAGGATCAGGGCCTGCGGCGGGTTGACGATGGCGTCGAAGCTTTCGATGCCCCAGGCCCCGAGGTTGGAGACGGTGACCGTGCCGCCGTCGAACTCGCTCGGCTTGAGTTTCTTCTCCTTGGCGCGGGCGGCCAGGTCCTTCACCTCCTTGGAGATCTGGAGGACCGACTTGGTCTCCGCCTGCTGGATGACCGGGGTGACCAGGCCGTCTTCGACCGCGATGGCGACCGCCAGGCCGACGTGCTTGAAGCTGACGATGTGGTCGCCGGCGAAGGAGGCGTTGACCGCGGGCACCGCGACGGTGGCGTTGATCACGGCCTTGAGGACGAAGTCGTTGACTGAATACTTGTTGCCGTGGGTGAGCTCGGCTTGGGCGTTGATTTGTTGGCGGAGGGCCATCAGCGGGGCGGCGTCCGCTTCCACGTGGAGGTAGAAATGCGGAATCGTCTGCTTGGAGGTCAGCAGGCGGGAGGCGATCACCTTGCGCATCGAGGAGAGCTCGAGGCGGCTGTCGCCTTCCTTGGCGGTTGGCATGAGGGCCTGCGGGGCGGCCGCGGCCGGGGAGGCGGTGGCGGCTGCCGGAGCGGCGGCGCGGGCCTTCACGGCGGCGGCAAGGCCGTGGGCGGCGGTGGCAGCGGTGGACTTCGCGGCGGGTTTGGCCGCGGCGGCATCGACATCGGCGCGGACGATGCGTCCGGCGGGGCCGCTGCCGGTGAGACCGGCCAAATCCACGCCCTGTGCGGCGGCGATCTTGCGGGCGAGCGGCGAGGCCTTGATCCGGGCGCCGTCACCGCCCGGGGCCGCGGCCGAGGCGGGTGCGGCGGCAGCAGCCGTGGCCGCGGGTTCGGAGGCTTGCGGAGCGGGTGTCTCCGCCGCCGGCGTGGCTGCGGGAGCCGCTGCTCCGCCAGCCCCACTCTCGCCATCGAGGACGGCGATCACGCCGTTGACGAGCGCCTTTTCGCCTTCCTGCACCAGGATCTCGGTGAGGGTTCCTTCATCGAAAGCTTCCATTTCCATGGTGGCTTTGTCGGTTTCGACCTCGGCCAGGATGTCGCCGATCTTGACGGTGTCGCCGACTTTCTTGTGCCACTTGATGAGGGTGCCCTCGGTCATTGTGTCCGAGAGCTTGGGCATTTCAATTTGGATGGCCATGGATGGGTAGAAAGGGAAGTGGGGCGCAGGGAGATTGCGGGATCGGAATGGCTTTTCCAGTCTTTTCCGGATGTCCGGCAGGCAGGGCTTCGCGGGCACAAATGAAGACGGAGGCCGTTGGGGCCTCCGTCTTCGCTGGTGAACTGGATATGACCGGGATCACTCGACGGTGATCTTCCGCATCGTCGGGATCAGGCCCACGTTCGGGCTGCCGCTGCCGCCTTGCATGGAGGCCATCCGGATGGCCCCATCCGCGCCGGAACCGCAGCAGCCGTCCTCGATGCAATAGAAGCGGGTGCAATCCGGGCACTTGATGCGGGTTCTCTTGGTCACCGTCTGGTAGCGCGGAACCTTGGTCTCCTTGATTTCGGTGAGGCCGCTCTTGGCGTCGACCACGACTTCCTCGCGGACGATGTCCCAGCCGCAGACCCGGCGCTGGTGGGTGGACTCGGTGTAGCCGGCGTTGCAGGCGGGCTTGCCGAACATCGAGCAGCACGAGGAAAGCCCGAGCGAAAGGGCGATCAGCGGAAGGATCAGGAGCAGGTTTTTCATGGGAATGGGGCGTTAGAAAAGGCAGCAGCACGAGCTGCTGGCGAGGCAGAGGGTCACGAGGCCGGCGACAGCGATCATTTTGATCATGATGGCGTCATGTTAGGAGGCACGGGTGCCATGGCAATGAAAAAGACGGTGGGGCTCACCCCAATGACAGGACTTTTTCAACGATCCGCCGCGGATTCGGGAGCTGCTCGTTCTCGACGTGCGGGGAGTAGATCGCCGGCGCATCCAAGGTGGTGACGCGTTTGATGGGCGCGTCGAGGTAATCGAAGGCGTGCTCCTGGATCAGGTGGGAAACCATCGCGGAGACCCCGCCGAAGCCTTTCGACTCGTCGACCAGGACCACCCGGTTGGTTTTCATCACGGTCTTGAGAATGGCCTCCTGGTCGAGCGGACGAATCGACCGGAGATCGAGGACCTCGGCGTTGATCCCGTGTTCTTGCTTGAGCTTCTCGGCCGCGGCCAGAGCGTGGATCACGGAGCGACCGTGCGCGATGATCGAGACGTCGCTGCCTTCGCGCTTGATGTCGGCCTTGCCGAGTGGGATCACGAAATCGCCGTCGGCGGGATCCGGGACCTCGCCCTTGTTGCCGTAGAGCAGGGTGTTCTCCATCACGTAAACGGGATCGTTGTCGCGGATGGCCGCTTTCATCAGCCCCTTGGCATCGGCCGGGGTAGCGGGCGCGCAGACCTTGAGGCCGGGGAAGGCCGCGAACAGGCCCTCGGGGATGTGCGAGTGGGTCGCGCCGACATTGGTCCCGCCGTTGGCCGGGCCGCGCATCACGATCGGCACGTTGATCAGGCCGCCCGACATGTAGCGGACGCAGGCGGCGTTGTTGACCAGCTGGTCGAAGGCCACCGAGTGGAAAGACCAGAACATCAGCTCCATCACCGGCCGGACGCCGAGCATCGAGGCCCCGATGCCCATGCCGATGAAGCCCGCTTCGGAAATCGGGGTGTCGACGACGCGCTTGTCCCCCCACTTCTCCCAGAGACCCTGGGTGACCTTGTAGGCGCCGTTGTAGCGGGCGACCTCCTCGCCCATGATGACGACGTTCTCGTCGCGTTCCAGCTCCTCGTCGAGGGCTTCGCGGATGGCGTGGCGGTATTCGATTTCGCGGGACATGGCAAACGGAGTGCGGGGATATTTCTACTAAATTTGTAGTAGAATCAGTCGTTGAAGAAGTGGCGGCCGATCTGCGAGGCCTCGGTCCGGTTGTCGCTCTCCCAGTACACATCGTCCATGACGGACTCGATGGTCGGGGCGGGGGATTCCTCGGCGAATTTCACCGCGGCGGCGGCTTCTTCCTTGGCGGCCTGGTCGATTTCCTCGGCCCGCACTTCGGTGAGCACGCCTTCGTCGAGCAGGCGCCTGCGCCAGAGGTGGATGGGATCGTGGTGGGTCTTGTAATTCTCGATCTCCTCGGGCGTCCGGTACTTCTTCGCGTTCGCGTCGGCGACGCTGTGGCCATAGTAGCGGTAGGTGGCGATTTCCAGGATGCAGGGCTTGTGCTGCTTCCTCGCGCGTTCCATGGCGATGTGGGTTTTCGCGCGGATTTCGTAGATGTCGGAGCCGTCGATCACGTCCCACTCCATGTCATAGCCTTCGGCGCGCTGGGCGAGGCAGCCGCGGTAGGCCGAGGAGCGTTTCTGGGAAGTGCCCATCGAGTAGCCGTTGTTCTCGATGACGTAAATCACCGGGATCTCGAACAGGGCGGCGAGGTTGAGGGACTCGTGGTAGGCGCCTTGGTTGACCGCGCCGTCGCCGAGATAGCAAAGGGCGCAGCCTTCGAGGCCCTTGTACTTGAGACCGTAGCCGAGGCCGAGGCCGAGCGGGGCCTGGCCGGCGACGATGCCGTGGCCGCCCCAGAAATTCTTGTCGGGCGCGAAGAAGTGCATCGAGCCGCCCTTGCCTTTCGAGCAACCGGTGGCCTTGCCGTAGAGTTCGGCCATGCACTCGTTCATGCTCATGCCGACGGCCAGGGCGTGGGCATGGCAGCGGTAGGCGGTGATGCTGTGATCATTTTCGCCGGACAGGGAAAGCGTGGCGACCGCGACGGATTCCTGTCCGATGTAGAGGTGGAGGAAGCCTCCCATCTTGCCGGCACTGAAGCCCTTCAGTGCCGCCTGCTCAAAGCGGCGGATGCGGAGCATGGTGCGGAGCAGCCCGATCTTCTGGTCGGCCGACAAGGCCTGGTTGATTGGAGAGCCGGCGAAATCGAGGCGCGGGGTATCGGCAGTGGCGGACGACGTCATGGCGGAGCGGAGATAGGGTTCCGGAGCGGTGGAGGGCAAGAAATTAACGGGTGGTTGCGAGGGCGGGAGTGGCTTCGGAGGCCCGTTTCCACGAGGGGCGGGCGAGCAGGAAAAGCGCCGTGAAGAGGAGATTCGCGCCGGCGAGATTGCGCAGGAAGATCCAGCTCGGCATCAGGTCGGTCGGCCGGCCGCTCCACAGGGCCTGCCACAGGCCGCCGGCGGATTTCGCGTAGAGGGGGTCGGCGAGCCAGACCGCGGTGTTGGTCACCAGGTGGAAGACCCCCGCGGCGACCAGTCCACCGCCGAGGAGCAGGGCGGGCGAGGCCGACTTGCGGAAGGGCAGGGCCATCGCGCCGGTCAGCAGGAGGGCCAGGAAGGCGACGATCACCCCGCCACCGGCGTCGAGCGGATTATGGCCTTGCAGCGCGCTGGCGATCGGGCTGCTGATCACCCAGGCGATCACGGGGAGGGCCCAGGCCTTGGTGCCGCGAAGGAAAACGATGCTGCACAGGAAGAGGGCGGGCAGCGGTTGGAAATTCGGCATTTCGTGGGAAAAGGCGGCCCCGAGGGCACGGAACCCGACCAGCAGGGCGAGCAGCACGAGAGCGGGGATCCAAGGGCGTTGCATGCCTTCTCCCTGCCTGATCCGGACCCTTCGGGCGAGCCGAAAATACGCAAGCTTGCCACCCTTCTCCGGGCCTGTTGTCTTCTCGTTCCATGGACTGGGAACCGTTGATCGCCGCCGCGTGGGAGGTCCGCGAGCGGGCCTATGCTCCGTATTCGAAATTTCACGTGGGGGCGGCCTTGCGGGTCGATGGCAAGATCTTCACCGGCTGCAACGTGGAGAATCTTTCCTATGGCCTGACCAACTGTGCCGAGCGGGTTGCGGTCGGCACGGCGATCGCGTCCGGGGGGCGCACGATCGAAGCGGTGGCGGTGGTCGCGGACACCGCGCTGCCGATTTCTCCGTGCGGGGCCTGCCGCCAGGTGCTGGCGGAGTTCGGCGATCCGCTGGTTTGTCTGGCCAACCGGACGGAGCGACTGGTGTTCCGCTTGTCGGAGCTGCTGCCGCGGGCCTCGGTGGGGATCTTGGATCGAGCGGATGGGACGGATGGGACGGATGGGACGGATGGGACGGATGGGACGGATGGGACGGATGGGACGGATGGGACGGATGGGACGGATGGGACGGA
>CAMCYK010000276.1 GCA_945883695.1 Akkermansia muciniphila | reverse complement strand
CGCCGCCGGGATCGCGCCGGTGGATCCCGCTCTCACCGCGCCCGCGGTCGCTCCGAAGCCCACCATCACCCCTGAAGCCGACGAGGAGGGCACGGTCGCCCCTCGCCGCTAAACTTTTTTCCTCACCCTGACATCACCTCCCCACCTCTTCTCATATCAAATCCATGATCCAGAAAATCAAACGCTTCCTCGGCATCGGCAAACCGAACCCCAAGGAAGGCAATACCGTCATTGTCAACGTCGAACGCCTCGAACGCCGGGTCGCCCTCCTCGATAACGGAGTCCTTGAAGAATACACCGTCGAACGCGAAGGCGAACAGAACATCGTCGGGGGCATCTTCAAAGGCCGTGTGAAGAACATCGAGCAAGGCCTCAAGGCGATGTTCGTCGACATCGGCCTCGACAAGAACGCCTTCCTGCACTTTTGGGACGCCATTCCCGCCGCCCTCGACGCCGGACTCGAGGAGATCGAGCGCGCGGGCAGCCAGAAGAAAAAGCAACAGCAGAAGATCAGCTCCAAGGACATCCCGAGCATCTACCCGATCGGCTCGGAGATCATGATCCAGGTCTCGAAAGGCCCGATCGGCACCAAGGGTCCGCGCGTCACCACCAACATCTCGCTGGCCGGCCGCTACCTCGTGCTGATGCCCTACACCGAGCAGTTCGGCATTTCCCGCAAGATCGAGGACCCCAAGGAACGCCAGCGGCTGCGCAAGATCATGCAGCGCCTCAGCGTGCCGGAAGGCATGGGCATCATCATGCGCACCGTCGCCCACGGCACCCGCGCCCGCCACTTCGTCCGCGACCTCGCGATGCTGATGGAGCAATGGCGCTCGGTGGAAGACAAGCGCGACTCCGGTCCCGCCCCCTTGTGCGTGTTCCAGGAGCCCGGCCTGATCGAGCGCACCGCCCGCGATTTCCTCACCGACGAGGTCGACCAGGTGCTCTGCGACGACGCCCAGACCACCGAGCTGATCCGCGAGATCGCCGGCAAGATCTCGCGCCGCGCGAAGCGCCGCATCCACCACCTGCCCGCGACCCAGCCGATCTTCGAGGCGGTCGGGATCCAGAAGCAGATCGACGAGGCCTTCTCGCGCCAGGTCTGGCTGCCCTGCGGCGGCTACATCGTGATCGACGAGACCGAGGCGCTGATCGCGATCGACGTCAACACCGGCCGCAACCGCGGCTCGAAGGATGTCGACAAGATGATCTTCGAAACCAACGTCGAGGCCGCCCAGGAGGTCGCCCGCCAGCTCCGCCTGCGCAACATCGGCGGCCTGGTCGTGGTCGACTTCATCGACATGCGCCACCGCAAGGACCAGCAGACGGTCTACAAGGCGATGAAGGACCGCCTGAAAAAAGACAAGGCGAAGACCCAGGTGCTGCAGATTTCCTCGATCGGTCTGATGGAGATGACCCGCCAGCGGCTCAACGAGTCCTTGCGCGACACGATGTTCGAGCCCTGCCCTTATTGCCAGGGCCGCGGCCGGGTGAAGACGCCGATGACCATGAGCGTCGAGATCCAGCGCCGCATCGTGACCGTCATCCACAAGCACCGCGACCAGGCCGGCGACCTGATCGTGGTGGTCAATCCCGACGTGCTGACCCGCTTCAAGACGGAGGACAGCCGCCACCTGGTCGAACTCGAGCGCCAG
The DNA here is from genome assembly GCA_945883695.1 of Akkermansia muciniphila. Lineage (GTDB taxonomy): Bacteria > Verrucomicrobiota > Verrucomicrobiia > Verrucomicrobiales > Akkermansiaceae > Haloferula > Haloferula muciniphila_A. The sequence continues at coordinate 5,143 of CAMCYK010000276.1, read as the reverse complement.
CACTCCGGCCGCCTGATCTTCCGTTCCGATCCGGGCCTCCACCGCGAGCGCTTCATGATCGTCGACGCCGCCAGCGAGAAGACCATCGACCAGGCCTGACCGGCCGCCCTTCGCCGGCGCCGCCCCAGTCCGGGGCGGCGCCTCTTTTTTCAGGGTGGCGGTGCCCCCCCCGCAGGCGGTCCGCCGTCATCCCTGGCCCGCCGCGGTCTTTTCGATTGGCAGCCCGCCCCCGGATCCCGCTGGATGGCCGCGACGTGATTCCACCCGACCCCGAGCGCCTGTTCTTCGTCTGCGGCCCCACCGCCGCCGGCAAGAGCGCCCGTGCCCTGGAGATCGCGCGGGAGTTCGATGGCGAGATCGTGAACGGCGATGCCTTCCAGCTCTACCACGGCCTCGAGGTGCTCACCGCCGCGCCTCCGACCGCCGACCGTCGCGAAATTCCCCACCAACTTTATGGCGTGCTTTCCCCGCGGGAAGCCGTCGATGCCATGGCCTATCTGCGGCTTGTCGTCCCGGTGATCCACGAACTCCTCGCCCGCGGCAAAACCCCGGTCATCACCGGCGGCTCCGGCCTTTATCTGAAGTTCCTCTCCCACGGCCCATCGCCGCTCCCGCCGGGTGATCCCGCCCTGCGTGCGGAGCTCGCTGCGCAGCCGCTCGCCGCCCTCGTCGAACGACTCCGCGCGCTCGACCCCGCCGAGGCCGCCCGCACCGACCTCCACAACCGCCGCTACGTCTCCCGCGCCCTCGAAGTCTGCCTGCTGGCCGGCGCCCCCTGCTCAAGCCTGCGCGACGACTGGGAACAAGCCTCCGCCATCCGTGCCGCGAAACTCCGCGGGATCCTCATCCAGCGCCCCCGGCCGGAACTCCACCACCGCATCGCCCGCCGCACCCGGAGCATGCTCGATGGCGGCGCGGTCGAGGAAGTCGCGGCGCTCGGCGAGATCGCACCCGGCCTCGAAAAAGCCATCGGTCTCCGCGAGATCCGTCAACTGCTTGCCGGCGAAATCGACCGCCCCGCCTGCGAGGAACTCATCAACGCCGCCACCCGCCAATACGCCAAACGCCAGGACACCTGGTTCCGCCGCGAAGGCTGGTTGATCCCGGAATCGGCCCGATGAGGGCGGGACGGTGTCAAGGTTGGGCGGCGGACACTTGCAGGCGAACGAAGGCCCGCGCGCGGTCCGCGGGGATCGGCACGCTCACCCGCTCCTTGCCGGTGGCTGTTTCGACCCGCGGGGTGGCCTCCAGCGTTTCCCAGACGTTCAGGTCGTCCGAGATCTGGACTTCGTAGCGGTAGGGCAAACCGGACGGACGCTCGTAAACGAATGCCGGGGCACCCGGCTCCCCGGCGATGGCGGTCGCGGGCGTGCTGGACGGCTGGTCCGGATCGCTGCCGAGGGCCTTTTCCAACAGGTCGCTCGCGCCGTCGCCGTCCGAATCCAAGCGGGAGTCGTCCGGAAGGAGGAGGGCACCCGAGAAGGTCATGAAGATATTGCGGAGTTCTCCGGCCGGCGAGGTTCCGGTGGCGCCGTTGAAGGGCTTGGCATAAGAGAACTCCACCGTGGCGCCGGTGGGAACGATGACCGAGCGCGTGACGAAATTGTTCGTCGCGCCGCGGGTTTCCACCGTGGTGCCGTTGATCCGCAGGGTGAAGGTCTCGGATCCGTTGGTCGTGTTCCTCCAGCCGAAGTTGAGCGTTCCGGTGAGCTTGGATTTGAAGGCCAGGGTGGCCACCGGGGATAAATCGCTGCTGGCGGGTTGGACGAGCGTCGGAGTGCGCAGCACCCCGCTGCCGGCGCTGGTCTCCCGCCAATCGGCCGGACCGCTGGTGACCCAACCGTCGCTGCCGATGATCGTGGGGAGCGGGAGTTCCCCCGGAGCCAATGTCTTCAGCCAGCGGAAGCCCGAACTGGACGAGAGCCGGTAGAACATGCGGCCCTTGGTGGAGTCCCACTGGATCTTGGGATTCGAGTGCATCGAAAAAACCGGCAGCTCGGGATCGGTCCCGCTTCTCGCCGCCCACCGGATCTGACCGCCGCTATCCATCGCAAGGAACTGCGAGCCGTTCGCATTGATTGCGACGATGCGCTCCGGACCCGAGGGCGCGTTGGGAATCGAGCCAAGCAGGTTCAGGTCACGATCATAAAAACCCTGGTTGTAGCTCACCGTGCTACCGTCCGCGGAGATCTGCAAGCTGGAGCCGAAAGTGCCCGCGCTTTCGGCCGCCAGCGTGCCGGCGGCGATCGAATCCGCGCGCAGTTCAAAGAACTTCGGCCGCGCCGGAGAGGAATTCATCACGTAGAGCTGGTCGCCGGCCGAGTGGATCAGCGAGTACGTCGTCGAGTCGGCGGTCGTGGCATGAAGCCGCTGGCCGTCGCTGGAATTGTTGACGGAGATTCCTCCGGTGGAGAGACCGAAGGCGAGCCGGCCCGCCCCGCCCGCGGCCATGTCCGCCGGCGGATTGAGCCCCGGAATGGAGGTCGTGCTGAATTGCGAGGCGATGCCGTAGGGAGCCGGGGCAAGCCCGAGCACCTTCGCCCCGGTGGAATGATAAAGGTAGAGCCGACCGTCCTGCGGGTGCACCACCATCTTGGTCCTGGCCGTGGTCGAACCGTTCCCCTGGTGTTCCAGCGCGGTATCGAACACTTCCAGGACCGCCAGCGTCCGGAGGTCCACCCGCATCAGGTAGAGCCGGTCGAGACCGGCGTTCGCCAGCACCGGCGCCACCAGCAGGTGCATCACCCCCAACGCGGGATCGACCACATAGTCGCGGACGCCGTAGCGGAAGGAAAAGAAGCTGACCGGGATGTCCACCACATCGGGGCCGATCGTGACCCGGACCGATCCGGTGCGGGTGTTCCCGGTCGCGGCGGGTGTGGCGCGCACCTCGAAGCTGCCGGTCCCGGTGCCGCCGGTCACGGGGAGTTGGATCCACGGAGTGGTGGTGGACAAGGACCACGACTTGCCGGCCGGCAAGGTGATCGAGTTCGTCGCGCTTACCGCGGTCCCGGCCACCGGACCTAACAGCGCCATGCTCTGCTTCTCAAAGGCGAAGTCCGGGGTGCGGAAGGACCACAAGGCGGAGGACGAGGTGGCGTAGGGGCCCTCCGCGATGACCTTCCAGTAATAGCTCATCGCGTCCTCGAGCGGGAGCGCCGCCGGCCACTGCGGGGAGCTGACAAAACCGAGCTCCAAGGGTGAACCGGCCTCCGCGGCAGCCACCGCCTCCCGGTCCGTGCCGAAGAAGACGCGGTAGCCGCTCGCGGCGGCGAGATCGCTCCAGCGCAAGGTGATGGCATCGGCGGCGACCAGCGAGTTGACCGGGATTGCCGGGGTCATCGAGAGACCATCCAAGGTCAGCAGGGCCGCGTAGGGGGTCACGATGAAGCGGAGCTCTTCCCCCACTCCGCCCTGGTTCGGCCGGATCACGGTGCGCGCCAGATCGGAGATCTCGATGTTTTGAAGCGGGCCCGGCGCATTGCCGAAGCGGCGCAAGGAGGGCACGTGATAGAGCCCCTCGTTGCCCACCAGGATCTTGCCGTCCGCGCTCAGGTCGCGGATGGGATCCGTGCCCTTGACGACCTCTTGCAGATCCGGGTCCAGGATCGCGCGGCCCCAGGCCAGGCGGCTGCCATCGCGGCTGATGGCGGGCCGCGTTTCGCCGCCGGCTTGGGGATCGGAGTAGAGGGCGAGCGGGGCCAGCGTCGGCGAAGTCATGTCATACGATCGGATCGCTCCGCTGCTGCTGTAGGCCTTGGTCCCGTCGGGCGAGAAGACGGTGATCGCACCGTTGCCGCTCGCGCCCCGCGCGAGAATCGTGCCGGTCCGCCAGTCGAACAGGCGACCGGCGTGGGCCATCCGGTCGGCGGGGCCGAACGCGGTCTGCAAGGCGCTGGTGGAAAAGGGTCCGTTGTAATGGCTCACCCACTCCGCCTGGCGCGAGTAGTCCTCGCTATCCAGCACTTGCACGCCGCCACTGGTATTGAAGAAGCCTCCAAGTTGCCGTTCGATTCCCACCTGTCTTCCGTCGGCCGAGAGGCAGATTTGCAGCGCTCCCTGGCCAACAAAGCGGGAATCCAGGATTTGACCATTCGCGGCGTCCACCCGCGCGACGAAGTTGGCTCCCGTCGTGGACCTTGCCAGCGCGTGGAGGATCGGCGCATTCGGATCGACGATCAGGCCGGCCGCTTGGCACGAGTGCAGGACCACCGTGAGCGGCACGCTCACCTCCAGCGATCCGTTTTCGAACACCAGCATCGTGCTCTCGCGGTTCGACGGCATGAGGGTGGTGTTGATGACGAATTCCCCGCCCGCCTGGGCTGGCGGGCTGAGCCAAGGGACCGCGCCCGCCGTGATCTCGAGGTCTCCGTTCGCCGGCAGCACGGGCTGCGGCTGGAGCGGTTGGGAGGTGCAGCCTTTCACCAACTCGACCACCAGTTCCCGCGCCTCGACCCCGAAGTCCGCCACGGAAAAGCTCCTCACCGGCCCGCGCACGAGCCCGCCGGGGGCCAACGCGTCGACCCGCCAGTAACGTGCCTCGCCGCGCGCCATGGCCAGCGGGTTATCCAGCCAGTGGTGCCGGGCGACGAAGCTCGGGGTCCCCGCGGCCGGCTGGGGCGATTGCAAGGCGGCGGCATCCGTGGCGAAGTGGATCCGGTACTCGCGGGCGCCATCCACCGGCGTCCAGCGGAAGCGCTTCGGCGCGGGACCGTTCGAGCCATTCCGCGGATGCACGGGAAACAGGCTGGCCGGATCCGCCGACGTGGGATCGATCAATCCGAACGCGGACGGGCTCGCATAAAAGACGTGTCCCTCGGGACTCACCGCCATCGCTTGCGCGCTGCCGCTGTATGGGAGCGGCATCAGCAAGCGGGTGCCGCTGCCATGGTAGATCCCCGCATCGCCTGCCACGACCTCGCCGTCCGGGCTGATGCCACGGACGTAGGCGGGAAAAGCGCGACCCGTGCCGAGGAAGTCACCCGGCTCCCAAACCCGGTCCCCCAGCGCGGCCAGCCTGCCCCCGGACGCGAAGTTCAGCGGTGCGTTCCTGGCGAATGGAGCGGGCACCAGCAAGGGCCGCTCCGGGCTCGCCCAGGCCGTCAGGCTGCCATCGGCGCCGATCTCGTAATCCAGCAGCAGT
>CAMCYK010000275.1 GCA_945883695.1 Akkermansia muciniphila | reverse complement strand
CGACTCCATGGCATACCCCACACTGCGGACCGTGTGGATCACCGATTCCGTCCCGGGGTGGTCCAGCTTCTTGCGCAAGCGCATGATGACGATCTCCACCGTCCGCGTGTCGTAGTCGTGCTCCCGGAACCAGATCCGTTGACTGATCTCGTTCCGGGAAAGAGGCCGGCCGGGCTTGCTCATCAGGAGGTGCAATACTTCGAATTCGCGCGGCGAGAGTTCCACAACCTTTTCGTCCCGTGTCACCCGGTGCTTCACCACGTCCATGCAAACGCATCCGACCTTCAGGGCGGCGCCGGCAAATTCGGCGGGATCAACACTGTGCTTCGCGATTGAATCCACCCGGACAACCAGTTCCTGCATCTCGAAAGGCCAGGTCAAAAAGTCGTCCACACCCGCTTTCAACACCGACACCCTTTCGCTGATCTCAGGCCAGGTAGCGAGCATCAGCACACGCAGCCGCAGGCCCGCGCTTCGGACCTTGCCCAACACCTCGAAGCCGTCAAATCCCGGCAAGCTGGCCGCCAGCAGCATCAGGTCGTAGCGCTTGGCCGCCAGAGACTCCAACGCCGAGGGCCCGTCACCCGCCAACTCGACCTCATGTCCGGCACGGGACAGCACGCGGCGGATCCGGCTGGCGAGCGGCGGTTGGTTTTCGACCAGAAGAATATCCATGATGAACTGTCGATTCCGCGGCGCAGGCCCGCCGTCAGATCTTTTACAGCGGCTCCTATGAGAGAATGATGAGTTTCTCGCGGCTACTCGCCGCGGTGTCGTCACGCAACCCACGTGCGCGGAATGCCGAAGCGCGATTCCATGCTGGCGAAAAGCTCCGGGCAGAGGGAGCAGACCAGCACCGCGGATGACGCCATGTCCCGGCGACAGAAAATGCCGCCCGCCTCCATGCAACGGCCGAGGACCGAACCCATGGTTTCGTCGAACCAATGGCAGGTTGGCAGCGAATCCACGAAGCCGTGAAGATCCGGATTGCCCGTCATGCCTATTGACTTCAGGGAGCAGGCAACGACCACGACTCGCGTTCCGACGGCTTCCATGAGGGAATCGAACGCGAGGCCGGCCGGCGACAATTCCGCCCGGCCACGAAGTGAGGAGAGCGTCCGGGCCGACCACACCTGCGATTGGACGCGGATCCGATGAACGAGTTTTCCATGCCTGGCGGAGCGGCGGAACGGGGAAGCAGTTCGCCGGTTGCAAGCGGCCGGCAACCCGCGGAACGTAACAGCCCTAACAACGGACGAAGGATCGACTCTAGGGATGCCCATGAATCCTTGCGGAAGGCTCGGGCGCTCCGGTCCGGTCGATCTGGATCTCCGGCCCCGTTACCAAAATGCGGCACCACTTCGGTTTGGAATGCTTCATCAAATCGCGTTCATCGCGAATTGGACAGCCTCGGACCATCCGCGTAGAAGAAGGCCTCATGAATTGGATTGCCTGGGCATTGCTGGCAGCGTTCTTCGCCGGGCTGACCGCCGTGCTCGCCAAGATCGGGGTCACCGGCGTGAACTCGAACCTGGCGACCGCGGTCCGCACGAGCGTGGTGCTGATCTTCACGTGGGGCATCGCCTTCGCGACCACCAAGCCAGCAGCGATGCTGGAGTTCCCGCGCAAGACCTGGATCTTCCTCGCACTGTCGGGAGTCGCGACCGGGCTGTCGTGGCTCTGTTATTTCCGCGCACTCCAGCTCGGTGACGCTTCGCGGGTCGCGCCAGTGGACAAGTTGAGCGTGATCATTGCCATCGTACTGGCGGCCGTCATTCTCAAGGAGCGCCTGACCTGGCAGCATGCGGTCGGCGGCTTGCTGATCGTCGCGGGATCGCTGGTGCTCGCCTGGAGAAGCGGGAATTCCTAACGCCGCCGTTTCCCTTGCTCCTGGAAAGTCGAACGCCAATGGTCGCCGCCCGCGATGAAACTGTTCCTGCGCCGCCACCGACACCGCCTCGCCCTCGCGGTGATCGCGTTGCTGCTGTTGAGCGTGCTGGGGAGCTGGTTGGCGCCGGATCATCCGCTGGCCGTGTGGCATCGCTGGGTCGAGGGAACTATGGACCGGCTGCGGCTCGCACCCTTTCCGCTGTTCATCCTCCTCGCCGCGGTCCTGCCCTTGTTAGGATTCCCGGTCGTAGCCATTTATTTGGCAGCAGGAGTCGTCTATGCGCCGGTGTTGGGAGTGCCGCTGACCCTGGCCGGGGTCGCCTTGGCATTGTTGATGAACCTGCTGCTGAGCCATTGGATTTCCCACGTCTTTCACGGCACGGTGGAACGCCTGCTGAAGCGCTTCAAGGTGCCGATGCCGTCCTTCGGCAAGCTGCCTCCTTGGAAAGTGGTCCTACTGGTGCGCATCACCCCGGGCGCCCCACTGGTCATGCAGAACCTGCTGCTCGGCCTGATGCGGATGCCGCTCCTCCCTTTCGTCGCGGTATCGCTGCCGGTCGAAAGCCTGATCGCCTGGGGCTACATGGTCGCGGGCAAATCCGTCGCCACCGGGCACTGGGGCTGGTTCGTCGGCGGAATTGGCGTCGTCGGATTCGCGGTGTTGGCCGCGACCTTGGTGCGCGACCACATGAAGACGAAAAATTCCGCCTGAACCCTGGAATTATCGCCGTCCTCATCCGGCTCTCATGAAACTTCCGGTTGAATGGGCGGGTCATCCTAAAGCTCCGCCATCAACCTGATCCCGACCTGCCAAACTCCGGCGGCGGAATGCCGGCCGCCACCGCGCGGCTATCAAACCGTGTGGCCCGGACCAAGGATCTGATCCTGCTAGCCATCGCCGCCACTCTATGGTTCTGCGCCTTCATCGGGCTGCGGCCGCTGGCGAATCCCGACGAAGGACGCTATACCGAGATCTCCCGCGAGATGGCGATCTCGGGCGACTACGTGACGCCGCGGTTGAACGGCGTGAAGTATTTCGAAAAGCCGCCGCTGCTTTACTGGCTGTCCGCGCTCACTTTCAGCAGCTTCGGCGTGAACGACTTCACCGCACGCCTGTGGACCGCCTTGTTCGCCACGCTCGGCGTGGTGCTGACTTACCTGACAGCGCGCAGCCTTTATGGGAGGAGCGCGGGGATCGTCTCCGCCATCGTGCTTGGGACCTCGATCCTCTACTATGTGCTGGCACAGGTCATCCTGCTCGACATGGCGCTGGCGGTGACCCTCAGCGGCGCGCTGTTCTCCTTCATCCTCGCGGTCCGCGAACCGCGCGGGCGGAAAAGGCTGGGCCTGTTCCTCGCCTTCTACGCCTTCATGGCGCTCGCCACTTTGACCAAGGGCATGATCGGCTTCCTGATCCCCGGCGCGGTGATCTTCCTCTGGCTGCTGTTGCTCAAGCGCTGGCGCTCGCTGGTCCCCTTCCATCCCGTGGCGGGCGTGCTGCTCTTCCTCGCCATCGCCGCGCCATGGCACGTGCTCGCCGGAATGGCGAATCACTCGGACGTCAAGGAACTCGACTTCACGTGGTTCTACTTCGTCCACGAGCACTTCCTGCGTTTCACCACCAAAATCCACGGCCGCTACGAACCGTGGTGGTTCTTCCTGCCCTTCTTGGTGGCCGGCTTGTTCCCGTGGACCTTCTTCGCGCTGCAGTCGCTCGGCCATTCGCTGCGCGGCGGCTGGAAGAAGCGCGGCGAGAATGCCGAGGCGTGGTTCCTCGTGATCTGGATCGTCTTCATCGTGGCCTTCTTCTCGAAGTCCCAATCCAAGCTGATCCCTTACATCCTGCCGGTTGTTCCGCCGGCAGCGATCCTGATCGGCCGCTACCTTTCCGCGCGGTTGCGCATCCCCGCGGACGGCAAGCTCCGGGCAGGTGCCCGGAGCTTTGCCGGGTGCGCCGTGCTTCTCGGAGTCGCGGTGTTGTTCCTACCTGCTCCCGAGGGGCACGAAGGTCTCGCCGCCCATCTGCCGCTGCTCCGGGGAATCGTCAGCATCACGCTGCTGGGCGGGGCGGTGATGACGTTGGTCGCCGTTCGAAAAGACCGTCCGCGGCTGATCATCGGCACCGTCGCCACCACGGCCGCGCTGCTCTTCATGTCGGTCGCGATGGCAGGCAAAGTCATCGACGGCGGATCCACGAACAAGCTCTCGAAACTTCTCAAGGAACGCCTTCAACCCGGCGACCAGATTTACCACGTCGGCCTCTATGCCCAGGACATGCCGGTCTTTCTGGAGCGCCAGATCCACGTCGTGGGCTACAAGGGCGAGCTGCTGTTCGGGATCGATGCGGAGCCGGAGAAGACCGCCGGCCGCTTCATGAAAAAGGAGGGCTTCGTCGAGCAATGGACGCAACCCGGCGTGCGCTACGCCGTGATCCGCAAGTGGTACTACGACCACTGGTTCCAGCAGGTGGATGCCCCCAAGGAAATCATCGGTGAAAGCAACGACCTGCTGCTGCTGGTCAACCGCGACCCGTCATCCAAGCCATGAACTCCGCCCCCCTGCCCTTCCTGCCGATGACCAGGCCGACGATTGACGAAGACACCATTGCAGGCGTCTGCGACGTTCTGCGCTCCGGGTGGATCACCTCCGGACCGAAGGTGAAGGAGTTCGAGCAGTTGCTTTCCCAGCTCTTCGGCGGGCGGCCCGTGCGGGTGTTCAACTCCGGCACCGCGGCGCTCGAAATCGCGCTTCGGATTGCCGGTATCGGGCCGGGCGATGAAGTCATCACCACGCCGCTGTCGTGGGTCGCCACCAGCAACGTCATCCTCGCCGGCGGCGCGCGGCCGGTCTTCGTCGACATCGATCCTTTCACACGCAACATCAACCTCGACCACATCGAGAAAGCGATCACTCCGGCGACCCGCGCCATCATGCCGGTCGACCTCGCCGGCCTACCGGTCAACCGCGACCGCCTCTACGAGATCGCCGGGAAACACGGCCTGCGGGTGGTCGAAGATGCCGCCCAGGCCTTCGGCAGCAACTGGGACGGCCGCCCGATCGGGTCCTTCGGCGACCTCGTCTCGTTCAGCTTCCATCCGAACAAGAACATCACCTCGATCGAAGGGGGCTGCCTCGTCATGACCACCGCCGACGAGGCCTCGCTCGCCGAGCAGTACCGCTTGCAGGGCGTCATCCGCAGCGGCACCGACGGCATGGACGTCATCCGCGCCGGCGGGAAGTTCAACCTCACCGACGTCGCGGCACGGGTCGGGATCGGGCAGCTACGCCGTCTCGAAGAGTTCACCGAAAACCGCCGCGAACTCGCCTCGCGCTACTTCGACAAGCTGGACACGCCGGAGTTCAAATCGCTGGGTCTGAGGCTCCCTTTGCCGGACTTCGAGCGGAGCAACTGGCACATGTTCCAGGTGATGCTGCCCGCCGGCCGCATCCCCGGCGGCCGCGCGGCGGTGATGGACGCGCTGCGCGATTTGGGCATCGGCAGCGGCGTCCACTACCCGCCGATCCACCTCTTCACCCTCTACCGCGGCCTCGGCTGGAAGCCCGGCGACTTCCCCTACGCGGAAGAAGCCGGCTGCAATCTCCTGACCCTCCCTCTTTTCCCCGCAATGACCCGCGACGACGTCACCCGCGTCGTCCTCGCCCTCGCCGCCGTTCTCCAAACCCTCATCCCATCATGAACCCCGTGCACCTCTCGGTGGTCATCCCGGTCTTCAACGAGGAAGGCAATCTCCCGCTCCTCTTCGCGCGGCTCTATCCGGTGCTCGATGCCCTCGGCCGCGCCTACGAGGTCATCTTCACCAACGACGGCAGCGCGGACCGCTCCGCCGAGCTGCTTCATGAACAACACGCCGCCCGGCCCGACGTCACCCGCGTGATCGCCTTCAATGCGAACTACGGCCAGCACATGGCGGTGATGGCAGCGCTCGAACGCGCGCGCGGCGAGGTGATCATCACGCTCGATGCCGACCTGCAAAATCCGCCCGAGGAAATCCCCGCGTTCCTGGAGAAAACCGACCAGGGATTCGATTGCGTCGGAGGCATCCGGCTCGACCGCCAGGACAGCCTGTTCCGCCGCAAGATCTCCCAATGGATCAACTTCCTGCGCGGCCGGATGACCAGTATCCGCATGACCGACCAAGGCTGCATGCTCCGTGCCTATTCCCGCGAGGTGGCCGCCGGCATCGTCCGCAGCGGTGCCATCAACACCTTCATCCCCGCCCTCGCCTACAGCCTGGCGCGGCGGCCGGCGGAAATCGAAATCCGACACGAGGAGCGGCATGCCGGCGTTTCCAACTACTCGCTCTACCGGCTGATCCGGCTGAACTTCGACCTGATCACCTACTTCACCACCGTCCCGCTGCAGCTCTTCACCCTCTTCTCGATGGCATGCTCGGCCGGCAGCTTCCTGTTGGTCGTCGTGCTGGCCACCCGCCGCCTCGTGATCGGCCCGGAGGAGGGCGGGATCTTCACGCTCTTCGGCATCCTCTTCTTCCTCATCAGCGTCTGTATGGTCGGCATCGGGCTGATCGGCGAATACATGGGCCGCACCTATCAGGTCGTCCGCAACCGCGCGCGCTATCACATCGACCACGTCCTGGAGGTCCGCGAATGAACCGACCCCGCATCCTCTTTTTCGGCTACAGCGAGGTCGGGCACGACTGCCTGGAGCTGCTGCTGCGCCGCGGCGATCACGTGATCGGCCTGATCACCCACGAAGACAGCCCGGGCGAGAAGATCTGGTTCAAGACCCCTGCCCTGCTTGCCCGCGAGCACGGCGTCCCGGTCTTCACCCCGGACACCGTCAACACGCCGGAGTGGAAAGAGCGGATCACCGCGCTGCGGCCCGACCTGATCCTTTCCGTTTACTCCCGCCAGATGATCGGCATGGAGATTC
>CAMCYK010000274.1 GCA_945883695.1 Akkermansia muciniphila | reverse complement strand
TGAGGCTGAGGCCAAAGAGTTAAAGGCCAAGCGCCATTCGCTTGCAGGGGGATCAGCTCCCGGCACTCCAACCGCTGAGGTGGAAAAAGGTCCGACCAGCAACGAGAATTTTGCTGTTGTGGCTAAGAAGACGCCTTCAGTCGAGTATGAGAGAGACAAGCATGGACCCAAGGTGAAGGACCTTTTTATCGGCATGAGCATGACTGACTGCGCGGACCGGTTAAAGGGAATCATGGAGACTCCCTATCGAGTCACGGTCGCGCGTCAGGATGCTCCACTAGTCATTGTAGTTATCGGAATGGCGAGTGGCGATCCGCCCAGCATCCCAATTGCTAAAGGCAATCACTTGATTCTGCCAGCCGAATACGGTCTTGGCGTGATGTTGGATCAAGGTATATTGGGAATGGCCGACGAAGAAGGCCATGTTAAGGCCATAGTTATAAGCGGAGCGGTTGCTAAGCTGATATTCAAGGCGGGCAATTTGAAGCTAGAAGATTTCGTTAAGACTTTCTCGGAAGCGTATGACGTTGATCTTGAGCCCAACTTTAATGCGCTACCTGTAAAGTATGAGGCGGTTACTAAAGAAGGTGTGGCTGTATCTATCCAAAGTGATTTCGGCGTGACAATCTCCCGTGGAACTCGCCCTGAAGACACCAAGAAGGCCTTCGACTGAAATCAAGAAGCCCAACAAGTCGTGGGTGGACAACCGCCCATTAAGTTTTCATTTTAAACACATTCGATTTCCAATGGCGGCGGTGCCACCACTTTGACGTTGCTCAGAAAAAATCCAAGAAAACCACGTCAAGGGTCAAAACGGCCAATAGAGTGGAGTTCGGAGTGCCTCATCGTGTAGGGCTACCCGTGTATTTCCGATTCGAGAACTTCAAGTTACAAATACTGAAAACACCAATATGAAAATCATGAAATGGATTATCGCGCTTATCCTGCTGGCCGTGGCGGCATTCTGTTTATTCGGCTTCTTGGCCACATATGAACCGGGTGTGGCGAGTGCAATGGCTTTTCGCGTGGGATACGCCGCAATCGGGATTTGCTGCCTTTTAGGTGCCGCGTGGTCGATTCTTCGGCGGAGTAACGCGTCCTGAACAGATTCCTGATGTTGACGGCGAAAACAAATATTCAGCATAACAAGTCGTGGCGCACCAACCCGGCCATAAGCTCCGCAATCACTTTTCAACCTCTTTTTCAACCGCGCCGGTGGGCGCGCATCTAACGTTCTGCAAGAAATGAAGACCTTGATTCTATTATTGATCCTCGCTGCAGCCTCCGCATTTGGAGCGATCCCAGCCGTGCCTGAATCAGATTCTCCAGACGGTAGAGTTCATGCTGTGATGGACTTGGATCGAGACCCCAAGATTGATCCCGAGTGGAAGGAAGGCAGTTATCCGAGAATTGAGATAACCGATAAGGCGACAGGGAAGGTTTTAACGTCGATCCAATATTCTGGGTCTCCGGGCGACGACCAACGACCGATCAGAGAGCATGTGTCAGTGAAGTGGCGTTCGGACTCCAAGGCATTTGCCATCACCATCAACGACAGGTTCTACTCCATGAGTCAGGTTTTCAGCCAGAAGAAGGATGGGACATACGTGAGCGTCGCCTTCCCAAGTTACAGAGAGATGACGGGTTTCGCTCCACCGAGTAGCGATCATCTGCGTCCACGTGGGCGAGGCACCGTCATGGGATGGAACAAAGAAGATCATCTGATCTACGACCTCTTCGCCAGCCCACTTCCAACTTTCATCGGTAAGGATCCTCTGGTTCATCGGATCATGCTCAAGATTACCGACGGGACGATGACTACCGTGAGCGTTGAGCATGAGTCCGGTGAGTGGCAGCGCGGCGACTGGGTTCAAAACAAAGAAGCAGAAGCCGTGACTCCTAACGGGCCATAAGCAACTCAATTTCATTTCACATTCTTTTCAATCGCTCCCGTAGGAGCACTCAAACGTTGTGCCAGAATAAAAATGACCAATGCTCGAACGCATCCCGAACTGCCCGACCCTTGGCCATTTGATCAAGGCCCGAATGTTGCGGCGGTGACTTCAACGCATATCACTCGGGATGGATTGCCAGTATTGCTCGTCACTCATTACAGAGATGACGACAGTTGGGGCTTTCAGTCCGGCCAACCTGTCACGATGGCGGAAGCGAAAGTCGTAGCCATGAAGACTGTATTCGGATGCGACCCTACGATTGTGGAAGTTGCGGATCTTAATCCAGGCTGGTCAGCAGTTCGCGATCACGTCGGAGGGCCGTGGGTTCGCTATCAAGACGAGCCTGAAGACGAAGAACCCCAAGCACAACAAGACGTGGTCGGCAACGGCGGACAAGCCCGCTAGTTCGCTGCGGTCTGGACAGTCCACCTCGCCGTTGCCTACATTCAAACGTTCGGCAGGAATATGACTATTTCTGAAATTGACGACCTATTCAGCGACCACTTCACCTACCTTGATCGCGTCGTAAGCGATCGTCTTCCAGATCACGATCAGAGGCAACGTGGGCCGGTTGTTATGGCGTTCTCGGAGTTGGATCGCGATTTGTATTTTGTCGAAGATGTAAGGGCAATTACCTGCAATGCTGGAATGGGCGCTTGGGTTGACTATCACATTGACGACAGCAACTGGATCGATGACGCGGCAAGAGCATTCGAAGCAATTGGATATGGTGTCGTAGGTAACAACCTCAAGGAATGTCGGAAGCGGTACATTGCCGCAGGTGGGAATTTTGAGAATTGGGACGATCGGGATCTGTCAAAGCCCGTGTGGGATTTGGAGGAGCAGTTGATGCAGGCTCTCTACGACCACCTGATCGCGCGAGATTTTGTGTTTAAGAAGCCATCGAAAGAATGAAGAAGACCATCAACAATCCGAACAAGTCGTGGCGCACCAACCGGCCATAAGCTTTGAAATTTCATTTTAACATCCCCTCAACCGTCGCCCCGGGCCCGACTTCCGGTCGGGCTCCACGGGGATTCCCGGCGGGACTGCGGGATGCGGCGGAATGCGGCCGCTTCATTTGCCTCGTCAGCGGGACGGGATCCGGTTATCGGCAGATCAACCCGTTCCTGCTGCCCGCGGGCGACTCGTTCCGCTGGTGATTCGGAGCGGCCGCCGCGGAGAGCCGGGACCGGAATTCCAACCGCTCGACGCCGCGTGAGCTCCCGGAAGGCCGGCAAGCGGGCGGCGATCCGGAACCACTCCGCCGATGATCCCCAAGACCCGCCGATTTCCCGCCTTCGCCGCCCTCCACCTGCTCGCCAGCGTGGCAGGCGGCCATGCCGCGGAGATCATCGAAGAATTGAAAGCGGTGCCGGCCAAGGTGAAGGCGGACGGCTTGAAAAGCGGCAATGCCGGGGAGGCGGTCGCGCGGACGGCCGCCGCCCAGCAGGCGGCCTTCACGGTGCCGGACGGCTTCACGGTGGAACTGGTGGCGAGCGAGGAAAGCGGCTTGCCGAAGCCGGCGATGGCCGCCTTCGACGACGCCGGCCGGCTGTGGTCGGTGACCGCGACCGCTTACCCGCGCGACCAGGATCCGGGCATCTGGCAGCGGCCGGGACCGGACCGGGTGGTGGTGCTCGACGCCCCGCTGGGCAAGGGCCCGCACGTCGCGCGGACCTTCGCCGGGGGCATGGTGATGCCGCTGTCGGTGCTGCCCGAGGGCGACGGCGCCTACGTCGCGCAGGGGCCGGAGATCCTCTACCTCGGCGACCGTGACGGCGACGGCAAGGCGGACTCGCGGAAAGTGCTGACGAAGGGCTTCGGCGTGCAGGACACCCACACCCTGCCACACCAGCTGACCCGGATGCCGGGCGGGCGGATCGTCTTCTCGCAGGGCGTGCTGAACAACGGCAAGGTGAGCGACGCCTCGGGCCGCAGCTTCGATTTCAACAAGACGCTGGTCGCCTCGATGAAGCCGGACGGCAGCGACGCCCGGATCATCGGCGCGGGGCTCAACAACATCTGGGCCTGGGCGCACGGCCGGACCGGCCGCGTGTTCTTCCACGAGGCCAACGACTTCGGTTACAGCCTGATCCCCTTCGAGGAAGACACCTCCTATCCCAGCTTCATCGCGACCAAGCTGCATCCCGACTCGCCGCTCCATCCGCCGACCGCCGAGGGCCTGAACCTCGGCGGCACCGGCTTTTCCGGAATGGCGATCTGCGACGACCGGAGCGGCTCCTTTCCCGCGCCGTGGCAGGGGCTGTTCTACGTCGCGAACCCGATCCTCGGGAAGATCCACGCGGTGCGCGGGACGCTCGGCGCGAACGGCGTGTGGACCTTCGAAAAAGCCGGCGAGCTGGTGTCCTGCGCCGACCCGATGTTCCGTCCGGTCGCGATCACCTTCGGCCCGGACGGCTGCCTCTACATCACCGATTGGTACAACCGCATCATCTCCCACAACGAGGTCGCCCGCGACCATCCGGCCCGCGACAAGGAGCGCGGCCGCATCTGGCGGATCCGCCACGCCGCCCAGCCGCCGGCGCGGGTGACCGATCTCACCAAGGTCCCCAGCTCCGAACTCCCCGCCCGTCTGGCCGCCGCCAGCACCTGGGAAATGCGCGCCGCCTGGCATCAGATCGGCCGCCGCCAGGCGCGGGAGACCGTGCCCGCGCTGGTCGCGCTGGCGGGCGACCGCGCCGCCGCCACCGACACGCGGATCCACGCGCTGTGGTCGCTCGAGGACCTCGGCCACTTCGATGCCGCGCTGTGGCCCACCTTGCTCGGGGATCCGTCACCGGACCTGCGCCGCGAGGCGGTCCGCGCGCTGTCGTCGCTCCGCGTCCCGGAAGACCGCGCCTTTCCGCTGCTCCAGCCGCTGGCCGGCGAGGCCGCGTGGACCGTCCGCTACGAAGTCCTCCGCTACTTCCGCCGCGCCGCCGGTCCGGTGAATCCCGCCCATGTCGGGTGGCTGCGCCGCTGGTCGGCGGAGCCGGCTCCGCAGATCAAGGCCGGTGGCTGGGGTGGTCCCTTCCTCGCGCTCGGCGGTTCCTACGAGCGGGCCTTCCAGGATTTCCTGCTCCAGCTTGCCGCGACCAAGACCAGCGCCGCGCTGGCGGTCGAGTCGCCGTGGGACAAGACCCTCGCCCGCGAACCCGCGCCGGGCCCGGAGCAAGCCGCGGCGCTCGCCCGCCGCCATGCCGCGGTGAAAGCCGCGCTCGCCGGCGCCGACCCGGCCGCGGGCCGCGCGCTGGTCGACGCGCTCTGCCTCGGCTGCCACTCCATCGCCGGCAAGGGCGCCGGCTTCGCCCCGCCGCTCGACGGCTCCGCCCAACGCGACCTCGACGGCTTGCTCACCGCGATCCTCGCGCCGGATGCCGCCGCGGAGAATGTCTTCCGCCTCTACCGCGTGGTGAAAAAGGACGGCGGGATTGTCGAGGGCTTCAAGCGCGGCGAGGATGCCCGCGAACTCACCTTGCTCGCGATGGGCGGCACCGCGATCCCGGTGCCGATCGCGGAGATCCGCGAAGCCGGCTACCTCGACGGCCGCTCGATGATGCCCGACCTCACCGCCGGGATGTCGCCGGAAGTGGTCGGCTCGATCGTGGCCTACCTGCGGACGGTGAAGTGACGGGAGGGGCGTCGGTCCCGGGGGCCCGGCCCCATAAGCGTTAACTTAACGCTGGAAAGCGCGGGATTTTGGGTTTCGGGAAAGACGCTCTCCGGGATTTGATCGACGAATGATGATTGTTGATATCGGATTTTTAAACTGATGGAACCGACTTCATTCAATCAAACCTCAAAAATCAACATTCATCAATCGTCAATCAGAATTTGTGGATGGGAAGCGTCAGGAAATCGCTCACTTCAGCGGTCTCGTGTCGGCTCTAGGATTTAAGTTAGCGCTTATGGGGGGCGGCCCCCGGACCGCGCGGCTTGCGGGAACGAAGTCCCTGCGGGACACGGGGGACTCCTCTCCGGATGATCGCCGGGTTCGCGCCGGGTATTGTCAAACCGGACACCCGGCTTGCGCCGCTGACGTCGATGGTGGGCCTGCATGGCCTGATTTTCACCGCGTGGCTGGTGCTCTTCGTGGTGCAGACCGTGCTCATCACTTCCCGGAAGGTGGGCTTGTACCGGCGCTTGGGAATGGAGGGCGGGTTACTCCGGAGGCCCGCCTCACCTCCAAGGGTAGCAGCGATCTTCCCGTTGCTTCGCGGACGAGCGAGGGTGCGTCGTCCCTACCTCGCCGTAGGCGGTGGGATCGGTCGCCCTCGGCCGACCGGCACTTTTCCCAAGCGGCAGCTTGCGAGACGGCGGGGGACCGCTAGCGTCGTTCCGTCATGAAAGAAGCTCTCCCCGAGATCCCGACGCCGCATTTGCAGGGATCATGCGGCGCGCGGCGGAAGCACCTGCGAAGGCGGCGTGCGGCATAGTAACACGTTCGGCCAAAAAATGTGAGTGCGCTCGCTGACATTGGAGCAATCATCGAGGTGACCCCTTGGGATGAGATCTGGGTTAAGACCAGCGAAGATCCCTGTGAGTATGTCAATGACGCCCGACCCTTTCGATTCCGCGTCCAAGGGCGCTTGGAGGACGGGCAGATCTTCTTCGGCTTGTATGGACGGGTGATCGATGGGCCGGGTCGCTATCGTGGCTTGATTTGCAACGTCATGGTTCGCGCATCGCCCACCGATTGGCGAATCGCCGAGAGCTGCCAAGCGAACTTCAAGGTTGGACCCTCTGTAGCTCGGTGGAACCACGATCTCGATTTCCGACACCCTGAGGGAACTGTTGTCGAAGGATTCCCAGTGATTGGTAGATTTGGCGCCATAAATCTTGTAGGAACGAAGAACCTGGAATGGCACGAGAGCCCGTTTGAACCAGCATCCACAAGAAAGTCATGAACCTGGATCTACCGC
>CAMCYK010000273.1 GCA_945883695.1 Akkermansia muciniphila | reverse complement strand
GATCGTTCTGTTCTCGCCTTGGGCCGGGCAGATCGCGGAGCGGTTCGGGGCGCGGGCGATGCTGATCGGCAGCGATCTGATGCGGGTGGTGATCGTCGGGGCATTCTTCTTCGTGGACGCGGTGTGGCAGATTTACGTGCTGGCGTTCTTCTTGAACCTCGGTTCGGCGCTCTTCACCCCGATCTACAAGGCGGTGATCCCCGGTGTCGTCACCGAGAAGGACTATCCGAAGGCGCTGGCATTCGGATCGATCGCCTACGACACCTCCAGCATCCTCGGACCCGCCTTGGCGGGACTGCTCATCGCCACCATCGGCTTTCGCGGCAGCTTCCTGTTCGATGCCGCGACCTTCCTGGTCAGCGGATTCCTCGTGATCGCCTTGCCGAGGATGGCTATCGAGGCTCCGATAACCGCCCGAACCGCGCCCTGGCACGGCCTTGGAGCGATGTTCAAGCGGATGCCTTTGCGGGAATCGCTGCTGCTGGCCTTGCAAGTCAGCGTGGCCGGGGCCTTCGTGCTGGTGGCCACGGTTGATTTCGTGAAGAACGAACTCGACCTTTCCGACCGGTCGTACGCCTGGGCGATGGCCGTCTATGGGCTCGGTTCAGTGTGTGGCGCGCTCGGCTACTCTCACGGCCGACCGGCCATCCGCAATGCCTTGGTCAACCTCGGGGCACCGGTTATGATCGGCGCACTTGCATTGGCGGCAACGCTTCAGTCTTACGCGCCGCTGCTCGTGGCGTGGGCACTCATCGGAGCGGTCCAAAGCTTGCTCGGCATCCGTGGCAGCGAGCTGCTCGCGGCGAACAGCGACAGGCAGGAGCGCGCCCACATCTATGCCGCCCATTTTGCCCTGAGCCATGCGGGATGGGGACTCACCTATCCCTTGGCGGGATTGCTCACGTCCCGCTTTGGCTTTTCCACTGCCGGCTGGATCTTCGCGAGCATCCTGCTGCTGGTTGCGATACCCTATGCCCTGCTGAAGTTTTCCAGCAGGCCCGAATCAACCCTTGAGAAACCATGAGAGGTCGCGAAAGCGGGATGCCGGTGAGCTGGCAGTGGGAAGAATTCTTCGATCCCAGGCGGGTCGTCGATCTTCTCGGCTGTGCGGACTCCCCGGGCGATGTCGTGGAGTTCGGCTGCGGCTACGGCACCTTCACTTTGCCGGTCGCCCTGAAACTGATGGGGACCGTCCATGCCCTCGATGTGGACCCGGAAATGATCGGCAGCGTGACTAGATCTGTGGCCCAGGAAGGCATCGGCAACATCCTACCAACGCTACGTGACTTCATGGAGGATGGCAGTGGATTGGCCGATGGCTCGATGGTGCATGCCATGGTGTTCAATCTACTCCACATCGAGGATCCGCTTGGCCTTCTCCGGGAAGCCCACCGGGTTCTCGCTCCTGGTGGAAAACTCTCAATCATCCACTGGCGGACGGATCTCGAAACGCCCCGCGGTCCATCCATGGACATCCGCCCGACGCCCGGCCAGTGCTTCAGTTGGGCGGCGTGCGCCGGATTCCAGAACCGGCAGACCGTTCAGCTCGGATCGTCGGCACCGTGGCACTACGGCCTGCTGCTTTCAAAACCGCTTCACGAATCCTGACCCCATCCCGAGATGTCCGATCATCGCGAAAACGAATCGAAGCACGCCGGCTGCGAGCATGGCCACGACGACACGCGCTTGCCGCGGACCTTTATGGTGGCCGCCTCCGGCACTCTAACCGGGATCGGCTTGATCCTCGGCTGGCTGGATATCGGACCTACCTGGATCGGGACAATCTGCTTCGCCGTCGCCACCCTGTCGGGCGGCTTGCTGGTCTTTCCCGCCGCTTGGAAAGCGTTGCTCGCCCGCAAGCTCGACATGAACGTGCTGATGACCGTGGCCGTCGCCGGAGCGTGGATCATAGGCGAACACTCGGAGGCCGCTGCCGTCGTTTTTCTTTTCGCCCTGTCCGAACTGCTCGAATCCTGGGCCGCCGTCCGTGCCCGGCGTGCCGTCACCGCATTGCTAGAACTTTCGCCACCGAGCGCCATTATCATCGGCGACGATGGGTCGGAACGCGAGTTCCCTGTGGCCGAGGTCGACGTGGGCGCGGAGATTCGCATCCGCAGCGGAAGCCGGATTCCGCTCGATGGCGAGGTGATTTCGGGCGCATCGTCCGTCGATCAGGCCCCGATCACCGGCGAGTCCGTGCCGGTCGACAAGAAGCAGGGAGACCCCGTCTTTGCGGGCACCGTGAACGGCGAGGGATCGCTCACCGTCCGCGTCACCAAGGGTGCCGGGGATTCCACCCTCGCGAGGATCATCCAGCTCGTCGGCGAGGCGGAAGAACAGAAGCCGCCGACCCAGCGCTGGGTGGACCGCTTTGCCGCAATCTACACTCCCGCGGTCTTCGCCGTCGCCATCCTGGTAGCAGTCGCCCCGCCGCTGCTCATGGGTCAGCCCTGGGGCGTGTGGATCTACCGATCGCTGGTGCTGCTGGTGATCGCCTGTCCCTGCGCTCTGGTGATCGCCACGCCGGTGAGCATCGTTTCCGGACTCACCGCGCTGGCCCGTCGCGGCGTCCTCGTCAAAGGCGGTGTCTATCTGGAAGCCGTCGGCAAGCTCCGTGCCCTCGCCGTTGATAAGACGGGCACCATCACCCAAGGCAAACCGCAGGTCGTCGGGGTGCAACCTGTCACGGACCTGACGGAGGAAGAGATCCTCCGCCGCGCCGCCGCGATCAACACTCACTCCGAGCATCCGTTGGCCGTTGCCATCGTCGAGGCCGCCAGCGCCAAAGGCATCACCATCGAACCCGCGTCCGACTACGTTTCGGTCACCGGCCAAGGCGCGCGCGCCACCATTGACGGACATCCGCATTTCATCGGCAATCACCGCATGGCCCACGAGGCCAGCGTTTGTTCCCCGGAGATCGAAGCTCTCCTTTCAGGCATTGAGACCAAGGGACAATCGCTCGCCGTGCTCGGACACGCTCCGCACGATGGATGCGTGGGTGAAGTCTTGGGCATCATCGCCATCGCCGACACCCTCCGCCCGGAGGTCACCGAAGCTCTTCGCCTCGTCCACGCCGCCGGGATCGAGAAGGTCATCATGCTCAGCGGCGACAACCAGCGAACAGCCTCCGCCATCGCGGAACAGGCCGGTATCGATGAGGCCATCGGCGACCTCATGCCCGACCAAAAGGTCGAGCATGTCCGCAAACTCGTGAGTGCCCACACCCACGTCGGAATGATTGGCGATGGGGTGAATGACGCCCCCGCGCTCGCCATTGCCAGCGTCGGCTTCGCCATGGGAGCGATCGGCAGCGACACAGCCATCGAGACGGCCGACATCGCGCTGATGAAGGACGATCTCCGGAAAGTCGCAGAAGCAATCACCGTCGGCCGCCGTGCCGTGGGCATCATCCGTTTCAACGTGATCTTCGCCCTCGCGGTCAAGGCGCTCTTCCTCGTGCTTGCCTTCGCGGGAATCGCTGGCCTGTGGCTGGCCATTCTTGCTGACACGGGGGCGACGCTGCTGGTGATCCTCAATTCATTGCGCCTCCTCAAACCGACTAAATAGCCATGAGCAAGTCCCGTCAGAAGCTTGAGAGCTTTCGCGAGGTCACCAAACAGCGAAGAGACAAAAAGCCTCCTCCCGAACCGTGGACGTTGAAAGACAAACTCAGCGTCTGGGGAACTCTCGCCGCCGTGATGCTGCTGTTGCTCATTCCCTTTTTCGACCAGTATATGGATCTGCGCAACCACATCGAGGATCGCATTGAATCGTGGCGCACGGAATACCACCTGTCCGATCAACAGGTGGATGAGATCCGCAAGATCGAGCGGGACTTTCACCGTTTCGGCAGTTTCTTTTCCAATGATCCGCCTCCTAACCCGGATGAGATCGCGCGCCACCATCAGGAGATTGCATCGCGTCTGGATCCAGCTACCGCCAAGATATTTTTGGAACAGGAGACTGAGCCCGGAGAAAAATGAGCTGCTGGGCGAAGTGTTCAGCGGATTTCTCGGAAGCTCAGTATGGCTCCTCCAACAACGTGCTCTGGATATTTGGTTGGGAGGTAAAAAAATGGATGGCCTAGACCTCGGACGAATCCCGGAGGATCCCCAGTCGGAAATCCTCCGGGTAGGTCCATCTTCCACGCGGTAGCGTCCTTCATGTCCGGGAGGGAAATGTGACGGTTCTCTCGGTCACCGTCCGCACCGCGGCGTGGCCGTGGGGGTCGAGGACGAGAGGGCCGTCAGGGTCTTGGCTAACCGCGACGGTCAGGTAGCCGTCGGCTCCTTCGTTCTCACGCCACTGGGGTAGGTGGCGGTCGAGGTAGGCTTCGGCGGCTTTATCGAGGAGGTCGCCCAGGCGATGCTCGCCGTCGGGTTTCCACTTCTGGAGCAGGTCAAGGGCGAGGATGAACTCCCCTTTCGTATCGGTAACGGCGATCAGGGTGATGACGGCATGCGAGCGGCAGCCTTCGAACTCGAAGGTGACGCCAGTGCAGCCGCGGAATACGACGATTCCGTTGGTGGCGAGGTGGAGGAGCTGGCAGGCGATGAGTAGCAATTCGTCAGGTGTCCGGCGGGATTTGCGTTCGGCCCGCTTGAAAAGCCGGACCAGGCGGGCCGGGTCTTCCGGGGCAGGTTGGTCGGAATTCATGGGTGGCAGGTTTGATGGATGATTCGGGGGGCGGGCTGCTTCATGACCGGAGGTAGGCCTTGTCCTTTCGTTGGTGGAGGTCGTGGGCTTCCTCTTCGGTGAGCCCGGCGAACTCGGACGCCTGGAACGAGACCTCGTCGGGGTAGAACGAGAACAGCGTCCGGGTGGAGCCGTCCTCGAAGGTGGCGACGACCTCTGGCATGGGGTCGAACATGCCCATCGGCATGGGCCGGGGCAGCGGAGTGATGGTGGCGCTGAGGATTCTCATGGTGTGGCGGTGGATGGTGACGGGTGGATGCGGAAAGACCCCGCCGCAGGTGAGTGCGGGCGGGGCCTGTTCCGGCTTGGTGCTATGGCTGTGCGTTGTGGCTGGAGATCAGGAAACGGGTTCGGGTTTGTATTTGAGCTGGTCCACGCCGCACTCGGTGGCGGGGATGTCGTCGCGCTTGCCGAGGTAGACGGGTTGGTAGACCGCGCCGCTCTCCCGGAAGGCGTAGAGGTACTTCGCATCGACCACGTCGCCGGGCGCCGGGACCTCGTGGTTCGGCGGAATGGTGACGTTGCCGGCGGGAACCGGGGTGTCGCCGCCGGCCGGGTAGAGGCCGAGGGTGACGCTGCGCTGCGGATTGCGGGCTAGCACGACGAACGAGGCGCTCTCGACGAATTTGAACTTCAACTGGGGGCCGCCGGAGTTGGGGCGGCCCGGGGTGAAGGGTGCGTCGACATCCTTGAAGACGACGCCCTCCACTCCCTCCAGCTTGAGTTCCTCGTAGGTGCCAACCTTGTCGTCGGGGCTGATCGCGGTGCTGACCCAGCAGAGGGCGGGCTGCCCGGGCGGGATCAGGGAGATCAGGCCGGCGAAGCGGTCGAGGTAGCGGCGGGCACGGAGGTCGTTGCCCTTCACTTCGAGCAGGTCGAAGGCGTGGAGGGTGTCGCCCACGGCCTCGCCGTCGATGAGGACGTCATAGGGCAGTTCGGCGACGGCGTGATGGATCGGGTCGGGCAAGGCGACGAGGAGGCCCCGACGGTTGATGCCGGTGATGTCGTCACCCTGCTTGCGGACCAGCATGCGGCGGCCGTCGTGCTTCTGCTGGAGGCAATGGCGGTTGTCGGTGAGCAGGCGGGCCAGCTCGCTTTCTTCGACCGGGTTGAGGAGCTGGCAGCGGATGCCGCTGTCGCGTCCCTCGTCGCCGGTCTGCCGGTAGGGTGTGCCATCTTCCGCCGGGGTATAGCCCTTGGCGAGCTTGGCGGAGACCAGCTTGTCGAAGAGCCGGGTGGCGGTGGCGAGGGGCACCGGGACATCGGTCTTGGTGCCGGTGGTCAGGGTGTTGCCGCGGCGGCCGTAGGCGTAGGTGACGATGAAGCCGTCGTCCTTCGGCTCGATGGCGGCCTGGTAGACCTTGTCGGAATTGCCCTCGCGGTAGTGGAGCGTGGCGGTGGTGGTGGCTGTTGGATGCATGTTGGTTCTGGGCTTAGTTGGTGGTTTGGGGTGTGGCCGCCGGAAATGGCGGGGAGAATGAAGACGCGGGGAAGACGTTGATGTAGGCCACGCATCCGACGTTCGGGCAGCGAACGAATCGGGGTTTGCGTATCTTATTGAAAATCAGAGATGCGCGCACTGAGAGGATACATGATAGGCGGGTGCCGTCCTAACGATTCTTCTCAGCTCCAGTGTCAGCGTCCTTTCCAAAATGGAGCCACTGAAGTAAAATTCCCCCAGTGGCAGCCTCGCTACGGCAAGATTCAGAATCAATGAAACCAGAAACCAGTGATTTTCCAATCGAGACCTGGGAAGAAATTCTTGAGTCGGTAGAACGCCTAAAGGAGTATCTGCCGAAGGGGTCAGACGATTTCGCAGGGCCCTACTATAAGCTCACCGACGATGGGCCAAGCATAACGCCTGAGGACTATTTTTCATTGTGGTGGGTCGCGATTGGATGGGGAATTCCTGAAACAATATTTTTCTTAAAGAGATACCCTTCGATCAAATACTTGCGGCACTTCTCGATCGAGGAGCAGATCCGCTATATTCGGGAAATGGAGTTGTTCGACTTACCCATTTCGCTCGACGATGATAATAATATAATCACGGTGAAGCGAAGCTGGATGGAGCTGTCGGAGTCAGAATGTCTTTTGGTGTTTGAAGACTTAATGGTGCGAAATGCTGAGACCTTAATGGACGAAATCAGGAGGCCGGACAAGGATCCGGTCTATTACTCGAGGAAACGCTCACCCGAGGTAGATTGAGGAATCCTCGTCCTTCACTTGATCGGTGATCA
>CAMCYK010000272.1 GCA_945883695.1 Akkermansia muciniphila | reverse complement strand
GGCGATCACGGTGGACATGACAAGGAACACGAGGAGACGCGACATGCCGATGGAAACGGTGCGCTGGCGGCAAATCACAGCATGGATGACGGAGATTTCCAAGAAGGCGGTCCCGGTCGCTCGTGCCCGTCTGAAAAGTGCGGTCCCTCGGAATAGACCCCGCGCCGCGGAGCCTCCCCCGGGAGCGCCGGTCTGAAGCAGCGCTCCCGGGGTGCCCGTCCGCGAAGCCGCCACGGCCGGGGATTGATCTCCTTGATATTTCGTTTTGACGTAATACCGCGGGCCTCATAGCGTAGGCGGGTTCCATGAAGTGCCCCCGCTGCGTGCAAGTAATCCATCGAGGAGCGGTCCTGTGCCCGCACTGCGGATTCGGCATCGCCGACATGGATGCGAAGCACGGCAGCGACAACGTGGTGCTGCGCCGGCTGGCGGACGGGGCGGGCCTGATGAAAAGCCGGGAACGGACCAAGGTGCAGGCCGCGCTCGATGACTTCTGCCGGCGCTTCCCGCAGTTGTTCTTCGCGGTTTACACCGGATCGAGCCAGGGAGCGGGCAATGCCCGGCAGTTCGGATTCTGGCTGCTCAACCGCGCGGCCTTCGAGGACGTGCCGGTCGACCGGCCGAACGAGGCGGGCATCCTGCTGGTGATCGATCCCGACGCGAAGTCGGCCTCGGTGACCTGGGGTTACCTGTTAGATCCCTTTTTGACCGAGGAGGACAGCTTCCTGTGCCTGAGCCGGGCCCACGCCTACTGGTTGGACGGCCACTTCGCCGAGGGCACGGTGCGCTTGATTTCCCAGCTGGGCTCGATCCTCGCCAAGCGGGCCGCCCAGGCGCGGCGCGATCCGGACCGCTTCGAACGCAAGGTCGCGCCGCCGCCGAAGACCGGCGAGATCGCCCGCCGGATCCGCGAAGGGCACCGGCCGCCAGCCCCGAAAGCCGCGGAGGTGACGACGTGAAAGGCCTGGCCTGGCTGCTGTCCGCCGGATTGGCCGCGGGTGCGGTGGAACCTCCGATGCCGGTCTGGCGTGACGAGGATCGCAAGGCGCTGGAGAACGGGGACCTGGTCCCCGGCCTGGCCTTGCTCACCGAGGAAGTGCCCGCGGACGAGGTCGGGCAAAACGACGTGCCCGCGCCAGCCGCGGGCGAACTCGACGCGCCGGACAGCGAGGCACCGGAGGTGGCCGAGCACTACCTCGAAGCTTACTTCGGCACGCGCCCCGACACCTTTCTGGTCGATCCGCAGAACTTGCTGGGGAGCAAAGATGCCCGCGACCGCGAGAGTTTCCTGAAATACCATTCGGGCGATTCGGAGGTGGACCTGTTCCTCTATTTGTTCGACGGGCATCAGCAGATTCCCTCGGAAGTGCGCGAGGAGGAGGTCGTGGAGCGCTTCTTTTCGGACGGGAAGCCGGCCGTGGTCGCTTACTATTATCTCGGGGCTCCGGAAAAATCGGACATCTACATCAGTCCGGCACTCGGTGAGTCGGTGTCGGCGGCGGAGCAGCGGCGCGCCTTGGTGTCGTCGGTCGAGGAGGCGATGGAGAAGCCCGCCGCGCTGGCCCAGATCGAAGCGTTTTGCGTGCAGCTTTCGATCCGCATCTACTGGATGGAGCGGGCGGCCGGACTGGTCAAGGAGGCCCCGGCGACGCCCTTGCCGCGGCGGGCCCGCGAAGCCGCCACCGCGAAAGCGGAAGATCCGGCGTTGCTCCAAGCCAAGCAATGGGGGCAGCGCTACGGCGTGTCCGGCGGGATCATGGCCGGGGCCTTGCTGGTGGTTGCGGGCGGGCTTTCGGTGGCCCGGCGCCAGGCCCGGCACCGCTTTCCGGTGTTCGACGTGCCGCCACGGCTGGGCGGCTCCCATGCGGCGGGAATCGGGGCGGTGATTTCTTTCGGAAGCACCGCGCAGTCGCCGTCCTCCCAACGGAGCGAGGTGCCGAACTACCTCGGATTGTAAATTCATGACCGACTGGGAAGACCGCTGGCAGAAGAACGAGACGCCCTGGGACAAAGGCTACGGGGCGCCGCCGCTGACCGAGTGCCTCGACCTCGGAATGGAGGAACTGCTCGGGGCCCGCCAGGTGCTGGTGCCGGGTTGCGGCAGCGGCCATGACGTGCGCGAACTGGCCAGCCGCGGAATCGGCGCGACCGGGCTCGATCTTTCGCCGACCGCCGTCACGCGGGCCCGGGCGATGCCTAAAATCGGCCACGAGGACTACCTGTGCGGCAGCTTGTTCGAGGCGGATTGGCGGATCGGCCGCGAGTTCGACACGGTGTGGGAACACACCTGTTTTTGCGCGATCGATCCCGCGCTGCGCGTCGCCTATGCCCGGGCGATGGCGGAAATCCTGCCGCCCGGCGGGCATCTGGTCGGCTTGTTCTTCCTGACGCCGTGGGATCCCGGGGAAAAGGAGGAGGGGCCGCCGTTCGCGGTCAGCCGGGAGGAGGTCGAAGCGCTGTTCGCGCCCCACTTCGAACTGCGGAAAGACCGGGTGCCGGAGCGCGCGTATCCGGGTCGCGAGGGACGGGAATGGCTGACGGTTTTCAAGCGCCGCAATTGACCCAACCCCGGAGTTGCGGAAATCCGTCCGCCTGCCTAGAGTAACCAGTGCCCAGCCGCATGAGGGAAATTTCCACCGCCGCGTTGTCCCGGCTTTTCGCCTGCTTGTTGTTGTCATCGGCTGGAGCGGAGACCGCTCGCCCGGTGGTGAACGACAAGAAGGCCCCGGAAGGCCGCCAGGACCTCGAGTTGATCCAGAAGCACCTGACCGATGCCTTGCCTGCCAGCCGCCGCGCGACGGTCTGCATCGATCTGGGGGAGGGCTCCGGCAGCGGCGTGGTGATCTCGCCGGACGGCCTGATCCTGACCGCCGCCCACGTCACCGGCGGGGTCGGCAAGGAATTCACGGTGATTTTCGAAGACGGCAAGAAGGTCAAGGCGGAGTCGCTCGGCCTGGTCGCCTCCAGCGATTGCGCGATGGCAAAAATCACGGAAGAAGGGGTGTGGCCGTACGTCGAAGTGGACCGCGGGGACACCTCGCGGCTGGGTGACTGGGTGTATTCGCTCGGGCATTCGGGCGGCTTCGACAAGGAGCGCGGCGTGGTGGTGCGGCTCGGCCGGCTGGTGCAGGTCAAGGACGACACGGTGCAGTCGGATTGCTCGCTGATCGGCGGGGATTCCGGCGGGCCGCTGTTTGATCTGACCGGCAAGCTGATCGGGATCCACTCGCGGGTCGGGCAACGGACCCAGGAAAACATGCACGTGCCGTCCCGCGAATTCCTGAAGAACTGGGACGGCATGCTGAAGAGCGAGTTCATCGGCGAAGGGCCCTTCGCCACGAAGCCGGAAAAGGGCAAGGGCTTCCTCGGCATCGGCACCGGCGATCGACCCGAAGGCGGGCTGAACGTCGACAAGGTCGGCCGCGAATCACCCGCCGAGAAGGCCGGCCTTAAGAAGGGCGACGTGCTGCTCAAGATGGACGGCATCGAACTGACGACCAAAGAACAATTCCAGGATTTGCTGAAGGAGAAGGCACCCGACGACCGGGTGGCCCTCGAACTGCTCCGCGACGGCAAGACCGAAACCCTGACCCTGCGACTCGGTGAACGCTAAGCGATCCATTTCCGCCGCTTTGATCCTCGCCGGCTCCGTCGCCGGTGCCCAAACGCTGGAATCCACCTACCGGACCAACGGGCCGGCGGTGCACGCCTCGTTCGAGTCGGTCCGCGGCGTGCTGCAATCGACCAGCGCCGTGATCAAGCGGGGACGGAAGGAAATCGTCTACGGCACCGTGATTTCGGCGGATGGTTACCTTTTGACAAAAGCCAGCGAGCTGGGGGACGGGACCGGGTTGACAGTGACGATTGGCGACAAGGTTTACCCGGATCCGGTCAAGCTGGCCGAGGATCCCGCGTGGGATGTCGCGCTGCTGAAGATCGACGCCGACGGTCTGGTCCCGGTTTCGCCCGCCCTCGACCTTCCCGAGCCGGAACGCGGCACTTGGGTGGTGGCCAACGGCGCGACCACCCGTGCCCTGCGCCGGGTGCAGGTCGGCATCATTTCCGCCAACGCCCGGGAAATCCTGCCGGCCGGGGGCGCGGTGCTCGGCGTGACCTTGGAAGAAAAGTCGAAGAAGCTGGTGATCACCGAAATCCACGAAGGCGGCGGCGCCGAGGCCGCCGGGGTGGAGGCCGGAGACCTCATCGTCGCGGCAGGCGGTCAGCCGGTCGCCGATCGCGAGGAACTCGGCAAAGTGATCGAAAAGCTCCGGGTTGGCGACGATCTGGACCTCACCGTCGAACGCAAGGGCGAGCAACTGGATCTCAAGGTCCGGCTGGCGGGCCGGGCCGATTTGTTCGGGGAGGAAATGTCCCGCAACGACGCGATGAGCGGCCGCTTCTCCGAGCGCCGCAGCGGCTTCCCGCGGGTGATTCAACACGATATCATCGCGGATCGCCACCGGATCGGCGGGCCCGTGCTCGACCTCGACGGCCGCTGCCTCGGCATGAACATCGCCCGCGCCAACCGCTGCGAGACCTTCGCCATTCCGGCGGGTGACTTGCGCAGCCTCGCCGACCGGCTGATCGCCCAAGCGGCGGGCAAATAGATCTCAGCGCCCGGACTTTTCCCGGTGCTTCTTGAAGATCGCCAGCGTGCGATCCCGCTCGGTGGAGTGATCGACGCAGGGGAGGGGGTAGCCCGGCACCAGCGGTCGACCGCTTTTCGGCGCTTCGTGCAACAGCGCGGACGGCACTCCGGCCAGTTCCGGAACCCAGCGGCGGATGTAAATGCCGTCCGGGTCGTGGCGCTTTGACTGCGTCCACGGGTTCTGGATCCGGAAATACGGCGCGGCATCGGCCCCGGTGCCGGCGCTCCATTGCCAGCCGCCATTGTTCGAAGCGATCTCGCCGTCCACCAAGTGCCGCATGAAAAACTGTTCGCCGAGCCGCCAGTCAAGGTGGAGGTCTTTGGTGAGGAACATCGCGACGATCATCCGGACCCGGTTGTGCATGAAGCCGGTGGCCAGCAGCTCGCGGATCCCGGCATCGACCAGCGGGAAACCGGTCCGGCCCTCTTTCCACGCCTCGAAGCTTTCGCCGGGTTCCTGCCACGCCAGCCCGCGCCAATCCGCGCTGAACTCATGTTCCAGCACGTGGGGGAAATGCCATAGGATCGCGAAGTAAAATTCCCGCCAGGCCAGCTCCTTGATGAAGGTGTCGACACCCGCGCGCTCCACCGCGGAAGTGCTTGCGGCCCGTGCTTTGAACGCCTTTGCGAACACCGTGCGCGGCGACAGCAGGCCGAAGCGCAAATCCTGCGACAGCCGCGAGGTGCCCGCCGCGCCCGGAATGTCGCGCTTCAGCCCGTAATTCTGAATCCTCCCGCCCGCCGCCGCCTTCAGTCGGTCGAGCGCCGCCCGCTCGCCCGCCTCGAGGATCCCGTCCGCCGCATCGGGCAGGCCCCATTGGCTGGGAGCCGGCACGGGCAGCGAAGGAATGCCAGCCGGCGTGGCGAGCGGTCCGGGCTTGGGCAGCGGGACCGGCTTCTCCAAGGCCAGCCAGTTCCGGCTGTAGGGGGTGTAAACCCGGTACGGCCGGCCCTCCTGGGTGAGCACTTCGCCGGGAGCGTGCAGGCTGACATCATGATAGCCATGGCACGCGATCCCGAGCCGCTTGGCCATCGCCTCGACCTTGAGTTCCATCGCCCGCCCGAAAGGATCGGGGTCGCGGTTGAAAAACAAGGCGTCCGCCCCGCTTTCCACGATCAGCTGCTCCAGCACCTCGTCGGCCGCACCGGAGCGGACGATCAAGCGGCCCTCCAAGGTCTCCAGGTTATTTGCCAGCGAGGCGAGGCTCCGGCAAAGGAAGGCCTGACGTTTCGGCCCGGTCCACAGGTGGGAACCCTGCCAATCGCTGCGGATGTAAACCGGCAGGACTTGGCTCGCCGCGGCAGCCGCCGCGTGGAGGGCGCTGTTGTCCAAAACCCGCAGGTCGCGGCGGAACCAATGAATCGCGAGTCTGGACGGGGGAAGCATTTCCCCAAGCAACGCCGTCGCCGGCCATCGCGCAAGGCGGGTGACGCGATCAGACGCCGCCCAGCACTTTTTCCGCCTTCTTCACTGTCACATTGCTAAGCCGCCCGTTGACGCGCTTGGCACCTTCCAGCAAGCCTTTCAGCTCCGCCAGCGTGGCTTCCGCCACCTCGAGCGCCTTTCGTCCGCCGCCATATTGCTTGTCGGAGAAATACTTGGTGAAGGTGACGCCACCACGGCTCAAACATAGCCGCCATCCCTGAAAGGCGGTGTTTTCGTAGGTGAATCGGGTGAGATTCCGCTTCGATTTCATGGAGAGGGCGTTTTTGAGGGAGTTCATGGGAGAAGATGCCACGAGATTTGCGTCATGGCCACTCGATTTTTGTTTGAGAAATGTTAGAGATCCTTCCCGATGCCCTGTTTCAGGGGATTCCGGGCTCCTCCGTCGCTGAAAAAATTCGTTGCCAAGGTCGGGGTGATCTCCTTAAGTCCCCGCCCCGCGAGCCCCGCAAAGCCGCCGTCGGTCCTCCAGACACCCCGCGCAAGCGACGGTGCCACGCTCGCAGGAGGGTAACCCGGCTACCGAAAATACCGCATGTCCGCCACCAAACTCGCTCGATTCGAGCTCCCGAACCGCCTCGTCAAGCACGACGACACCGCCACCGAGACCTTCGCCCAGTTCACCGCCGAGCCTTTCGAGCGCGGCTACGGGCACACTCTCGGCAACTCGCTGCGCCGCGTCCTCCTCGGCTCCCTCGAAGGCGCCGCGATCACGTCCGTCCGCATCGCCGGCGTGCAGCATGAATTCTCCAGCCTCCCCGGCGTGGTCGAAGACGTCACCGACATCGTCCTGAACCTGAAGAAGGTGAAGTTCCTCCACCACGACAAGGAGCCCCGCATCCTCACCATCAAGGTCG
>CAMCYK010000271.1 GCA_945883695.1 Akkermansia muciniphila | reverse complement strand
CCCGCGCTTCCAAGGTGCCGGTGCCCATGACTTCCGCCACGACTTCACCACGGGTCACGGTGTGGCTGGTCACCGGGACCGGCGCGAACTTGAATTTGTAAACGGCGAAGGCCGCCAACGAGGCGACGATCAGCCAGGTGATGAAACTGCGGGTGGTGGGTCGTTTCATGATTCGGAGCTGAAGGCGGGTTCGTGCCAGGCGACGGGCGGCAACCTGTCGCGGTAGAAACCGTGATTAGGGATTCTCACGGGTTTGAAGGGCGCGTGGTTCCGCCTGCCAGTCCGCGCCGGCGTCGATCCATGTCTTCAGCAAGGCGATTTCAGGTGCCGCAAGCAAATGGGCCTCCGCGGATTTCATGTCCTTGACCTCGCCGGAAACGATGGCGATCAACCGGCTCCTTGCCGGGTCGCCCGGCAGGATCAACGGGGCCGCAACTCCCGGGACGAAGAAGTCTTCGCGTCGATCCGCGCGGAAGCCGGCGAGCTGCCTTGACGGGCCGTGGCACCGGATGCAGGACGCTTCAAAGATCGGCCGCACGTCCCGTTGGAAATCCACC
The DNA here is from genome assembly GCA_945883695.1 of Akkermansia muciniphila. Classification (GTDB taxonomy): domain Bacteria; phylum Verrucomicrobiota; class Verrucomicrobiia; order Verrucomicrobiales; family Akkermansiaceae; genus Haloferula; species Haloferula muciniphila_A. The sequence goes on along the minus strand of CAMCYK010000271.1, from coordinate 6,399 downwards.
GCTGCCGTGTCGGAGTAGCGATCCGACGGCGTGGCCGCCGCCTCTTCGGGTCCGCGCAAGGGGTGCAAGGGAGTGTCCAGTTCCCGCACGCCGACATGCGCCGCCCAGCCGAATAGCCCGCCCGCGGTCATGAGCACCGCGATCGCGACGACCGCGGCACGCCGCCGCGCGGCCGGTGCGGCCGGGCTCTTCGTCAATCGACGGTGGATCATCGCGAAGAGCCAATCCCAGTGCAGAACCACGTGGAGGCACAGGACCGCCAGCAATCCCATACCAGCCCATCCATGGATCGATCCCCACTGATGTCGCGACAGGTCCCACAACTCGTGCGTGCGGTTCGTTCCCGGCGGGAGCGGAAAGCGCAGGATGTAGCCCGTCGCGACCATCGCGAGCAGGCAGGCGGCAGCCAGCAGGTCGACGGTCAGATTGAGCAGGCTGCGGTTCATGGCCGGTCGGCGAACGAGTCTTCAACCTGCCGAGTGGCCCCTGGCATGCGGGCGAGGAGGCCGGAGGTGGCCAGCCGGGCCAGCGCCTCGGGGCCGGTGGGCTCTTCGGCCTGCCAGGGCAGCCAGGCGGTGCGGGTCGCGTGCTTTTCGACGACCTCGCGCAGGTAGCGGTGCTCGGCCTCCTCGCGGCGCTGGAGCAGCGGGTCGCAGGATCCGCAGTCGAGCAGGCTCTGGTTGATCACCCACGCGAAGGGCTCGATGCGGGCGCGGCGCAGGTCTTCCTGCAAAGCGGCGGCTTCATGGACGGGCGTGGCTTCGGGCAGTGTGACAATCAGGATCCGGGTGAACGCCGGGTCGCGCAGCCGTTCTAACAGCCGCAGCACCTCCTCGGGCTGGTTGGCGCGGGCCTGGCGTTCGAGTTCGCGCTGATACGCTTCGCTGGCATCGAGCAGCAGCAGGGTGTGACCAGTGGGGGCGGTATCGAGCACGACGAAGCGGTCGGTGCCTTGTCCGACCTCGCGGGCGAAGGCGCGGAAGACGGCGATCTCTTCGGTGCACGGCGAACGCAGGTCCTCTTCGAGCAGGGAGCGGCCGGCCTCGTCCATCGCCGGGGCTTGGTCCTGCATGACCTCGCTCTGATAGAGGGCGGTCTCGGCGGCGGGATCGATCCTGCTCAAGGTGAGCCCGGGCACCTGGCCGGCCAGGGTCTGGGCCACGTGCGCGGCGGGATCGGTGGTGCTGAGGTGGACGGCGTGGCCGCGCCGCGCGAGCATGACGGCGATGGCGGCGGCGACGGTGGTCTTGCCGACGCCGCCCTTGCCCATGGTCATGACGACCCCGTGGCCTTGTTGCTCAATGGTGGCCACGAGGTCCTCGAGGCTTTCCATGTCCGGCGCGGTCCAGTCGGTGCTTCGGGGTGGAGTGGTCGTGGTGCCGTCGTCTTCCTTTAGCAGCGCGCGCAGTCCGTCGAGGCCGAGGATGTTGATCGGCCGCAGCGGGACGATGAAGGCGGGCATGCTGCCGATGAACGGCACCGCGGCGGTCATCGCGGCCCGGCCCCGCTGCTGCATGGCTTGGGCGGTCGGGTCCTCGGGGCATTTCGTTTCGAAGCTGCCGTTGATGACGAGGGTCTGGTTGCCGACGCCAAGTGCACGCAATTCGCCGGCGGTGCGTTCGGCCTCGCGCAGGGCGGAGAGCTGCGGGCGGCTCACCAGCACCAGGGTGGTGGCGGCGGCATCGGCGAGGGTGTTGACCGTGGCTTCATAGATCGAGCGCTGCTTTTCCAGGCCGGCCAGCGGGCCGAGGCAGGAGGTGCCGCTGGTGTTGCTGTCGAGGAACTGGTCCCACGCTTTGGCCAAACTCATCAGCCGCAGCGTGTGACCGGTCGGCGCGGTGTCGAAAATCACGTGATCGTAGTCCTTCGACGCCGCAGGCTCGCCGATCAGGCCCGAGAATTCGTCGAAGGCCGCGATCTCCACCGTGCAGGAGCCGGAGAGCTGCTCTTCCATGCTGCGCAGCGCCGACTCCGGCAGCAGTCCGCGCATCGGTCCGATCAGGCGTTCGCGGTAGGCGGCGGCGGCATCGACGGGGTTGATGTTCATCGCGTCCAGCCCCGGCGCGCCGGCGATCGGGGTCGGGTGGTTGGAGAGCCTGGTGTCGAGCACCTCGTCGAGATTGGAAGCGGGATCGGTGCTGACCAGCAGCACCCGTTTGCCGGCATCCGCGAGCTTCAACGCGGTGGCACAGGAGAGGGAGGTTTTGCCCACGCCCCCTTTGCCGGTGAAGAAAAGGAAGCGCGTCGTGGCGGAGGGATCGGGTTGATAGGCAGGAAGCTTCATGACGACACCTCCTCTTTGCCAAGCGCGGCGCGGATCCAGCCCGGACGTTCCTCCTTCGTCGGGTAGCGGCCCTTGAGATGGATCCCGCCATCCCAGTAGATCACGGGCAGGGCCGCGGGCCCCTCGCTTTGCAAGAGCTTTCTCACCTCCTCGTTCTTGCCGAAGGCAAGCGGCTGCTTGGCGAGGTTGTGGCGTTCGATCTGGATCCCGCGGTTGGCGAGTTGCGCGAGCAGGCCGGCGAAGTTCACGAGATCGGGATCGACATTGGTGCCGCAAATGCCGGTGGAGCAGCACATCGCGGGGTCGTAGACTTCGATGGTTTTCATGGTAGTGAAATTAGCGGGTGGCGAGGCTGGGCCGTTCCCCGACGCAGAGCGAAATCCGGGAGACGCAGGGCATCTGGAGCCGGTAGTAGATGTTCTTGCCGCGCTTCTCGTCGGCGATGATGCCGGAGGTTTTGAGGACCAGCAGGTGCTGGGAGACGGTGGGGCCGCTCAGGTTGGAAAGCGCGGGGAGTTCCAAAAGCTCGCACACGCAGCGCTCACCGCCTGCCAATTCGTCGGCGATCGCCAATCGCGCCGGATGGCCGAGGGCTTTGAAAACCCGAGATCGTTCTTTTAATTCCATTGATGGTTATTTAGCAAAATACCAAAATATGTCAAGCAGGGAATTCCCGGTGGCTGGGCAGGGTCCCGACACTGTGCTGGATACCGGTCTGCCTGGTCTGGCTACTTCGGTGGATTGCTGGGGACGACCGGCATCTTCGCCAGCAGGCTGGCGAAGGGAAAGCGGCAGCAGGCTGCGCGCAGTCCAAGGCCCCCTTGACCGGGCGAAAGCCCTTGCTCCGGGGCCGCGCAGGGAGGGCGGGGTGACGGAGGCTCAGGTGACGCTTGCGGCGCTGAGGGAGCGCTTTCGCCCGGGCAGAGCCAGCGAGATCAGGCCGGTGGCGAGCAGGAACCCGCCCGAAGCGAGCAGGCAAAGCAGCAGTCCGGCGCTGCCGCCGTCGCGCATGCCGAGCTGATAGAGCGCGCCCGACAGCACGGTGCCGGCGAGGCGGCCGCAGGCGTTGGCCATGTAGTAGATGCCGACGTTCATCGCGACCTTGTCGTGGTCGGTGTAGTCGAGGATCAGGAAGGAATGGACCGCGGAGTTGAGGGCGAAGGCGATGCCGAAGACGATCAAGCCGCCGACGACCACGGGGGCCGGGTGCCATCCGAGGTGAAGTCCAGCCGCGATGACCAGCGGGATCAGCGCGAGGGTGAAGGCGAGGCGGGTGGCGGTCTTGCCGGTGGGATCCTTGCCGCGCAGGATGGCCGGCGCGGCGGCTTGCACGATGCCGTAGCCGATGACCCACGAGGCCATGAAGCCGCCGGCCTGCCAGAATTTCCAGCCGAGGACGGAGGACAGGAAGACCGGCAGCGCGACGACGAACCAGACATCGCGCGCGCCGAAGAGGAAAAAGCGGGCGACCGAGAGCAGGTTGACCGCGCGGTTCTTCGAGAGCAGGTGACCGAACTTCGGCTTTGACTTCACGTCGCCCAGACCGCCGCGCATCAATACGGCGGCGAGCAGCAGGGCGATGCCGACCAGCGCCATCAGCACGCCGACGGAGGCCTGGAAACCGATCAGCGAGAGCAGCAGGCTGCCGGTGAAGAAGCCGACGCCCTTGAGCGCGTTCTTGCTGCCGGTCAGCCGTGCGACCCAGCGGTAAAGGCGGCCTTCGCCGTCGCCGGCCACCAGCTTGACCGCGCTCTTGCTGCTCATCTTGGTGAGGTCTTTCGCGATGCCGGACAAGGCCTGCGAGGCCATCACCCAGGCCACGGTCAGTCCGGACGCGGGCAGGAAGGCGAGCATCCCGAGGGCGGCCAACTGGGTGCCGAGACCCATGAACAGCGTGCTTTTCAAGCCGAAGCGCGAGGCCAGCACGCCGCCGGCGAAGTTGGTGACGATGCCGAAAAACTCGTAGAACAGGAACAGCGAGGCGACTTGCAGCGCGTTGTAGCCGAGCTGGTAGAAGTAGAAGAGCACCAGCATCCGGATCGCCCCGTCGGCCAGGGTGTCCGCCCAATAAGCCATCGTGACGATGGCATAGTTGCGGCGGCCGGATGCGGGGCTCATGGGCGTGTTAAAGCGAGCGGGCGACCTTCCGCGCGAGTTCGGCATAGCGGCTGGCGTAGCCCCACTCGTTGTCATACCAGGCGAGGATCTTCACCTGGGTGCCGTTGGTGACCATGGTCGACGGCGCGTCGATGATCGCGGAGCGCGGGTCGTCCTTGTAGTCGACCGAGACCAGCGGGCGCGTCTCGTAGCCGAGGATGCCCGCCAAGGGGCCGTCGGCGGCCTCCTTGAGCAAGGCGTTCACCCCGGCGACGCTGGTCGGGCGGGTGACCTCGAACACGCAGTCGGTGAGCGAGGCATTGAGCAGCGGAACGCGGACCGCGACGCCGTCGAGCTTCCCTAACAGCTCTGGGAAAATCATGCCGATCGCCGTGGCGGAACCGGTGGAGGTCGGGATCAGCGACTGGCTGCACGCCCGCGCGCGGCGCAGGTCCTTGTGCGGGGTGTCGAGGATCGACTGGGTGTTGGTCATGTCGTGGATGGTCGTGATCATCCCGTGGCGGATGCCGATCTTCTCATGGATGACTTTGACCACCGGCGCGAGGCAGTTGGTGGTGCAGGAGGCGGCGGTGAGCAGGTGATGCACGGCCGGATCGTAGAGGTGGTCGTTGACGCCCATCACGATGTTGAGCGCGCCCTCCTTCACCGGGGCGGCGACGATCACCTTCTTCACGCCGGCCTTGAAATAAGCGTCGAGTTGCTCCGGCGTGCGGAACTTGCCGCTGGCCTCGAGCACGATGTCGATGCCGAGATCGCCCCAGGGCACCCGGGAGAAATCCTGGTGGCTGCTGTGGCTGATCGCGTGGCCATCGACGAGGACCTGGCCGGCCGAGCCGCTCACCTCGCGGTTCCAGCGGCCGTGGACCGAGTCGAACTCGAGCAGATGGGCGGAGACGGTGCCGTCGCCGCCGGTCTCGTTGAGGTGGGCGAATTCGAGTTCGGGAAAGTCCCAGCCGGCGCGGAGGGCCAGCCGTCCCATGCGGCCGAAGCCGTTGATGCCGATGCGGGTTGCCATGTAGTTAGAGGAGGTGATCGATCAGCAGCAGCCGGCGGGGCCGCAGCACGGTGCCTTGTCGCCGATCGCAGGCAGGCGGTTGAGGGCGGGGAGGCCGCAGAGCTCGGGCGCGAGGCACTCGGTGTGCTTGTGGGCGAGCTTGAGGATCACGGCGTCGGGTGTGACCTCGTGACCGTCGACGGTGTATTGCGAAATCACGCGGTCCTCGTATTCGATTTCCACCGGGATGGACTCGTCGGGGAGGTAGGCCTTCGCCTTGTCGAGGATGGAGGCCATTTTGCCGGTCTCGATGCGGTGGTCGTAGTCGGGGCCGACCCAGACCTGGAGTTGGCAGGCGAGGGATTCGCGGAGCGTGCCGCCGCAGTCGAGGAAGGTTTTTTGCACGCGGCCGACTTCGGTGACGTGGAAGGAGACGGGGACCGCGGCACCGTCGGGAAGCTGGATGCGGAAGTGGCGGTCGGCGTGCTCGCGGAGCAGGGATTTCAGTTCGGAGAGATTCATCGGGTGGCTTTGGATTGGCGCCGGGGGGCGAGTTTCTTGGGTCCGGGGCAGCAGGAGTTCTCCCGCTTGGAAAGGCGTTTGGCGGCGTTGGGCGGATCTTCCGGATGAAGGTCCTCGCCGGCGAAGTGCCGGAAGATGGCGCGGACCAGCGGCAGGTGCTCCCGGACAATGCGGAAGTAGGTCCATTTCTCGCACTTCTCGCTCTCGAGCAGGCCGGCCTTGCGGATGACCTGGACGTGGCTGGAGACGGAAGACTGGGGCATGCCGAGGATGTCGGCGAGTTCGCAGACGCAGAGGGCGTCGTCCATCACCAGCCGGACGATCCGCCAGCGGGTGCCGTCGGCGAGGGCCCGGGTGATCGTGACGGGGTTGGTCATGACGAGATCTATCGTTACGTAGGATTCCGGGATGGGCAAGGGGTTTCTGCGGGGAGGGCTGGCAACACGTCCGGTGTACTGGACCGCGGATCTTTAGTCCGCTT